>JBBIQY010000111.1:0-9606 GCA_037442085.1 Anaerolineae bacterium
GACTGACGATAAGCTTTCTCAAAAGCAGGCAACAATAATTTGAATTCGTTGAGGGTTAATCCAGTGAGGGCCAGAAATTTCCGTCCATCTCGTTTCAAGTCTGTGTAGTTGAGCATCCATACAGTCTAATTCTTATTTCTTATAACGTCTATTGACAGAGACGCTAACAGAAATAAAGACGCAAACCGACGCATTCCAGAGATTAGTACAGGCGCTCAAAGGCCAAGTTGAGAAGTAGTGCCATGCTGAGTTGCGACCCGCAAGCCCCCGCGTTCTTTGAAGGACAGGCCGGCGTGCTGACCGTCACCTGCTACGATTTGCCCAGCGGCACGCAGTCGGCGTTTGTCTATTCCACGCAGGATGGCGGCGCGACCTGGCAGACCGAGCCGGTAACGGGGGCTTATCAGTCCGCCGAGTTCCTCAATGCCGAGGTGGGCTGGGTGTTGACCGCGCCCGACCCGAACGCCGAAGGCCCGCGCGATTTGTTCACCACACAGAACGCCGGCGAAACCCTCAACCGCACCCGGCAAGTGAATTGGACGGCGCAGTTCAGCTTCGTCTCGCCGCAACTCGGCTGGGCGGTGGCGCAGAGCGCCGAAGGCGTGGCGCTGGTGAAGACCACCGACGGCGGGCGGACGTGGACGGAGATCAGGCCGGTGGTCAGCGAATAAGCCGGATCTGACAACGAATGGGCGTTGGAACTCCGAGACATTCGTTTATTCGTTCACCATTCGTTGTCAGAATGCTCCGCAAACTCATCCACCACCTCGACCAGCGGGCGCGAATCAATTTGAGACGGAGCCGCCAACTGCGGCGTGAGTTGCGATAGAAGCTGCTGCACTTGCCGCTGCGTGTCCGGCGTGGCTTCCGGCTGATTTTGAATGTACGCCGCGAGGCTGGCCGCGCGCGCCGGTTCCGCTTCCGCCAGCCATTGCGCCATCCCCGCCAACGCCTGCAACGCCACCGCCGCCGACCGGTCGCGGCACAGCTTCAGACTTTGCTTCAACAATCGTCCGGCCTCGGCGCGGTCGCCTTCGGCGAAGGCGGTGTTGCTCAGGTGAACGAGCACGCGCGCACATCCCACCTGATCGCCGCTCTCCTCGTTGAAGCGCAAACTTTGTTGCAGATGATGCCGCGCCCGCGCGGCGTCGCCCAGCGCGGCGTGCACGCGCCCCAGGTTGTAGTGCGCCGTCGCCATCCCCCAGCGGTCGCCGATGGTGTTGAAGATGTTCAAACTGTCGTCGAGGTAGCGAACCGCGCCGGGCAGTTCCTCCCCACCCAGCCGGAACGCCACCAGGCCGAGGTCGTTGAGCGCGACCGCCACCCCCCACTCATCCTCGATCTCGCGCAGCGCAGCCAGGCTTTCTTCAAATATCCGCTGCGCTTCGCGATACTCTCCCTGCGCCAGCGCCGCCAGGCCGAGTTCATCGAGCGAGTGGGCGAGGCCGCGCCGGTCGCCGATGGCGCGGCAGCGTTGCAGGCTCTCCTCCAAGTACCCGCGCGCCTCGGCGTACTCGCGGCGGTCAATGGCCTTGTCGCCCAGACTGATCAGCGCGCGCACGATCCCCCATTCATCGCCACGCGCCCGCGAGATCGCTAAACTTTCCTGCAAGCACGCCTGCGCTTCGTCCGCCTCGCCCATCACCTGAGCGATGCTGCCCAGACTGAGCAGGGCCAGCGCGGTTTCGTCCTTGATGCTCGCCGCGCGAAAGTGGCGCAGGCTGTGTTCGAGCAAGCCGCGGCCCGCCTCGTGCAGGCCGAGCCGGTGCAGAAATCGTCCGCGCCGCGCCCGCATCCTGGCCGCCACAAGTTCATCACCCCGGCCGGCCGCCTCCCACGCTGCGACTCCATACCCGAAAAGCTCCGCCCCCTCCTGAAACCAGCCGCGCATCTCGCAGAATAGATGTAGACCTTCAAGGCACGCCGCCACGTCTTCGGCCTCGGCGCGCTCGACGGCGTTGCGCCACGCCGCGCGGATGTTCTCGATCTCCGCCCCGACCTCGGCCAGCGTTTCTTTTTGTTGATCGGATTTCAGGCGCGGCTCGCGCTGCTGTAGAAAATCGGCGAAGTACGCGGCGTGCCGCTCGCTCGTCTGCCCGGCCTCGGGCGCGGAACGTTGCAATTGCTCCAGCGCGAACTGGCGCAGCACTTCATGGCTCTCGTAACGGCCCGTCGGCGACAACCGGACGAGCGATTTATCCACCAGCCCGGCCAGCGCGGGCAGTGACGCGCCGGCGATACGTTCAGCCGCTTCGCGCCCGAAGCCGCCTCGGAACACCGCCAGCCGCGCGAAGATCGCCTGCTCGGCCTCGGTCAACAACGCCCACGATTGGGTGAACACCGCGCGCAGGCTGTGATGGCGTTCGGGCATGTCGCGCATCGGCGCGGCCAGAAAATCGAGATTGCGTTCGATGCCGGCCACGATCTCGGCCAGCGTCAGCGAGCGCACCCACGCCGCCGCCAGTTCGAGGCCAAGCGGCATGCCCTGCACCAGGCGGCACACGCGGGCCACGTGCGCGCGGTTGGCCGCGTCGAGCCGGAAGCGCGGCTGCCGCTGGCGCGCGGCCTGCACGAACAACTGCACCGCGCTATAGCTTTCGATCTCGGCGGCGCGCACATCCTCCGGCGTCGCCAGCCCCGGCACCTCGAACAGCCACTCCCAGCGCAGGCGCAACGGCTCGCGTGAAGTGACCAGACAACGCACGCCCGGCGCGGCCTGCAAAATCTCTGCCAGCAGCTCGGCCCCGGCCAGCACGTGCTCGAAGTTGTCCATCACCAGCAACAGTTCGCGCTCGCGCAAATGCTGGATGAGTTGCGCGCGCGGCTCGGCCTGACCGCGAAAGTGGAAGTTGAGGGCGTGCGCGAGGCCGGCGGTGATGGCGGCGGGTTGGCCGACCGGGGCCAGCGGCACGAAGTAGACGCCGTGCGGGAAGGCGCGCAGCGAAGCGGCTGCGGCCTGTTGCGCGAGCCGCGTCTTGCCGATGCCGCCCGGCCCGACGAGGGTGAGCAGGCGGCATTCCGGCTCGTCGCACAACTGGCGCGCCACCGCCTCCACCTCGCGTTCGCGCCCGATGAAGTGGGTGGGCGGCGCGGGGAAGCCGTGCAACCGCGCCGAGGAGGGCGGGCCGGCGCGAATCTGCTCGGCCAGCGCCAGCGTTTCGGCGGAGGGTTCCACGCCCAGCGCCTCGGCCAGCACGCGGCGACAGGCTTCCAATTGCGCCAGCGCCTCGGCCCGCTGCCCGCGCGCGGCCAGCGCCCGCATCAATTGGCGATGCGCGGCCTCGTGCCATGGCTCGAGCGCCAGTTGCCGGGTTGCGAAAGCGACCGCCGAGTCATGCTCGCCGCGCTGCGCGTGTACGTCCGCCAACTCGCCGAGCGCGGTCAGAGTTTGCAACCGCAGCGACTCGCGTTGCACGACCAGCCACTCTTCAAAGGCTGGCGCATCCGGCAGCGACAGCCCGGCGAGGAATTCGCCCGCATACAACTCCGTCGCACGCGCCAGCCGGACAATGCAATCGTCACACTCATGCAGCGCGGGGTGGGGATGCGCGGCGGACTCGGCCAGCAGCCGGCGGAACTCGCCGGCATCGGAATGCACGGCGGCGGAGTGAAGGAGCACGGTGGGCCGGTCGGCGGTGAGCAGCGACCCGGCCATCGCGCCGAGCGGCTCGCGCAGCCGGTGGAGCGTTTTGCGGAGGTTGTTGAGGGCGTCCGCATCCGGCATCTCCGGCCAGAGCAGCGCGGCCAGGCTTTCGCGGCGGTGCGGCGCGTCGGCCTCGACGGCGAGGTAGGCCAGCAGCGCGCGAACCTTGTCGGTGCGGAAGGCGGGCAGGTCAGCCTCGCCCAACGCAGCGCGGAACGGGCCAAACAGAGTCAGTTCGAGGAGGCTCATCGCGTTGGGGACGATTTTGGAACGGCCCTCTGTCATCATCCGTGCAACAAGGATAGCAAGGCCATCCGAGAAAAGTTCAACCACAGCATAACGGAAATGCACACGCCGGACAAGCAGCAATCACGAGCAATTCACCGGATGTACGTGCTGCGTCTGTGGCGCGACGGCCCAGAGTCGCCCTGGCGCGCGACGGTGAAGGCGGCGGATGACGGAAAGGAGCTGCACTTTGCCAGCCTGGAAAACCTGTACGTTTATCTGCAATCGGAAACGATGGTCGCCGACGGCGACCCAACCAGACAAGGAGACTGATCATGTCCAACCTATCATCGCTCACTCAAATTGCGCTGCGCCGGTTCAGCGTGTGGATGCTATTGGCCGGGCTGCTGTTCGCGCCGCTGGCCGCGCGCCCGGCCTTCGCGCACGATGCGCCCGGCCCGTTCCCAACCGACTGCTTTGATTTCGTCCCGCACGATGGCAGCATCTCGATCAACCGCCCGCTATTTCGGGTTTACGACTCGATTTCGCCCAACGGGTCATATGCACAGGTCGGTCAAAACCGGTGCGAGGATTACTGGCATGTCGGCGTCTACAACGCGACGGGGCGCACGATCCGCATCCGTCCGTGGTGGGGTCACACTCCGCCCACGACTGAGGCGGTGTGTGTCCACACGAACCTGACCTACTTCGTATGGGGCTTGCGCCTGGGAGGATCCTACGAAAACCTGGGTGGCGGCCTGCTGTATGGGGTGTGGACGGGAAGAAGCTGTATCTGGCAGGCAGACAATCCCTATACGCGTGCTGTTGTTGAGCACGATCCGGAGTCGATTGACATTCAGAACTCGCCCTACTTCTACTACCGCGTGGCCGCCAAAGTCTACCACCACGTTTGCGCTCAAGGGACTTTCTGCCCCGACTCTGTGAGAGTGCGCGTGTATGCCTATCCCAGCCAGTGAGGATATCTCGAAAGCGCAGGCGGCACTCGGCGAAATAAGGTGGCTGTCATCTGAAACCCGCGACACGGAGCACAACGCCCGTGCGCTATCTGAAAGGAGAACGTGTCCCATGTTCAAACTCACCCCCCTCACCCGATTGGCCCTGCTCGGGCTGATGGCGCTCGCCGCGGTCGCGCCGCCGCTGCCGGTCGCCGCCCAGCCCACCGCCACGGCGGTGATTCAGCAGGCGCGCTTCTGCCCGGACGGCGCGCAAAGCTGCTACGGCGATGTGGACACGACACCCGACGGCGCCGGCAGCGAAGACGATTACACCACTTATCAACCTCCGGCAGACTTTCTGACCTGGGCCCAAAACGCGCGCAACGGCTCGACGATTCCCGGAAGCGCAGACCTGACGAACAGCGACGCATTCAGGGTCGATCTGGGCAAGTTCCTCTTTGTGTTGGCCGGGCATTCACGCTTCGACCCGGCCCGGGTGACACGGGCGATACTGCGCCTCGACTTCCTCGTGCAATGTTTTCCGACGCAGGGTGGTTGCCTCTTCGCCAACCTGGGCAGCGACCGATTGCAGCTCTGGGATGAAGGGAGCCAGTCTGGCGAGTATGTCATAGGGATGCAGTACGGCTGGCGCGTGATGGATCGATTAGGGTGCCCAAGAAACGGGTTCACCCTCAATCCAGATTGCTTTCGCAACCGCGTGATCAGTCTCCGAGTCAACCTGCTCAACGGCGTGGTCTCAGCGATTGAGGTGGACCAAAACGGCGTAGACGTTCAGGATTTGGGGCAGATCGGCGTCTTTCCCGATACAGACCCTGTCCGCTCCTACCCGCAGGATGGTCACGGCGACAAAGGCAGGCCTCAGGACATCCTCCGCCTCGCCGCAGATGGCAACCTGTACGGCCTGATCGAGGATGACACCTTCCTCAGCTACGCCTCACTCACGATTGAAGCTGAACCCCTGCCGCCGGTCTGCCCGACGGTGCTCGACAACTTCAACCGCCGTGACGGCCCGCTGGGATCAAACTGGTCTGGCGCGGAGGGGTTGGGCAGCTATCAAATCATCAACCGCGAGGTGGATGTCGTCGGCGATGGGCCGATCAACTGGGTACGCAACATCTTCGGTGCGAGCCAGGCGGCCTGCATCACCTTCGCCCGGGTGGACCCGGATGGCCTGCACCAGAGCCTGATGCTCAAGGTGCGGGGCAACTGGCGACAGGGCGCGGTAGCCGTGTTCTACAACGCTGTCGCTCACGAGATTGGCGTTGAGACCTACGTCCCCGGCGTGGGCGCGGTCTGGCAGTTGCAGGCCACTGTCCCCAACATCGAACTGCACGATGGCGACCAGCTGGGCGCGCGGGTGCGCGACGGCGCGTCGGGCGGCGCGGTGGAGGTCTACCTGAATGGCCGGAAGATCAAAGAGACCTCGCTACCTCCGTTCTTCAACGGCAAGACCGGACGCATTGGGCTGTGGTTCATCGGCGCGGGCGACGCCGTGCTGGATGACTTCAGCGGCGGGACTATCTCACCGTAGTGTGCGCTGAACGAAGGTGACTGTCACTGGGCAACCAACCTCTGCCCGCGACCAGACGCTCAAGGCCCAGTGACAGTCACCTGTCCAAACAATCAAAAAAGCCGCTGATGGATGTCAGCGGCTTTTGATTTCACTTCTGCTGTTCTTGCGGCTTGGCCGGCTCGGCGGGCTTTTCCGGTTCGGGCGTGGCCGGTGGCTTGCGGCGCGCGAAGTCTTCGGGTTTGGGCGGTTTGACCATGCATGCCGGCAGCGACGGCTCGACCACGGCCACAGCCGTTTGCGGTTCGGCGACTTCGGCTTCGGCGACGGGCGCGCTCTCGGTCATCGCCACCGCGACTGCCGCCGGCGCGGGCGTCGGCGGGAGGGGCTGGCCGGCCATTCAACTCAACACGGATGGCAAAGGCCAACTGGTTTTGGCAGATGGCACTTTCCGGGTGCGCGTGCCCGTGGCCGCCGCCGATGTCTTTCCCGACATCGCCTGGTTTGAAGGGGAGGGCTGTGAAGTGGACGTCAAGGCCCTGAAGGCGCACCTCGACCCGTTGTTTGAGATCGTGGACCCGAAGGTCGAAGACATCTCCGGCGCAGTCCGGCGGGTCTTCATCCGGCAGGCCGGGAACGAGGGCGTCTTGCTGACGGCGACGGACAAAAACACCATCGGCTCGACGATGGTGAAGGCGTCGGTGCCGCCAGCACTCGTCGGGGGCAGCAGCATCCGCATCGCCATCGTGCCCGCCCGGCACTTGCAGACCGTCGTGGATAAGCTCCCCAGCGAGGGAACGATCAAGATCGGGTTGAAGGGTGAGTCCCTGCAGATCAGCGACGGGGTCAGCCGCACCTTCACGCTGCAGCTGATGGCGATTGGCTACCCCAACCTGGGAGTACTGGAAAGCCGGCTCAGGTTCACCACCAAAGCCGTCGTGCCGGTGGCGCCCATCACGAAGCGGCTATTGGGCATCCGCCGCGTGGTTGACAGCAAGGCCGCCAATGTCCTGACCCTCGTACCAGGCGCGGCCGAACCTGCCACACCGGCGACTCTACACTGGCATCTCAGCGACAAGGACGGCACGCAGGCGGATGACTAGTTCCCGGTCGCCTATGACGGGGCCGATCCGGTTCAGCTTGGGGTCGGGTTTCAGTACCTGGCCCCGATCCTGAAGTCACTGGATGACCTGGGTGTGGCCAACGCGGAGATGCACATTGGTCCGGCGGAAGAGAAAAGCCAGGGCGACACGCCCTTCACCTTACACCCGATCAAGATCGCGGCCACCAACGAGACGCACCAGATTGCCTTTATCGTGGCGCTGGTGAACATCGCCGCGAAGGGATGACGCGGCTCGTATGACTGCCGGTTGGAAGTGGCTTGCGATTATGGATAAGAAGGAATAAGATTGAAAAGCCGATCGGGCGAGACGATGAGAGATTTTTGTCAAAGGCAAGGTACCCCATGTTAAGCAGATATATCCAGGCCGCCATGAACCGCGCGCGATACGAATTGCTGGAAGACGGAACGTTCTATGGCGAAATTCCGCCCTGTCCGGGCGTGTATGCTAATGCCAAAACGTTAGAAGCGTGCCGCACCGAATTGCAGGAAGTGTTGGAGGGTTGGATTGTGCTGGGGCTGCGGTTGGGACATGAGATCCCGCCGATTGGCCGCGTGAAACTTGAGACGGAAAAGGTGGCCACCTGATGCCGTCCCTGAGGCCCGTCAAACGCAAGGAGCTCATCCGTCGGCTGCGCCGACTGGGATTCGTCGGGCCACACTCCGGCGGGAAGCACGAGTACATGGTCAAAGGCAATTTGCGCCTGGCTTTGCCCAACCCCCATCAAGGGGATATTGGTGTTGAATTGCTCGTTCGTATCTTGCGGCAGGCTGGCGTGAGCCGCGAAGACTGGGAGAAAGCATAGAAAGTGAACCGCCCATTCTTCTAATCCCGGCTGTAAGACGAGCGATAGAAGATTCATCCTGACGTCAACGGATGTAAACATGCCCTACCCCGAATCCGATTCGGGGTAGGGCATGTTTTCGTTCTGTATCCGCACCAGAATTATGGACTGAGCGCCTGCCTGCTGTGCGACGACGGCTTCGCGGCCCTGCTGTTCGGTTCCGGGTCGAAGACGCAGCTGGATGCGATTTGGGCCGCCTGCGTCACCGGCACCAAGAAGGTTGAGCTCACGCTCGACCCTTCGGCAGCCCTTCGGCAAACTCAGGGTGATAGCTCAGGGCAGGCTCTGCCTCGCCGGCGTCTCATCCCCCTCAAGCGCCTGCCGGACCCCGAGGGCTACGAACGCTTCGACCACGACGATCTGCTGTCTCTCTCCAACGGACGGCCACTCCTGCTCGTCAGCCGCACGGCGTTGACGGATTTCCTGGCCAACCCACCCGATACTACCAAGACGACAAACGAGCAACAGCAAGACGCGCCACAGGGTGCGGTCCGGCGCTTCATCACCTTCGGGCCGCCGGGGGCGTGTGAACCATATGCCTACTGGCTGACGCAACTCCGGCAGATCATCCTGCTGCCCGAGCAGCCGGGCTGGGCAGAGATCGTGTGGCGCGAAGCCGTGAAACGCACCGCTTCCCCGTCTTCGCTCCGCGAAGCGGGGCGAACGGCGCGCAGGGCCAACGGCTGTCCCCTCATTGCGCCGATCACCGACTCGGTCGGCCTGGCCCCGGCCTGGCGGGTGCGGGCGGACCCGCAGGCCTGGCGTGACCTGTACAGCCACCTGGCGCGAAAAAAGAAACTGCCGGTTGCAGATGGGTCGGTGATCGCTCCCCCTGCGCCGGCACACGTCGCCTGGGCACTCAGAGGCTTCCACGCCTGGATAGGATCATGACCCAACTCGCGGTATTCATGAATGCGGGGTATGTCAAGACCCCGGACGAACTGCTTGTGTCCATCGCGGCTCAGGTACAGCCGTCGCGCAACCCCAAATCCACCCTGCTGGACATGTTTTGCGGAGAAGGGATCGCGGCGGCGGAAGTCGCGCGCCTGCTGGACCTTCAACACACGCTCGGCGTCGAGATTGACAAAGAGCGTGCGGCTGCTGCACGCAGCCGGATGAGCCGCGTGATCTGCGAAGACGCCCTGGATGGCGTGATCGGCGGAGTGTGTCAATGGGTCTTGGACACCACCGGGAGGAATTTACTGTAGCACGTCGGTGTCTGACCTCGCTTTCTCCGCCGGCCCGGGCGGGTTAATCCAGACCTCGGTCGGAACGGCCGGTGGCTT
>JBBIQY010000112.1:0-8985 GCA_037442085.1 Anaerolineae bacterium
AAGAAGACTGTGAGCACGGCCCCGCTTGGGTCGTGCCCGTGAGCGTACAACGGGTACCCAGTAGCGCAGACAAAGAAATGGTGGGGGCGCTGCAAATGCGCGCGTTGTTGGAAGACCCCGCCCTGCCCGGCGCGCCGCGCTCCGGTCTGAGCAGCACGCCGCTCAGCGTGATTCGCGTGGGCGTCGCCGATGCGTACACCGGCATCCAGCCCGGCTCGCTCTCGATCACGGCCACGATCTCCATCGCGGGGCGCGCACCGGGCGCCCAACTGGCCGACCTGGCGCAACCCACCGGTGATGGCATCTACACCATCGCGCTTCAAACGCCGCTTACCAATGTGGGAAACGCCCGCCTGTACGTGCAGGTGCGCGACGTGCAGGGCAACGTCACCCGCGTCGTGCAGACGTTTTCGATCTTGACGCAGCGCGTGTACCTGCCGATCGTCAGGCGCTAACGTCAATTCATTCGACGCTCGGCAGATGGGTTGTGACATAGCGCACCGACAAACTCATCGAGAATGAGGTTGGAGCGCAATCTTTCACGGAAGATTCACGCACTTTTTAGCGTTCGTTGGTGGTGAGGCCCGCTGAGTTGCGCTATAAATTTATTCAAGACAGCGCCAGGCCTTTCGGTTCCCCTCTTCCCCCTTCTCCCTGCCACCGCATCACCGGAAGTCCAGCAGGCGCAATTGGAAACAGGCCGGTTAGGCCTGTTTCTGTTTGGCGAAGGCGTTGCCCTCGCCAAACCCGGAGTGCCCGTTGAAGAGGCGGGGGGCGCCACAGGCCATTCCCAGCGCGGTAGCGGCGAAACCTGCGGGCCGCAGCGGCAGGGCCGGCGGCGTCGTCAGCTCAGAACGCTCTGTATTTCCACTCGCCGTTGATCATCGTCCCCAGCACCTGTGTATCTTTGATCGCCATCGGGTCGCAGGTGAAGATGTCGCGGTCGAGCACGATCAGGTCGGCGTACTTACCCGGCGTCAGGCTGCCGATCCTGTCTTCCATGTAGCCGGCGTAGGCTGCGCCGAGCGTGAAGCCGCGCACTGCCTCTTCCACCGTCAGGCGCTGTTCGGGATACCAGCCGCCCGGGCCGGGTGAGCCGTCGGCGCGGCGGCGCGTGACGGCGGCATGAATGCCCAGGAAGGGGTTGAGGCTTTCCACCGGCGCATCGCTGCCGAAGGCCAGCGTCGCTCCTGCATTGAGCTGAGTGCGCCAGGCATAGGCGCCGGCGCAGCGCTTCCCCCAGAACCGGTCCGCCATCACCATATCGCTCGTCGCGTGAATCGGTTGCATCGAAGCGATCACGCCGAGCTGGCCGAGCCGCGCTTCATCCTGCGGGTGCAGCACCTGCACGTGCTCGCAGCGATGGCGCAACGGCGGCTGACCGCGCCCGCGCTCCTCGGCACGGATCCGCGCGTACACGTTCAGTAGATCATGATTGGCCTTGTCGCCGATGGCGTGCGTGGTCATGGCCAGGCCGTGGGCGGCGGCGCGCGAGGCCTGCTCGTAGAACTCCTCCGGGTCGGTGACGGTGATCCCGTAATTGTCCGGCTCGGCCTCGTAAGGTTCGATCATGCGCGCCGTGCGTGGGCCGAGCGCGCCGTCGAGAAAGACTTTGACGTTGCCCAGCCGCAGCCAGTCGTCGCCGAAGCCGGAGCGCAAGCCAAGCGCAATGGCGTGCCCCAGGTACGCCACGCGGATCATCTTGACCACACGCAGGCCGAGCTGGTCGCGTTCGCGCAGGATCTGCCAGGCCACCAGGCTGCGCCGTCCATCGAAGTCGTGCAGGCCGGTCAGGCCGAAGCGCCAGGCGCGGTGCTGCGCCGTGATCATCAGCTCGGCCAGCGCTTCTTCGGAAGGCGGTGGGATCAAATCGCCAACCAGCGCCATCGCTTCTTCGAACAGGATGCCGGTGGGCTGGCCGCGCGCGTCTTTTTGGATCTCGCCGCCGGGCGGCGCAGGCGTGTTCGCGCTGATACCGGCCTGCCTGAGGGCGAGCGTGTTGGCCCAGCCGGCGTGGCCGGACTTGGCGCGCAAATACACTGGATGCTCCGGGGCCACGGCGTCGAGATCACGCGCGGTGGGGAAGCTGCCGCCCCAGGCGTTCTGATTCCAGCCGTGGCCGGTGATCCACTCGCCGCGTGGCGTGGTGCGGACTTTGGCCTGGACGCGGCGCAAACACGCTGCCAACGACTCGGTCTCCGCCTCCACCTGCTGCAGGCTGAGGCTGTACCACTCCATATGCATGTGCGCGTCAATCAACCCCGGCAGAACCGTTCGTCCCCCCAGATCGAGCGCCGGCGCGTCGGGCAGGGCGGACACAACGTCCGCTTCCTGGCCCAACGTGAGGATGCGCCCGTCGCGCACCGCGAGCGCCACGGCTCGCGGCAATCGCGCCTCGTTCGTCCAAATGTTGGCGTTGCGTAAGACAAAATCAGACATCGTGCTCCGGCTTCATTTGGTTTTTACGCCAAGGTTGTGGCCCGGTTAAGGCAGCGTTCCAACTAACTCAAACAGTTAAGGCAGCGGCTTCTAGCATAACATACTCACGTTCGGCGCTGATGCTGCCAGGCCCCGGCCTACCTGCTGAACCAAGCCGAAGTACATGTGCGGCCGGGGCTCGGACCGATATGCTATGTGTGGCTGCTGACGGAACGCTTGGAGGCAGGAGCTTGTCTGATGGCTGAACGTGTCCTGGTCGTTGACGACGATCAATCTCTGGCCACGGTGATGGGCGCGCATCTCAAAAAGCAGGGCTGCGCCGTCGAGATCTACCTCGACGGCCGGAGCGCGCTCGAGGCGCTGCGGCGGGGTGAACCGCCGGCGGTGTTGGTGACCGATCTGGACATGCCCGGCTTGAACGGCCTGGATCTGTTGCGCGCGGCGCGCCAGCACGATGCGAATCTGCAGGTCATTGTCGTCACCGGTAATGGCACGGTCGAGAACGCAGTGCAGGCCATGCGCGCCGATGGCGCTTACGACTTTCTCGTCAAACCGTTCGAGACGCTCAAGGTGCTCTCGCTGGCGGTGGAGCGTGCGCTGGCGCATCGCCGGCTGGTGCTCGAGCGCGAGGTCATGACGCAGCGCCTGAACACGATCCTGGCGTATGCCGGCGACGCCATCCTGGCCGCCGACGGCCTATGTGGCCAACGCTGCTGCCGCACGCCTGCTGCGCCGCGAGGCCCTGATCGGCACGCTCGCTGTGGAGAGTTTACCCAAGGCGCTCGTCAGCTTGTTGGTGAACTGGTATGCGGTTGGCCAGGCACAGGCGCTGGTGACCGGGCTGGCAGTGGAGCGGGGCGATTGGCTGATCAGCCTGGCGCCCATCCCGGGCCGTTCGCCCGATGACCGGCACTGGGTGATGATGATCCGCGACATCACGCCGCTCAAACGGCTGGATGAGCTGAAGTTCCACCTGCTCAGCGAAACGGCCAACAAGCTGCGCCTGCCGCTGGCCAAAGCTATTACCAACATGGCTGAGCTGAATCTGCTGCTGGGCGCTGGCGACCGGCGCGCCGCCGACCTGCTGTACCAGCAGACGGCGACCTGGGAGCGCATCCGGCATTGGCTCGACGACGTGCTTACACTGGTGCGCGTCGAAGCCGGCATCGGCCTGCGGATTGTCGAGATGGATTTGAACCGGGCGCTGCCCGAGGCGGTGCAGGCCGTGGCCGGCAAGCTGGCGCGTGAGCGCGGCCTGGCGCTGAGCGTCAAACTGGCCGAGAACATGCCGCTGGTGCGCTTCGACGCCGAGCTGTTGCGCCTGCTCGTCCAGGCGCTGCTGGGGCGCGCCGCTCAGCGCAACGGCGGCAGCGGCGAAGTCGAGCTGCTGGCTTTCACCCGCAACGACCAGGTCTGGCTCGAAGTGTCGGATAACGGGCCGGCTATTACCGAAAACGATCTGCCCTATCTCTTCGACAAGACCCACGCCGACGGCGAGGGGCCATGCATCGAGCTGGCCCTGATCAAGTCCATTGTGGATCGCGTGGGCGGGCAGGTGTGGCTGCGCAACCGCTCGTCGGGGCGAGCGCGCTCGCCCGTGGGCAGCACGCTGTCCCTGACCCTGCCGGCGGTGTTGCGGCCGCGCAGCACGAACCCGTTGAGCGCAACGGTGGAGCACGGCTGATCTCATGGAACGCCTCTCCGCTCGGCTCGAACTTCCGGCGTCCCTGCGAGCGCCGACCACATTGCTTGCGCGACGGCTACACAAGCTCATCCTCACCATCCGCGCCAAGCTCATCTTGCCGTATGTGCTGCTGACGGTGCTGGTGGCCCTGGTGGGCACGCTGATTGCCACCCGCCTGGCCACAGCCAACGCCCGCGAGCGCTTTTACAACCAGCTCAACGAGTCGGCGCGCGTGGCCGCCGATGGCCTGGTGCGCCGCGAGCGCGTCCATCTGGAGAACCTGCGGCTGCTCGTCTTCACCGACGGCGTCGCGGAGTCCGTGGCCTTACGCGACCTGCCGGCCCTGGAAGAGCGCACGCTGCCGATCCTGCTCAACAACCGGGTGGAAGTGCTCTCGGTCCTGGACGCCGAGGGAATGGAGCTACTCACCCTGGCCCGTCAGCCGGAATCCAACCGCTACCTCCGCACGACGGGCACCGACCTGGCCGGCTTTGCGCCGGTCAGGCGTGTGCTGGACGGCGTCACCGATTTGCAGGGCGATAAGTACGCCGGTCTGCTCACCACTCACCTCGGCTCCTACCTGTTCACCGCGGCGCCCATCCGTCGGGCCGACCAACTGGTCGGCGTCATGGTTCTGGGCTCACGCCTGGATACCGTGCTGGCGGAACTCAAGGCGCAGTCGCAGGCCGACGTGATCGCCCTGGATGAGGACGGCCGTTTTCTGGCGACTACGCTGGCCGAGCCGGACGAAGGCTATGGCGTGCTTGAGATTGAGCCGCAGGCGCTCAGCGCGCAGCCCTCGCTGCTGCGCAGCCTGCGGTTGTATCAACGCCCCTACGAAAGCCTGTACGCGCCGCTGGTGACCCGACAGACGCCGGTGGGCGTGTTGGCGGCGGTGCTGCCCAGCCAGTACATCTTCGACACCCAGGCGCTCAGCCGCAACATCATCGGCGTCATCTTCGCCTTCCTGACCATCGCCGTCATCGTCCTGGGATTCGTCCTGGCGCAATACATCGTGCGCCCCATCTTGCGCCTGCGCGCTATCTCGCAGGCCGTGGCGCACCGGCCGCAGGCGATGCACTTGTCTTCGTCGATCACGCGGGCGCCGCAGGTGTTTCGAACGTTGAGTTGTCATGGCTGCGTCAACCCCATCTGCCATCCCGCCCGGCCCGTCCGAAGGCGCGCGGCATACGCCCTCACATTACCTCACGGTGCTTTCATGATCAGGGGCAAGTAGAGCACCGGGATGGGGAGGGTCATCGTCGCCGTTGGCGTGCGCGTCTGTGTCGGCGTGGCGGTGGGCGGCGTGCCCGTCGCGGTGTTGGTCGGCGACGGAGTCGGTGTGATGGTGGGCGTACTCGTCGCCGTGCCGGTTGGCGTGTTGGTCGGCGTTGCGGTCGGTGTGTTGGTGCTCGCCAGGGTCGGAGTCGGTGTTCGAGTCGCCGTAGGCGTCGTGGTGGACGTTCGTGTCGGGGTCGGCCCGCCGGTGACGCTGGTGTTTTCCGTGTCGGTGTTGTTTGTCAGGTTCGGATCGAAGGTGTCCGAACGCGCCGTCACCGTGTTCGCCAGCGTGCCGCCGACGGTGGGGGTGACGACCAGGGTGACGAAGGCGGAACTGCCGGGATACAAATCCCCGAAGGTGCAGACCACGACGCTGGCGCCGGTGCACGTGCCGAAGAAGTTCTCGACCGAGCTGAAGGTCGCGCCCGCCGGCAGAGTATCGGTGACGACGACGCCCAGCGCACCCGAGGGGCCGGTGTTGGTCAGGTCAATCGTGTACGTGAGCGCCTGTCCCGTTGCCACCGGGTCGGGCGAATCGGATTTGGTCACGATCAAATCGGCGGAGCGATTGAGCGTCGTGATGGCGGTGGCGCTGTTGTTTGCGCCGTTCGGGTCCGCCACATTCGAGGCCACGCTGGCCGTGTTGGTCAGCGCCGTCCCGGTCGCCAACGGGTTGACGTTGACGGTGATCGTCACCTGACTTGTCGCGCCGCTCGCCATATCGCCCAGGTTGCACGCGATGGCGTTCGCCCAGAAACAACTGCCCTGGCTGGAGGTGGCGGTGTTGAAAAAGACTGCACCGTTCTCGGGCAGCGCGTCCACAAGCCGCACACCGGTGGCGGTGTTCGGGCCGGCGTTATTGACTGCGAGTGTGTACGTCAGCGTGCTCCCCGCGAACACCGGGTCGGGGGCATCGCTCTTGGTGACCGAGAGGTTCGCCGAGGTCGTGGCCGCGTTGTCGAATCGGGAAAGAGTGACATCGTAGCCGCCGGAGTTGAAAGACTGGTACGGGTTGAGCAGCGGGTAGTCAGTCGAGTACGACTCCCCGGCGATGTACAGCACGTTGGCCGCCGAGTCGAGCAGGATGCCGAATCCGAAATCGGCGCTGCTGCCTCCGAGGTAAGACGAGTACACCAATCCCGTGCCCGCCGGGTTGATGCGCGTGATGAAGGCATCGGTAAAACCCTCGGTGAGCGGATCGGAAAACACCTGCCCGCAGCCCCAACCGCAAGTGTACTGAAACGCGTTTTGCGTTGGGAAGTTGGTGGAGTTGGTATAGCCAGTCAGGTACGCCTCACCGCTGGTCGGGTGTACGGCGATCCCCAGCCCCTGATCGCGGCGGTTGCCGCCGAGGTAAGTAGAGTAGAGGCGCGAGGCGGCGCCGGAGGCCGCCGGATCGAAGCGCGCGACAAAGGCATCGAAGAAATTCTGCGTGCCGTCAAAGTCGCAGTTGCCATCCGAGCCGCAGGTCGTATCGAACGCGCCGGTGCTGGTCGGGAAGTTGGTGGAGAGCGTGCGCCCCGAGACGTACACCTGTCCGGCGCTGTCGCGCGCGATGGACAAGCCGCGATCATCCCCGCTACCGCCGAGGAAGGTCGAATACGCCAGCGCCGCAGTGCCAGTCACCGCCGTGTTCAGCCGCAGCACAAAGGCATCGAATGCGCCGCCGCCATTTTGGTTTTGGAACGGAGTCCCGGCCAATGGAAAATCGGTCGAAGCGGTGCGGCCCGTGAGATAGGCCGCGCTGGTGGCTGCATCTATCGCCAGCCCGGTGGCGCGGTCCTCACCCGTGCCACCGACGAAGGTCGAGTAGGGCAAGGAGGCCGTGCCGGTGAGCGTGGTGCTGAAGCGCGCCACAAACGCATCCGAGGCGCCGCCGCCGAAAGTGGATTGATACGGCGTGCCGGCGATTGGAAAGCCGCTGTCAGCGCGTCCGGCCACGTAGGCGACCCCGCCGGTGGGCGCAGCGGCGATATCAAATCCAAAGTCGAATCCCGCGCCGCCCAGGTAAGTGGAATAGAGGAGGGCCGTGCCGGTGGGGTTGAGCTTCGCGAGGAAAACGTCGTTGCCGCCGCCCAACGTGTTTTGGTACGGCGTACCGGCGGTCGGGAAATCGCCAGAGTCGGTGATGCCGGTGACATAGGCATTGCCCGCGTCATCCACCGCCATGCCGAGGCCGTAATCGGTCAGTCCGGTTCCGCCGAGATAAGTGGAATAGATCAGTGCCGAGCCGGCCGCATTCAATTTCGTCACATACACATCCGCGCCGCCGGCGTTCGAGCCTTGAATCGGGTTTTGGGTGGGGAAGGTCGTCGAGAAGGTCAGGCCCGACATGTACATGTTGCCCGAGGCGTCAATGCCCACCGCGTCGGCGTTGTCCTCGGCAAAGCCGCCTAGGTAAGTGGAGTAAATGAGTGTCGGGTCGAGCGTGAGCGGCTGCGTGCGATCGTAGCCCTGCGGCAGCGCAAAGCTGATCGTGCCATCGGTGTTGAGGACGTAGCGCGTGGCGACCGGAACCCGCTGGCCGCGAATCTCCTGCCACGAGATGGGCGCGAGTTCGGTCAGCGTCACAGCGGCAGCGCTGATGTGCAAATCCCCCGTCGCGGCATCCACTGCCAACTCCGGCGCGCCCGCATAACGCCAGCGGATGGCGCTCGGGTCCGCGCCCGGCGCGACGAGATACGTGCCTTTGATCTGCCCGCCGCTGTTGCCGTCGTAGCGCAGGTCAATGCCGGGATAGAGATCGCGATACACGATGCCGGCGAAGGTCGGCAGATTGGTCTGCCATTTGGCTGGGTCGTTGCCGAGGAAGAAGTTGGCGATGCCGGGCAGCGGGTCAACGCCCACGATCGCCGCGCGCCGATTCGCGCCCACGAATTGCAAGCGCGTCACCGAGATCGCTACATCCTTTTGCGGCGCAGCCGTCGGCTCAAGCTCGCGCGCCGCAAGCGGCGGGGTGTTGGGCGAGGATCGGGTGGTGGCAATGACGATCTCATCGGCGGTGAAGAACAAGGCCCCGCCGGCACTGCTCGCTTGAAACACCACCTGCGGGTCAGTCTGGCCGCGATTGGGGATGAATGACAGCGGCAGGCCGCCGGAGGCGGCAGCGCCGGTCTGCGCTGGCGAAGCCGCGAGGGCCGGGTGCGAGTCCATCACGGGCGGCCCGCCCACCACCGCGACGAGCAACGTCGTGATGAGCGTGAGGCGCGGCCAGGCTGTGATCGCTGTGACCAAAGACGCGCGCGAGAAGGGTTGCCGAACAGACATGAATAGCCTCCGATGCAGAGTGGCTTGCGCCAGTTTCAAACAGGCCAGTGAGCCGGTTGCGAGCGTTCCCCCGGCTTTGATCTAGAATGCTTGTGAGTTGGACTCTGAACCGATTAGGAGTTACGCAGTTGACAGTTGGAGGTACGGATTGGCCAAGTAGGCGCGCACCGCGTCGCGGATGATGGCAGTTTTGGCTTCAAACCAGGAAGTGCCCGTTCGCAACCGTTGGACTTCCAAGCGCAGGAAGGCGCGCACGGCCAACCCAATGTGGTTACGTTGCGCTTGGGCGGCGCGATGCTGGGCGCGCTCGATGC
>JBBIQY010000113.1:0-8879 GCA_037442085.1 Anaerolineae bacterium
GCGCGCCGACGATCTGACGTGACTCGCGCGAGACGATGAGCTTGCAGAAGCCCTCCAGGCGGTCGTCAATTACCGCACGATCCAAAGCAGTATAGGGGACGACGGCTACGGCGCAGTCGTCGCCCAGCTCGGCCCGGGCTTTCTCCTCGGTCAGCCCGACGCTGCCGTACTCGGGATCGGTGAAGCCGCCATGTGGGACGATGATATGCCAGGCTGCCGACTCCTTACGATCCGTGCCAAGCAGGGCGTTTTCGGCGGCGATACGCGCCTCGTATGAAGCGCTCTGCACCAACATCATCCGCCCGGTGATGTCGCCGGCGGCGAAGATGTGAGGGGCCGTGGTGCGCAGGGTGTCATCTACCGTGATGTAGCCGCGCGCCGCTTCCACACCGGCGACAGCCAGGTTGAGCGGCTCCAGGTTCCCCACCCAGCCGACGGCGAAGAGCACGGCCGCCACGTCCAGGTGCTGCGCCTTGCCGCCGTGCCGGTAGTGCACACGCAGACCATCGGCCAACTTCTCAATCCGCTCCACACCGCCGATGCCGGCGAGCACTTCGATGCCGTGCGCATAGAAGGCCCCCGTCATGGCCTGCGAGACGGAGGCATCCTCGCCGGGCAGAATGCGTGGGGCCAGTTCCAGCAGGTGGACGCGCGCGCCGAAGGCATTGAAGATGGAGGCAAGCTGGCAGCCCGTAGCTGCGGCTCCGACGACGGCCAGCGATCGGGGCAGGTGGTCGAGGGTCCAGACATCACTGTGCGTCAGCGCCAGCTCCGCGCCGGGCAGCGGAATGCGCCGGGGCTGACCGCCGACGCACAGGATGAACTTGTCCGCGCCAAGCACGCGTCCATCCGGCAACGCAACGGTGTGCGGGCTGGTGAACGCCACCGGGCCGGTCTCCGCCAACACCGTGACACCGGCTTCGCTCAGATGTGAGACGAGCTGCTTCTTCTCCTGCAAACGGTAGACGATCTGCTGCGTGCGCGCCAGCAATTGCGGCAGATCCACGGCGGCGCGCTGCGACGTCAGGCCATAGTCGGCGAACTGCTCGGCGTCACGGGCCAGGCGCGCGGCCTTGGCCAGCACACGCGTCGGCGCGCAGCCGTCATTGGTGCAGGTCCCGCCGAGCCGCCCACGCTCGAGCAAGGCCACGCCGGTGCCGTTACGAGCGCGCGCACGCGTGGCGTTCGATTTTGTTCGATCGTCGCCGTGAAGGAGGCTTGCGGCGCGCAGGGCGGCCGTCACACCGGCCGGTCCACCGCCGATCACAATTACATCGAATTTTTCCATCTTCGGTCTCCAATCTACAGAAGCTGCTCTAAGTTTATCGCGCCAGCCTGCGCCGCTATAATCGCAGCCATGACCCGCTATTCGGCAAAGGCCGCGCAGCGCGGTGAGCCATCGTATGTGTGGCGAGCGGGGCAGGCGCGGCGGCTGGCGCTGATCGGCGCGGCCCTGCCCGATTTGGCCGAGCCGCTCGTCCTCGACAATGGCTGTGGGCTGGGCCTTTACGTCGCTCGTCTGCGCGAGATGACGCCGCACGTGTTTGGGCTGGAGTACGAGCATGAGCGCGCAGCCGAGGCCGTCCGCCGTTTGCGCACGGCGGTGATCGTCTGCGCGGCGGGCGAGCGCCTGCCGTTCCCCGAGCGATCCTTCAGCGCAGTGCTCTCCAACGAGGTCATCGAGCACGTGCAGGACGACCGCGCCGCGCTGGCCGAGATGGCGCGCGTGCTCCGGCCGGGCGGTCGCGCGCTGATTTTTTGCCCCAACCGCTGGTATCCGGTGGAGACGCACGGCATCTATTGGCGCGGGCGTTACCTGTTCGGCAACATCCCACTCGTCAACTACCTGCCCGATCCGCTGCGCCACCGGCTCGCGCCGCACGTACGCGCTTATACGCGGCGCGGCCTACTCCGCCTGCTCGACGGCCTGCCGTTGAAGGTCGTCGCGCATACACGCATCTTCGGCGGCTACGACAATCTGGTTGCGCGCCTGGGGGCCGCGGGCCGGCTCATCCGCGCTACGCTGCACGCGCTGGAGCGCACGCCGCTGAACATGCTGGGGCTATCTCACTGGCTGATCTTGGAAAAGCGGGAGAGTTAGAGTTTTGCGCCGCCCAGAAGATCACGCGCATTTTGTGCAACAGATCGAGAGGTTGTTTGCTGATTCATCGCGAATGGGTCTGGCGAAGGCAATGCCTTCGCCAGACCCAGATCAAAGTGCCAAGGCGAAGTTTAGAGATAAGCTCTAAGCGTTTTTCGAACTCCGGTACAATCCGGTCATGCCGGCTGCCACCACGATCATCCGTCGCCGACAATTGCGCCGTTTGCGCAAGGCGCAAGGCTTACAACGCCTACTGCGGCTGATGAGCGCGCTGGCGCTGAGCGCGGCGCTGGCTGCGGCCGTGGTCGGGGTGGGCCTCGCCGCGGCCCTGGCCGCACTCTACGCCTACTTCACCCGCGACCTGCCCTCGGCCAGCGCACTGCAAGTCGCCTTCAGCCCCAACAACCCGGAGTTCTTCCAGACCACACGCCTGTATGATCGCAGCGGCAAGCAGTTGCTGCTGGAGGTAATTGACCCGCGCGGCGGCGACCGCCAGTACGTCGGCTACAACGCCCTGCCGCCCGAGGTCATCAGCGCCACGGTCGCGCTGGAAGACAAGACGTTCTTCACCAACCCCGGTTACGACCTGCTCGGCATCACTCGCGCCCTCATCAGCAACCTGCGCGGCGAACCCATCCAGGGCGGCAGCTCAATCACCCAACAGCTCGTCAAGAACACGCTCATCCCGCTCGAACAGCGCGCGGTGCGGAGCTACGAGCGCAAGGTGCGCGAGATTTTGATCGCCGCCGAGATCCGCAACATCTATCGGCCAGAGCAAGTCCTCGAGTGGTATCTCAACACGAACTTCTACGGCAATCTGGCCTACGGCATAGACGCCGCCGCGCGCGTGTACTTCGGCAAGCCCGCCACGCAGTTGAACCTGGCCGAGGCCGCGATGCTGGCGGCCATCCCACAAAGCCCCGGCCTGAACCCCGTGGCTAACTTCGCGGAGGCCAAACGCCGCCAGGAGTTGGTGCTGGACGTGATGGTGCGCGAGGGCTTCATCACGGCGGAGCAGGCTGCCGCCGCCAAAGCACAGGAGCTGGCCATCCAGCCGCCGGCGCAACGCTTCGACGTGAAGGCCCCGCATTTCAGCGTGTACGCGCGGCAACAGGCCGTTGCCATTCTCAACCGGCTCGGCCTGGATGGCGAGGACTATGTGAACCGCGGCGGCTTGAAGATCATCACCACGCTCGATCTTGATTTGCAGAATCAGGCGGAGTGTGTGGCGCGGACTCAGGTGGCGCGGCTGAGCGGCGCTCCGGCAAACACCGTCATCCTGGCAGAAGGCGGCGCACCTTGCCAGGCCGCCGAATTCTTTCCGCCGGCGCGCGCCGCGGACGCCGGCCAGAATCGCAACGTCACCAACGCCGCCGTTGTCGCCCTCGACCCGCAGACCGGCGAGATCCGCGCCCTGGTCGGCTCGGTGGATTACTGGAACCAGGCCATCTCCGGCAATTTCAACATCGCCGTGGACGGTCAGCGCCAGCCCGGCTCAGCGTTCAAGCCGTTCACCTACCTGGAGGCATTCCGGCAGGGCTTCTCGCCGGCGACGATGCTGCTCGACGTGCGCCGGCAGTTTCCCATCGCCGGACAAGACCCGTATGAGCCGGAGAACTACGACCGCAAATTCCACGGCCCGGTCAGCCTGCGACAGGCTCTGGCGCGCAGTTATAACCTCCCGGCGGTAGATGTGCTCAATCGCGTCGGGATTGACAATGTGATCCGACGCGCCCATCAACTGGGCATCAACACTTTGGAGACGGGCAACTACGGCCTGGCGCTCACGCTAGGCGGCGGCGAGGTGACCTTGTTGGACATGACCTACGCCTACAGCGTCTTCGCCAACCTGGGCGCGATGGCCGGGGTGCCCGTTCCGGCAGAAGAGCAGCGCCCAGGCTACCGTCAGCTCAACCCGGTGAGCGTGCTGCAAATCATCGCCCGCGACGGCTCGGTGTTGTACGATGCCGCTGCCGAGGCGCGCACGCAGCCCATCCTCAGCCCCGAGCTGGCTTACCTGATTAACGACGTGCTCTCCGACGATGAGGCGCGCGCTGCGGCCTTCGGGCGCGCCAGCGCGCTGGTCATCCCCGGCCATCGGGCTGCGGCCAAGACCGGCACCACCAACGACTTCCGTGACAACTGGACGCTGGGCTACACCCCGCAGTTGGCCGTCGGCGTGTGGGTGGGCAACGCCGACAATTCGGAAATGGAAGGCGTCTCCGGCCTGACCGGGGCTGCGCCGATCTGGCATGCGGTCATGGCGTATGCGATGCGGGACTGGCCGCCGCAGGGCTGGCCGCGGCCCGAGGGGATCGTGAGCGTGCGCGTCTGTGTGCCCTCCGGCTTGCTGCCGACGCCGTATTGCCCGGAGACGCGCGAAGAAATCTTCCTGCGCGGCTCGGAGCCGTTGACGCCGGACAACGTCTGGCAGCCCATCATCGTCAACCGTGAGACGGGCAAGCGGGCCACGGCCTGCACGCCCCCGGAGCTGACCGAGGAACGCATCTTCCAGGTGCTGCCGCCCGAGGCCGCCGACTGGGTGCAGACCGCCAACATCCCGCAGCCGCCTGCGGAGTATGACCCCATCGGCACGGAATGCCTGCCTTCCGGCAACGTCATGATCCTATCGCCCACACCATTCAGCTACATCCGCGGGCGCATCGAGATCACGGGCACGGTCAAAGTCGAGAACTTCGCCTTCTTCCGCTTGCAATACGGCAAAGGGCTGAACCCAACGCAGTATGTCCAGATCGAGGGCGACCGCTACGACCAGATCGAAAATGGCTGGCTGCAATTCTGGAACACCGAGGGGTTGGACGGCCTGTACACACTCCAACTGGTCGCGGTGAAAAACGACCCGGATGGCGGGCCGTTTCAGTTCGAGACCGCAACCGTCCCAGTGACGGTAGATAACCAACAGCCAACGATCAGCCTGCTTGCGCCGACGCCCAATCAGGCGTATACCCTGCAACAGGATGAAGCGGTGGTCATTCAGCCCAAGGTGCAGGACAACTTAGCGGTGGCGCGCGTGGAGTTTTACGTGGATGGGACGCTGTTCCAGACCGTGACAGCGCCGCCCTACTCCACACGCTGGCGCCTCACCGAGGCAGCCCGGGGCACGCACGTCTTTCTTGTCCGGGTGGTGGATGCCGCCGGCAACGTCGCCGAAAGCCAGGCGGTGTCCGTCACCATTCGCTGACTCATCTTTGAGAAATGGGCTTCAGGTGGCTGCCTGAGGCGCACTGAATCACAGGCCGTAAAGCTGGGAGGCCTTTTGCGATGAACCACAATCTGGCGTTCGCCCTAAGGCAGGTCATGGTGCGGCCCGCAAAGCTTGAGCTGCTCAATACCTACCGTGGCGTTCCCCTCGTCTACGCCGCCACGCTCCTGGCCATCACCGAGACCACGCTCACGATCAAAGTCAATGGCTACGAAATCATCTGCCTGACGCTGGAGCCGGCGACGACGCTGCTCAGCCCCCTACTTGAGGATCCGGTCCGAGCAAATGTACAGACCTGTGACCTGACGTCCGGCGTGTCTACCCTGAGCAATTTCCAGTACACCAGCGCCCAGGTCGGCGATCGGATGATCGCACGGGTAGCGCCTCACACCCCACTGGCGGTAGAGCTGGAAGCAGGGGATCGCACCCTGATCGGGCAGCTGGCCGATGTCTCGATTGTCGGCCTGGGCCTGACGGTATCGGCGGCAGAGGCCGCCCACCTGCGTCCGAACCTGCCCGTGAGCGTGGCGCTGACCCTGCCCATCGAGCCGGCGACTCCCTTGCGACTGGCCGGGACGGTGCGCTCCGTCAAGCTCGAGGGTGCGCCACAAAACTTCCACAACCGGGTCGGGATACGGTTCAACCCGGCGTCTCAACCCGTTGTCATCCATCGGTACGTCCGCGAACGGCAGGAAGAAATTACCCGCGAGCTCAGGACGCTTTACGAGCAACGAATTGCCGAGAGCGGATCGTGAATAGTGGCCGGCAAATAAAAGCGGGGATAGTTCATCCGTTCCAACCTTCCAACACCCGTTTGGCACTCTGCATCAAGAAGTGCTAAATGGGGCTTGACAAGCCCATCCAATTTTTTGTATGATCACGGCGTCGGTTAGCACTCAGGATGCGCGAGTGCTAACTTTTACGTGTGTCACTCAACAATCTCTTTTTTTTCAAAGTAGGAGGCATTCTCATGGCACTCACCCTCAAGCCGCTGGGCGACCGCGTGGTCGTCGAGCCAATCGAGCAGGAGGAGATGACCGCGAGCGGCATCGTCCTGCCGGAAACCGCTAAGGAAAAACCCCAGCGTGGCACCGTCATCGCCGCCGGCCCCGGAGCACGCGACGACGAGGGCGACCGCATCGCGATGGACGTGAAGGTCGGCGACCAGGTGCTGTACGCCAAGTACGCGGGCACCGAATTCAAGGTGGACGGCAAGAAGCTGCTCATCCTCAAAGAGAGCGATCTGCTGGCCATCGTCGAAGGCGACGAGCCGAAGAAGAATAAGAAATAACGGCGTACGTATCGTGTCGGCTGAACGTCGTCACAAACGACGCCCGTCGGGACAGGCATCGTCAAACTGACTTACCCAGATCACAGGAGTAATTCCCATGGCTGCCAAGCAACTCATTTTTTCCGAGGAGGCCCGCCGCAAATTGCAGCGTGGCGTAGATACCCTGGCCAACGCCGTCGCGACCACCCTCGGCCCCAAGGGCCGGAATGTCGCGCTCGACAAGAAGTTCGGCGCCCCCACCATCACTCATGACGGCGTCACGGTCGCCAAAGAGATCGAGCTGGAAGACCCGTACGAGAACATGGGCGCTCAGCTGCTCAAGGAAGCGGCGACCAAGACCAACGACATCGCCGGCGACGGCACCACCACCTCCACCGTGCTGGCCCATGCGATCGTCACCGAGGGCCTGAAGTCCCTGGCCGCCGGTTACAACCCGATGCTGCTCAAGCGCGGCATCGAGGCGGCCACCAACTCGGTGGTCGAGAACCTGCGCAAGATGGCGGTCAAGATTGATACCAAGGAAGAGATCGCTTCCGTCGCCACCAACTCCGCCGCCGACCCCGAGATCGGCAACCTGATCGCCGACGTGATGGACAAGGTCGGAAAGGATGGCGTAATCACGGTCGAGGAGAGCAAGAGCCTGCAGTTCGAGACCGAGTACGTCGAAGGCATGCAGTTCGACCGCGGCTACATCAGCCCCTACTTCATCACCAACCCCGAGGCGATGGAGGCGGTCATCAACGAGCCGTACATCCTGATCTATGACAAGAAGATCAGCGCCGCCGCCGACATCGTGCCCGTGCTGGAGAAGCTGGTGCAGATTGGCAAGCGCGACCTGGTCATCATCGCCGAAGACGTGGATGGCGAGGCGCTGGCGACGCTGGTGTTGAACAAGCTGCGCGGCATGTTGAACGTACTGGCCGTCAAAGCCCCCGGCTTCGGCGACCGCCGCAAGGCCATGCTGCAGGACATCGCTGTGCTGACCGGCGGCACCGTCATCACGGAAGAACTCGGCAAGAAGCTCGAGTCCACCACCATCGCCGACCTGGGCCGCGCCAAGAAGGTCGTCGCCGGTAAGGACGACACCACCATCGTGGACGGCGCCGGCTCACAGAAGGCGATCAAGGGCCGCATCGAAGAGATCAAGGTCGAGATCGAAAAGTCCACCAGCGACTACGATAAGGAGAAGCTGCAGGAGCGGCTGGCCAAGCTCTCCGGCGGTGTGGCCGTCATCCGCGTGGGCGCGGCCACCGAGACCGAGCTGAAGGAGAAGAAGCACCGCGTGGAGGACGCGCTGTCCGCCGCGCGCGCCGCGGTCGAGGAGGGCATCGTCCCAGGCGGTGAGATTTCGCTCTTGAACGCCGGTGCCAACCTGGACAAGATGAAGGCCGAGGACGAGGATGAACAGGTGGGCATCAACATCGTCCGCAAGGCGCTCGAGGCCCCCATCCGCAAACTGGCGCAGAACGCCGGCCAGGACGGTTCGGTGATCATTGACGCCGTGCGCCGCCACGCCAAAGAGCAGAAGAACAAGAACATCGGCTACAACGTGCTGACCGACGAGTACACGGACATGATCAAGGCCGGGATCATTGATCCGGTCAAGGTCGTGCGCGGCGCGCTGGAGAACGCCGCCTCCATCGCCAGCATGATCCTGACCACCGACGCGCTCATCACCGACGCGCCGGAGAAGGAGAAGCCCGCGCCGATGCCTGCCGGCGGCGGCATGGGGGGTGACTTCTAGTCACCGTCGAGTTCCAATCGCCCGACGCGCAACCTCTCGAAGAAAAACGGCCCCGCGTACGCGGGGCCATTTTGTTTCCTGGATCACGGCCACAACGGCTTGCGCTGGCCAACTCGGCTTCAGAAGTAGCCCCGAAACAAGGTGAATCTGCTCGCATCTTGGAAAGCCTAAGAAATTTAAGCGAACGCTCCGCCCTCAGTACTCACCTTTCGGTCATTTTCACAGCCGAATCTCGAATTATGGGGCGAACTGCGCTCATGAAGCCGGATTCCTGCCATGCAGTGAAGCATCGCAAATCAAACCCCAAACAGAATTGAAGGAAGAACGAAGTTTGTCGTGTTCCGACGTCCATATATTGGCACCTCACTTTGTGAATGACGCCGGATATGGCACTCGGAAAATTCATGACGGCCACAGAAAAATGGCCGAAAAATGGAGACTCAGTAGATCGCAGAATGGCCTGATGCGGCCCACAACATGAGGGGCCTGTTCAGCCGGTAAGATTGTCGGTACCACCAAA
>JBBIQY010000114.1:0-8804 GCA_037442085.1 Anaerolineae bacterium
CGTTTTCCGCGCTCACTCTCCGAACTCTCACCTGCGCGCCGGGCAAGCGTAGATCGCGCGCCCGGCGCGTCTCATTGGGCCGTGATAAAATGCGGCCTATCCCAAAGACGGACAAAGGCATAGGATGCAGGCTTTGTGGGCCGAGTACGGCTTCTATTTGTGGGCGCTGACCACCGCGCTCGTGCTGATTGCGCTCATCTGGCTCGGGTGGAACGCCTTCGCCCAGCCGGGAGAAGCTGAAGTGAACGACGAAACGTCGGACGCGGCCCCGGAGCCGTCTGCGCTGGCCCAACAAGTGAACGAACTGGCGGAAGGCGTGCCGCTGATGCAGGCCTCGCTGGGGCGGGCGTTGCAGTTTGTGGGCCTGGAGCGTTACCTGGACGTGACCGGGGCACCGGCTTTCGCGCTGGCCGTCGCCAACGCCCGCGGCGACGGTTTTGTGATGACCAGCAGCGCCCGCGGTGGGCTGATGGCCAAGCCCCTGCGAGCCTGGGGCAGCCCGGCGGCGCTCTCCAACGAAGAGCAGTTGGCGGTTACCCAGGCTCGTGAGCAGTGGGTCTGAAAAGGCTAGAACTTATGTTTTAGCTGCAGTTTGACAAGCCCGGCAGGTCTGTTAAACTCTCAGGCGCTTTAGACGACTGGCAGGTCCCAACGCCACTCATCAAGTGCATAATTGGACACCACAGGAGATAGCATGTTTACGTTTCGCCCTGGAAAAAACGGGCACAAGAACGCCCAGGGAGGGAACGGGCAGGGGAACAATGGCCATCATGGCCTGAATGGCAACAGACAAATCAACGGGGTCAACGGACTGGCCAAAACCAGGGATGGCCAGGCCAATGGCCATCATTCAGCAATCGAGAGCGTGATCGGGCCGGGCCTTCAATGGAAAGGCAATCTTACGGGTATCGGCGGCCTCCGCATCGAAGGTTCTTTCGAAGGCAATATCAAGGTCAACGGGCCGCTTGTGGTGGCAGAGGGCGCCAAGGTCACGGCCGACGAGATCCGTGCCAGCGCCGTCTCCATTGCGGGCACGGTCAAAGCCAACATCGTCGCCGACAAGGTCGAATTGCTCGCGACCGGCCGCATGTATGGGGATTTGACCACCAGCGCCTTTGCTTCGGAAGAGGGTGCTTTCCTGCGGGGACAGATTACGATGCAGGATCCGCAGGCCGCGCCTCAACCGGCTGACGGCGTCGCAACCGCCGGCTGAATGAAGTGCAGGGTAAAAAAAACCGGGAAGCCCCATGGCTTCCCGGTTTTGATTCCGAACGCCGCTTTCACGGATAACCCGGATAACCCATCGTGGGCATGGGCGTCGGTAACGCCGGCTCGGGCGTCGGCTCATCTGGGCGGCGGCAGAGGTTCATCAGTGTATCGAAATAGGAGCCTTCCTCGCAGGTCGGCGTTGGGGTGGCGGCGACGGCCGCTGCCTGAACCGAAGCCGCGTCGGTTTGGGCGCCACAGACCGGCCCGGCGGGGATGTTGATCCACGGGACGTTGGGGATCGTCAGCACCATGCCCGGGAAGATCCGCCGATTGACGGTCAAGCCATTGGCCCGCAGGATGGCATTAGGAACGACACGATAGGCCCGACCAATACAGTACACCGTTTCGCCGCGGCGCACGACGTGCCGTAGCCCGCTGTCCGCGGCGTTAGTTGTCTGAGTGGTCGGCGTTGCGGCAGCTGGGCCGCCACCCGCCACATACGGCGAAGCAAATTGGGCGGCGCAGATCGGCCCGCCTGGGACGCGCTCCCAGCGCACCGCCGGAATGATCAGCACCTGCCCCACGGATAGCCGATAGGGCGGCCTCAGGCTATTCGCCTCGGCGATGGCGCGCGGGTCCACGCGATAGGCCCGGCCCAGGCAAAAGAGGGTCTCGCCCGGTTTGGTGGTGTGCTGGCCCAGCACGCCGGGCTGCGCAAAGCTGGTCGGGACAGCCAGCGGCGCCAGTGCCAGAGTCAAAAGCAGCCCCAAGGTGATCGCGAACCGAAGCTTTGGTCTGTTCATATTCGTGTGCACCGCTTTCTTGATCAGAGACGGCCTTTGCCAATGGCTTAGCCGCCGGATGGATGACCCAACTGTAAAGTGATTCACCTCTGATCGTTATAGCCTAACGAGGCTAGTCGGGCCGTAAAGATCACGCGCAGCTTGGGTGAAAAGCAGGTGAACAGAGGCGTTTGCTCTATCGCGTTACTAACAGAAGGGCCTTGCCTGCGTCAGATCGTTGGGATTTAGGGAAAGCCGGGCGTTTTGGCGCTCTGAAACGAAGTGAAAGGCTCTCGCTGACGAGAGCGAGAGCCTTTGTTGGCTGCTTTCATCTTTATTCCTTCCAGCCGTCATCCTCGTCAAGGCCGGATGGTGAACACGACGCCGTCGCCGCGCCCGAAGACCTCCGGGAAGTAGTTCTCGCGCGCCCAGGTGGGTATGACCTGGTACTCTCCGGGCCGCGAGGCGTGCAGGGTGTAGGTGTACTCGTACGTGCCGCGCGGCAGGTAGTTGGCGAAGAGCACCACCTTCTCATCGCGGATCTCGGTCTTGCTGAACCACCACCAGCCCCAGCCATAATAGAACGGGTCGCGCGGGTTGAGCTGCGGCGGCTGGCCGACGACCGAGGTCGTCAGCAGACTGGTGTCCACCGGCTCAGTGCCAGCCGGGATGGGGTCCTCCAGCACCACGTAGTACAGGTCGTTGGGCGCGATAAGCGTTACCTTCACGCGGAGGTCGTCGCCGGCGCGGGCCTCGGTGACCGATGGGCAGGCGGGCTGGTTCTGGCCGCCGCAGTCGTCACTGATGATGGAGTAAGTGCGCCCGACGACGAGGCCGCGGCTCACGGCCCGCACTTCGCTTACCGGCAGGTAGACGTTCAGATGGGCCGTGTAGTACAGCCGCCCCTCGCCCACGCCGCGCTCGAACACCAGCCGGTTGGCCTGGTCCCTGAACAACTCTGCCACCGCCACTTCCGTAACCTTCTCTTCGCGCAGGTTGGCGGCGGTGGCCTGGTCGGCGAAGAGCACGTTGCCGTTGAGGCTGACCCGGTAGTTGTAGTTCGCCTTCAGTTCGCCGCTGACGTCCATCCAGTCGGTCAGGGCGATGATGGCCCAGACGGTTTCCTGCGAGGTCTCCCAAACCTGCGCCGTGCGGGCCGTCATCAGCCAGCGCACCACGTTCGGGATGAGCTGGTTCTGGGGGTCGAGGCGCGCCAGCGTCATCAGCACGATAGCCGTCGAGCGCGTGTCGGTGTTCAGGTTCCACCAGTCGCGCTGACGTTCTTCCCAGTGCGCGCCGGTGGCGGAGAGCAGGGCGGCGTTGTTCAGGTCGGCGAGGAGCGTTTGCACACGCGGGTCGTTGCGTTCGGCCTGTGCAAACGTCAACGCCAGATAGGCTTTGGCGTACGAGTCGAGGCGCGGGCGCACCTCATAAAGCTGCACCGTCGCGCTGATGTCCGGCCGGCCGGCGTCGCCGAGCGCGTACAGGATGAAGGCTTGTCGGTTGAGCAGCCACTCCTCGCCCTCGGCGATGGTGCGGGGGTTAACCAACTGTCCTTGCAGGTAGCCGACCGCGTTATTGATTGAGCCTTCGTTGACGCTGAAGCCGTTCTGCCGCGCCTGACTGAGGCCGAAGAGCACGTAGGCGGTGAGATAGGGATTGCTCTCCTCGGTTCCCCACCAGCCCCAGCCGCCATCCACGTTCTGGCGGGCGAGCAGTTTCTGAACCGCCTCGCTCACCAGCACGTTGAGCCGGCCTTCGAGGGCGGCGTTCGCCAAGTTGAGCTTCTTGAATGCGCGGAGTGAGACGACGTTGGGCAGGAAGCTGGAGACGATGGCCTCGACGTGGTCGTACTCGGGATTCTCCAGGGCTTCGAGCGCGGGCGTGGTGGCCGCGGCCAGTGACGGGGCCACCTCGATCCGCAGGTTGCCCTGCGTCACGTCGTAACGGCGCGGCAGGCTGATGGCCTCCAGTCGGGGTGTGACGTCCACAAGTTCGCCCGCCGTGCCCACCGTCTCCGGCGCGGCGTATTTCAGGATGGGCAGTAATTGCTCGGGCGGCATGGCCAACGTCGGCTTGGAGGCGTCGCGCAGGCCGCCGCCCTCCACGCGGAAGGTCAGGTCGGCGGCGGGCGCGTCCTGCACGGTCACGTTCCAAGTCACCTGTACACGCCCATTCGCGGGGATGGTCACCGTTTGCGCCGCCTCGCCGTCGAGCGCGACCCCGGCCCGCGCCTCGAGGCTGACGGTGGCCTGGATCTCGTTGGCCGTGTTGTTGTTGACCACGGCCGCCAGCTCGACCCGGTCGCCGACGACGAAGAAGCGCGGCGTGACGGGCCGGATGAGCAGATCCTTTGTGGCGACGATGTCCACCGTGCTTTGACCAACAAGCGTCTCAGCGGTCAGGCCGCGCGCCTCCAGCCGCCAGGTCGTCAGGTTATCGGGCAGCGTCACGCTGATGCTGGCCGTGCCGTTGGCATCGGTAGTGACGGTTGCCCGCCAGAAGGCGGTGTCCTCGAAGCGTGAGCGCACTTCATCGAAGCCGGCCTGCGCGCCGCCCCCGCCGCCCTTCGCCTTGGCTGCGGCCACGTTCAGCCGGTTGATGGAGAGCGTCAGGCCGCTGGCCGTGCGCACGCCCAGGCCCCGCTCGCCGTAGAAGAACTCGTCAATCGGCTGGGCGTTGGGTGCGCTCAGTTGCAGTACGGCCAGGTCTACCACGCTCACGCTGAACTCGGCCTGCACGGGTTTGCCCGAATAGTCGGTCGCCTTGAGCGTGTAGTTCACGGTCTCGCGCGGCCCGACTCTGGTCTTGTCCGGTGTGAGCGTCAGTTTGAGCTCCTGCTGCTCGGGGCTGACCGCCAGCTTGATCATGCCCAACTTGAAGGCGGGCGCAGGGTTGGTGGCGTCCACGCCTTTGACGATGACAACGGAGAGGTAGACCTCGGGCGCGAAGCCTGCCGTGATGGGCAGCGCGTAGGTGGTGCTGTTATTGCGCAGGGTGATGACCTCGTGCTGAAGGATGCCGCCGCGTTCCACGGTCACCAGCGCCGTGGCCTCGCCCTGGAACGGCGAGGGGATGAGGACTTCCGCCGTCTCGCCGGGCTTATAACTGCGTTTGTCGGCGACCAGCATGATGCGGTCGTCGTTGCTCTGCCGCCAGGTGACGTAGGCGTTGTCGGCAGCGGCGACCCAGGCGTAGGTCGCAGTCTTCACCGTGCGCCCGCCGACGTCCACGCTGGAGACGATGATCTTGTAGGTGCCGCCCTTGCCCGGCGTGAAGGAGGCCGTGGCTGCGCCGTTGGCATTCGTCGCCACCTCGGCGTTGCCGGCGGGCGTGCTCTTCGGGTTGCATGTCCAGGCCACATTGCCCGTGTCCGGGTCGGTCTCCAGCGCGCAGTTCCACTCATACTCGAAGAACTCGACGCGCAGGCGCTGATTGGGCTTCGGCGTGCTGTCCCAATTGACGGCGACCAGCTCCACGGCCAATGGCGTACCGGCCTTGCCCACATACTCGGCCGGGCGCGCGCCGAGGTAGAACTCGCCCTGGTGCACGATGACCTCGACGCGGCCCGAGACGGGCTGGCCGCTCAAGTCGGTGACGGTGGCCTCGATGGTGAGCAACTGCGAAGCGCCGCTATCGGCCAGCGTGGCGGGCACATTGAGCGTGGCGCGGCCTTGTCCATCGGTCACGGCCTCCTTCTCCATCACGATGCGGCCGAACGCGCCATAGGTGGGCCCGCTCTCGCCCGCCGTCCAGTCGAAGTCTGTGAAGTCATAGTAACCGGGCGGCGCCCCGCCGCTCGGCTCGTAGGGGAAGAAGTAATCGGCGGCCAGCACGACCCAGCGCACGGGCGCGTTGCTGACCGGCCCGCCGAAGAAGAACGAGGCATCCACCGTCACCGGGATGGTTGCGCCCTGCACGACTTCATCCTGCGGCGTGCTGACCGCGACCTGGAACTCGGGCCGGCGGAACTCGGCCACGCTGAACGAGACCGAGCCGTAGACGAGGGCCTCGTCCGCATCTCGCTCCCTGGCGGCGAGGGAATAGAAGCCGACCGACGCCTCGTCTGCCAGCTTGAATTCGCCGCTGAACGTGCCGAACGGCGAGAGCGGCAGCGTCGCGCGATAGACGACCTCGCCGCGGTCGTTGCTGATGGTGACGAACACATCCCGCGTGTCGGGCAGGCTGAAGCGCGCATCGTCCTCGCGCCGGAGCGCGCCCTTGAAGAACACTACCTGGCCGGGGCGATAGATGGGCCGGTCCGTGTACAGGTAGGCGATGAACTCCTGCGCGTAAAAGCGCGAGGCCAGGTTGAACTCCCACGGGTCGAGGCCGTCACTCCAGTCCGAGAGAGCGATGGTGAAGGCCTCGCCCGCCGGCCCAACGGCGTAAACCGTGTCCCAAACCGACTTGCGCTTGGGCAGGGCAAACTGCATGACGCCCTGCGCGTTTGTACGTCCCTCGCCCAGGCGACGGAAGTCGGCGTCGTAGAGCGTCAGCGGCAGGTCGGGGGTAGGCCGGCCGCTGTTGAGGTCGGTGGCCCAGATGAAGGCTTCATCCAGGCTGGTCTTCAGGGTGAGCGTGCTCTTGCTGACGATGACGATGTGTCTCACCGGGCGCAGGCCGGTCGCGTCGAGCCGCAGGTAGTACAGGCCGGGCGCCAGCGCGCCGCTGTTGGGTTGCAGCGGGACCTTCGTCAGGATCGCTTCGTTGAGTTCCGTCTGGATCGCCAGACGGCCGGCAGCGCCGGCAACCGGAGCGGTTGCTGACGGCCGGAAGTTCTCGGCAAATTGCCAGCGGTTCGGGCCGGTCAGTTGCGCAAATTCGTTCAGCGTCAACGGGTAAAGCGCGTAATCCACCGCGTCTACATTGACGGTGGTGATGAACAACTCGGCCGGCAGGTACGCACTGTACACGCCCACCTCGCTGTTGGCGTTGAGGTAGAGCTCGGGCTGACGCGGGCCGGTGGTGAAGGAGACGGTGCGCGGCTCGGTCAAGGCCTCGTTGCCGTAGGGGTCTTTCATCCCCGGCCGCAGCGTCACCTGGTAGGAAGTCGAGGGTTTGAGGTCCCAGCCCAGGTAGTAGCTGAAGTCATAATCGCTCCAGTAAGTGTAGACCTGCGTGGGCTTGGGCACGATCTCGATGTTGGGGTCGAGCGTGCTCACGTCCATCGGCGAGGCGAAGTAGAGACGGAAGCCCCGACCGGCATCTACCCCCTGCTCGCCGTCCGCCGGCTCGGTGAAGCGGATGGCCGGTGGGAGCACCGTCGTGAACGAGTAGATGAAGTCGCCGCCGGTGGTGGCGCCGCCGCCAGCGGCTGTCGAGGCACGGCCCACCACCACTTCGTAGGTTGAGTTGAGCGAGAACAGTTCCGCCGGGACAAAGCCCATGACCCGATCGTCGTCGCTCCAGCGGAAGGAACCGGCCTTTACCTGTCCCGCCTGAGTCAGCCGGAACGCCGCCTCGGTCGCGGCGCGATCCATCGGCTGACTGAAGGTGATGCTGATGGGTGTGGTCAGGGCGACGTGCTGCGCGCCGAACTCCGGAGCGGTGGAGATGACGCTGGGGGCAGCGACGGTGAAGCGCCACTCATACGCTGTTTCTAATGTGCCGCCGGTCACATCGTTGAGGCCGGGCGCGATGCGGCCGGTGTAGGTTTGGCCGCCAGCCAGCGGCCGGCTTGGTCGAAAGACGTAAATGCTGGTATTGAGCCATTCGCCCTGTCCCTCCACCGGAGGCGTCAGCACGAGCGGGTTGGGCAAGGCGGCCTGGTTGGCGAGGTCGGTGAGCGGCACCACCGGGCGGTTGAACATCACCGTGATGACCGAGTCCACGGGCGCGTCGGCCGTCTCGGGCGCCGGTAGCACCTGCGTGACTTCGAGGTAGCCGACCGTTTCGACGTTGAAGATGACTTCGCGGGCGAGGGGCAACCCGGCCTGGCTGCGGGCCGAGACATCGAGCTTCACCTGGTATTTCTGCGCGCGTTTCAGCGGCTGGTCGGGGCGGAAGGTCATCGTCCGGTCGTTGTCGCTCCAGGCGAATGTGCCGCGCACGCCCGCCGTCATCGAGAATGCCTTCTCGGTCGAAGCGCGATCCATCGGGGAGTCAAAGTAGAGGACGATGGGGTCGGTCACGCGCTGCTCATCGCCGCGCGCCGGGAGCCGATCAATGACATTAGGCGCGATAGGGGGGAGCGGCGTGGGGGTGAAGCGCGGTGTGGGGGTGACGGCCGGGGTGGGCGTGGGCGCGGGTGCGAACAGATCACACGCCAGAGCGGCCGTCATCAGGATCGCAAAGGCCGCCAGAAGGCGTGAGCGAGTCGGCGACCGGGAAGAAGTGCGGGGAGACATGAACATATTCCTGGATGAGAGCGTGCAAGGAGAGGCAAGGCTGGCACGCCGCACTCAATACGCTTTCGGAACCGTAAAAGTTCCGGATCAGTTGCGATTATACAGCCGGGGGCGAGGCCAGGTTGAGTGTGGGGGCTTGCCAGCGGAGCTGGACGCGCGTGCCGCGTTCCGGCTCCGAGTCAAATTGCAAGGTCGCGCCGATAAGGGTGGCGCGTTCGATCATGTTGCGTAAACCAAATTGTTTGCGGGCCGAGCGGTTGTTGGCATCCAGGACGTTGCTCACGACGAAGCCGCAGCCGTCATCCTCGAACGTCACGTCAATCAAGCCCGGCTCCACCCTCTGTGTCTATGATGGTCTGGACATCGCCCACCTATAATTTAGTGTAGGGCGGAAGGAGATCGTTATGTCCCAGACTACTGCGCTTACCCATGGCTCGCTGCCCGCCGCCCCCGCGGGGGCGGC
>JBBIQY010000115.1:0-8774 GCA_037442085.1 Anaerolineae bacterium
CGCTCACTGCGAAAGCTCAAGTCGCTCGGCTATGCCGTTGAGTTGGTTCCCGTGGCCATGGCGTAACGCCCGTGGCTTGAGGCTCGACTGGACGCATCAGTCGGAGCGACCTATTTTCTGGTCAGCGGTATGAGGTTTGAGCTGAGCGAGCATACTGGCGCGACATCCAGCGAACGGTTATGGTGACGCCGCGGCGCCTCTCACCAGATCGCGGCTATTCGCTGAGCACATACTCTGCCGCCGCTTGCGCCATCAATGCTGCGCCGACGACCAGCGCCCGCTCATCGAAGTCGAAGCGCGGGTGATGATGGGGAAAGTTCAGTTCCTTCTCCGCGTTGTTCGAGCCGATGAAGAAGTAGCAGCCGGGGATGGTCTGCATCATGAAGGCCATATCCTCGCTGCCCATCGTGCGCTCATCGTCCACCACCTGGGTGATGCCGGGCAACGTCCGCGCCAGCGCGCGCACGCGGGCTGCCATCGCGGCGTCGTTGATGGTGGCCGGCGTAACCATCTTCAAATCCACTTGGGCTTCACAACCCAGCGCGTGCGCCACGCCTTCGGCCACCTCGCGCATGCGGCGCAGCACCAGCTCGCGCACCTGCGGGTTGTAGGTGCGGATGGTGCCGCCGAGGAAGGCCGTGTCCGGCACGACGTTGAAAGCCTCGCCGGACTTGAAGACGGTGATCGAGACGACGGCGCTTTGTCGCGGGTCCACGTTGCGGCTGACGATAGATTGCAGCGCCGTGACCAACTGCGCAGCGGCGAACAGCGGGTCGCGGCCCTGGTGCGGCGAGGCGCCGTGAGCGCCCCGGCCCTGTAGGTTGATGAAGAACCGCTCGGAGGCGGCCAGGGCCGGGCCGTCGGTGGCGGCCACCCAGCCCAACGGCTTCTCGTTCCACAGATGCAGCGCCAGCGCGCGCTCGGGCGCGGGCGATTCCAACACACCGTCTGCCAGCATCGCCTCCGCGCCGCCCAGGCCCTCCTCCGCCGGCTGAAAGACGAACTTGAGCGTGCCGGCCAAACGCTGGCGCTGTTGCGCCAACATCTGGGCCACCGCCAGGCCGATGGCCGTATGGCCGTCGTGGCCGCAGGCGTGCATCACGCCCGCCGTCTGCGAGGCGTAGTCGGCGGTGTTGGCTTCCTGGATGGGCAGGGCGTCCATATCGAAGCGCAGCAGCACCACCGGGCCGGGCCGGTCGCCCTCCAACAAACCGACCACACCCGTCTGGCCGACGCCGGTCGTCGCTTCCAGGCCGATCCGATTGAGCTCCTGCGCCACGATGCCCGCCGTACGAAACTCCTGAAAGCCCAGCTCGGGGTGACGGTGAAAATCGCGCCGCCACGCAATCATCTCCGGCAACAAACGTTCAGCCTGGGAGAAGAAGTTGTGCGTCATCGTCATCGCTGCTCGAAGGCCAGCGGGATTCTATCCGGGCTGCGCCCGACCACACAGCGCAGCGACCAGCAGGCGGCGGCGTCCGGTATCCGCCTCCGGCGCGTCGCCGGCAGGCTCTTCTGCGGTTGAGGCGGTGCAGCCGTGGGACAGAGCTAACTCTTCAGAAAAGCACCGACGCCAGCTCACTCCGATAAGCCCGCGTCAGCGGGTCATCCTCGCCAAGCAATTCGAAGATACCGAGCATGACCAGGCGTGGCTCGCCCCGGCGGTAGCGCTTGTCCTGCCGCAGCACATCGAGCAGGCCGTCGAGCGCAGCCTCCCACTGCCCACGCGTGAACAACCGCGCAGCCTGATAGTAGGCGGAGTCCAAGTCGGAGTCCGCCAGCGGAGGCTCAGCCGGTTCGACCGCGCACAGCCACGCCGCCAGCGGGCGCAGCTTATCCGCCGTGATTACTTCGTCCGCGCGCGGGAAGTCATCCAGCACCTCGCCCGCCTCACAGCCACGACCCTGCGCTAACAGCGCCTTGACCAGTCCGAGCGCGGCTGCGCCGTTTTGGGGCTGCTGGTCGAGGACGGAACGGTAACGCGCCTCGGCCGCGCTCCAGTGGCGCGCCGCCAGCAGGCCGGCGGCTTCGCTTAGTTCCTTTTCGTAAGGCGCCGGGGCCAGCTTGCGCAGGAAGTCACGCACGTGCGGCTCCGGCAAAGCGCCGGTGAACTCGGCGGCGACTTGGCCGTTGCGAAAGGCCTTGACCGCCGGGATGCCGCGCACGCCATACTCGGCGGCCAGGCGCGGGTTTTCATCCACGTTCACCTTCGCCAGCCGGAAAGCACCCGCCCCTTCGGCGGCCAGCTTCTCCAGCAACGGACCCAGCCTCCGGCACGGCCCGCACCACGGCGCCCAGAAGTCCACCGCGACCGGCGTCTGGTGCGAGTGGGCCAGCACGTCCTTTTCAAAAGTCGCTTCGGAAACGTCGTAGATGTGTTCGCTGTTCGGCATGTTGTTGACAACGATTATATCTTGCTTTCAGGCGCCGCCTTTGCGCAACAGGTGCGCCTTGAGCGCCACGTGCAGGTTCAGGCGCTGGTTGACGTCTTTCAGGTCCAACCCGATGATCTCTTCAATGCGGCCGAGGCGATAGAGCAGCGTGTTGCGGTGCACGGTGAGAGCGGCAGCGGCCTCCGCCAGCGCGCCGCCGTGTTCGAGATAGGCGTCCAGCGTGCGCACCAGATCGCCGTTGGTCTTGCGATCATGTTCGGCGAGCTGCTGGATGGTGGCCAGGTAGGGGTTGGCGGCCAGCACCTCGGGCGGCAGGTGGTGCAGCCAGTCGAGCAGGCCGAGCTTCCAGAAGCAGACGACGCGCGGCCCGCCCACAGCGCCGGCGCGCGTGCCCAGCCGCTCGCCGATGTCGGCGGCCTCGCGCGCTTCATCATAGGAGTGGCGCAACTGGCCGTCGGCGGGCGCCAGCCGGCCAACGCCCACCACCAGCGGCTGGGCGGCGTTGCTCAAGTCGGCGATCAGCTTCTCGGCCAGCGCCTGCCCCACACCCTCCGTCTTTGCTTCAATCAACACCGCCAGTCCGCGCTCACGCGTCACCACCAGGCCCCAGACGCCCTGGCTGCGCAGCCAGCGGTCGAGGCGCGTGGCAAGCTGAGACAGCGTGGCGTTGGTCGCAGATTTGCAGAGCGCGAACAGCACCTGGTGTGGCCTGTCGAACTGGTAGCCGACGCTGTGCGCCCGTTCAATCAGCAGGCTGTCGCGTTCGCCGGCGCGCAGCAGCTGAGCGAAGAAGTCGCCGCGCAGGGTGTTCTGCGCCTCGCGCACGGCCTGCTCCTTCAGCATCACCAGCGCGGCCACGGTGGCCGCATGCTCGATGGCCAGCTCGTCCAGGTCGGTCAGCGGGTGGTCGCCGGCCACGATCCAGATGTAGCCGTACACTTCACGCCCAACGATGATGGGCGCAACCACGCGCTCCATGGTCATGCCCAGCTCGCGGATAGCGGCGAGGCGCACCGGGCGCATCTTCTGCTGCAGCTCGGCGTAAATGCCGCGGTCGGTCATGCGTTCGATCAGCTCAGGCGGTGTGCGGCCGGCCTCCAGCGCGCGCTGGCGGTTCTCGTCCACCGGGCCGGCCTGCGCCGAGGCCAGCACCTCGAATGTCAGGCTCTCGAAGAGCACCGAGCGTTGCAGGATGTCGGCCAGGGTCTCGGCCAGCGCGCTCAGGCCGCCGCCTTCGAGCACCAGTTGCGTCAGGCGGCGATGGATATCGTCGGCGCGCGCGCGCATCGCATACTGCTCATTGATCAGCTCGACATACAGCCGCTCGATGAGGGTGACGAACTTAACCTCGCGCGGGACGACAACGATAGGGAAGCCGGCCTTCTCGGCGGCGGCGCGCATCACCTCCGGCACGGCGTCGAAGGACCAGCCGAGCGAGAACACCATGCCAACCGCGCCGCTCTCCACCAGTTTGGGGATCAGAGCGGTTTGTCCGGCAGGGTTATCCTTGATGCCGTAACCGGAGGTGAACAGCAGCAGGCCCTGGCCGTAGAGGTGATACTCGGCGTCGGGGATGTCTACAACGTGGATGCGGCGGATGGCGGCGTCCAGCCCGCGTTTGCCGGCGATGACTCTGGCCGTGTTGAAAATGGGGAGTTTGAGCGCCTGGCGCAGAGAGAGCATTCGGGGTAAGGGCAGAGGAAGACTATTCAGATTTTACCCTAGACTTTAGCGGAAATGCGCCGGCAGCAGTATTGCCATGCGATCAGCACCCCCCGAGGCTCGCACGCGCCACACGGTAAACACATACTACTACACCAAATCTCGCGGCACGCTGAACGTCCAGGTTTTGACGAAGACGCGCACCTCGCCCTCGAAGGCTTCGAGCTGATTGGTGACGTGGAAGTGGGTCGCCGTGGAGGTCATCACGCTCTCGGTCTGCATGCGCGTCTGCCAGCCGCCGCGCGCGATGCGGATCATCCGCTCGCAGCGCACCTCCGCCGAGAGCGGCTGGCCCTCCGTGATGCTGAAGTGGTCGTTGCCCCAGGACTCGACTTCCAGCCCGTTGGCGCGGATGCGAAAACAGCCGTCCTTCGTCGAGCGGGTGAGTGTATGGCGCTGGGCGACCACATCCTGCGCAAGGGTGTAGCGGTCGGTGGGGATACGCAGCCAGTCCACGGCCAGGGGCGCGGAGCCTTCCGGCGGCGCGAAAGCAGGCAGCGCGGCATCCTCCGCCCTTGCGGGCCGAACCGGCAAAATCAGTCGGCAGTTCTCCGGGAAGAGCTGCAACGTGACCGGCTGCGGCGAGGGCCAGGCGTGCGGCCAGTTCGTCGGAGAGACGCCGACGCGCAGGCGGTGGCCTGCCGGGAAGTGGTGGGCGATGGCGTTGAGGCGCACGGTGACCGTGTAGCGCCGGCCCGGCTCCACCGGCTCGGGGAATTCGTGGCTGGTGCGGTGAGTCAGGTTGAGCAGGCCCCAGGTCACGAGCAGCGAAGCGCCATCCGGCGCAACGTCGCACAGCCGTACCGAGAGCAGCGCGTTTGGCTGGTCCACGGCCACGTCGAGTTCCACGTCGGGGAAGCCGAGGATTTCGAGTGACTGCGCCAGCGGCGCGGAGGTGAAGGTCAGCGACATCCCATCTTCGCCGCGCTGGTCGAGGGCGTAATCGCCGACGTGGCCGTAGGGGCACCACGCGCCGAGGGTGAGGCCAGCAGTTTGAGCGCCTCGGATGGAGAGTGACCGCTGACCGCCAACGGCAGACGGCGGGCCGCCGTCCGCCGTCAACTCCGACAGCCCCAGCACTTTTGCCTCGATGCGCGGCGAGGGCCACACCTCTTCCGCCACCCAGCGGCCGGGGCGCGCAGCGACAAATGGGCCGGGCGGCACCGGTTCCTGCATCCACACGCGCAGCATCGGCTCGTCCATCACGCCGGTTTCGATGCCTTTGAGCCACTTATCCCACCAGCGCAAGCACTCCTGCAAAAAGCCGATGGCCGGCTCCGGCACGGCGTGGTGCGGGTAGAGGTGCGCCCACGGGCCGATGAGGCCCTTGCGCGGACAGCTCAGTCCGGCGAGCAGGCGCGGCACAGCGTTGGTATAACCGTCGGCCCAACCGCCCACAGCGTACACGGCGCACTCGATGTCGCCGTAGGGACGTTCAACTAAGCGCCCTTCCTCGCAGACGGAGCCGTGTTTCCAATACGAGTCGCGGCGCTGGTGCGTGAGCCAGGCTTCGACGAAGGGTGGTGATTGCTCCATCCGCTCGAGCCACATCTCGCGCCAGCGCTCGCCGACGAAGCGCGGGTCGGGCGGCTGGGCGTTGAGGGCCAGCATGGTCGAGGCCCACGGCAGCATCTCCGAGGCCAGCACGCAGCCGCCCATGTAATGCACGTCATCGGCGTAGCGGTCATCGGTGGAGCAGAGGGTGATGATGGCCTTGAGCTGCGGCGGGCGGCGCGCGGCGATTTGCAGGCCGTTGAAGCCGCCCCACGAGATGCCGATGATGCCGCACGCGCCGGTGCACCACGGCTGCTGCGCCAGCCACTCCAGCACCTCCAGCGCGTCGTCCTGCTCCTGCTTCAGGTACTCGTCGTACAGGATGCCGTCCGAATCGCCGGAGCCGCGCATGTCCACGCGTACGGCGGCGTAGCCGTGCCCGGCGAAGTACGGCATCCGGTTCGCGTCACGGATCGCCGTGCCGTCGTTCTTGCGGTAGGGCAGGTATTCGAGAATGGCGGGCACTGGGTCGGTCTCGGCGTCCATGGGCAGCCAGATTCGAGCGGCCAGGCGCGTGCCGTCTTTCAGCGGGATAAAGACGTTTTCGATTTCGCGGATGGGGCGAGGGAAGTGGGTTTTGATGTGCATAGGAGGTTTCACCACAAAGGCGCCAAGGGCGCGAAGCCTGGCAGAGCTAGGTGGATGATGTGGGGATTTTACCCGGCTTGGAAACCGCGCAAGCGAGCAAGGCAATCGCATCTTGAGCCGGCCCACGAGCGTTTCAGGCTTGTTTTCGCCTGTTTGGCGCAATTTTGGGGCGGTGCGGCTCCATCATCCACGACGGGCGATTCATTCGGTTTTGGCTGGATTCGCCGAGGAATTTTGTGAGAGATGCGATGGCCCTGTGCCTCTCCCCACGTCGCCCATCTCCACTACAATCTCACATAGCGGGTCAAGAGCGCGTGAGGTGGATAGCGCGCTATGCGGTCTCTTTTTCCAAGTCGTCTCAGTGACCGCCCCGGCTTAGTTCAACGACGGATTGTACGGCGGCGGCCCAGCACGCTGCCGTCAACGCCGAGCTCTCTCGCGCCGCGCCGCACTATCATCAAGCTCGTCTCAGAGCGGCAACGACCACGCCGCATCCGGCTCGCGCCCAAATCGCGCTGAGCCTCCCCACTCAGCGTCACTCACAAAAATGAGGGGCGCCAGTGGCGCGTCTCCAATCACTATTCTTGTTCATTCGTGCCCATTCGTGTTGCTTCGTGGGCATTCGTACCCATTCATGTCCATTCGTGGCCCGCACCTCCTCACCCCTTCCACTCTGTCCTCGGCCGGCGTTCGCGTAGCTCGGCGCGGCGCTGAGCGACGAAGGCGTCCAGCTCCTCGCGGATAGCCGGGTCGAGCGCGGGCGGCTCGTAATCGCGCAGCATCTTCTTATAGAGCGCGTTAGCGCGGCGGTAGGCGTCCACGCCCCCCTCGGCCTCCCACTTCTCGTAATTGTCCATGTTGAAGACCTTGTGCGAGTAGAAGGCCGTGTCATAGTGGCGCAGCGTGTGCGTCGCGCCCAGGAAGTGCCCACCCGGCGGGATCTCGGCGTAGGCTTCCCAGGCGAAGTCTTCCTCGCTCAGCCCGACACCATTGACCAGCCGGGCCATCATCGCGCACATCTCCAAATCCAACACGAATTTCTCATAACCGGCGATCAGCCCGCCCTCCAGCCAACCTGCCGCGTGCAGCACGAAGTTGACGTTGGCCTGCACCGTCGGCAGTATCGTCGCCGCCGATTCGTAGCCGGCCTGCGCATCGGGGATGCGGCTGGCGGTGAAGTTGCCGCCGGAGCGGTAGGGCAGGCCGTAACGCCGCGCCATCTGCGCGCCGGCGTAGAGCGCCAGCGTGTCCTCAGGCGTGCCGAAGCAGGGCGCGCCGCTGCGCATGTCAATATTGGCCAGAAATGAGCCGTAGATGCAGGGCGTGCCGGGGTTGAGCATCTGCGCGTAGCAAATGCCGAAGAGCGCCTCGGCGTTTTGCTGGGCGAGGGTGGCCGCCAGGGTGCTGGGCGACATGGCGCCGGCGATGATGAACGGCGTGATCAGCAGCGCCTGCCGTGCGCGGGCATAGACCTCCAGCGCGCCGAACATGCGGTCGTCGAAGCGTAACGGGCTGGAGGCGTTGATGAGCGCAAGCACTGCCGGGTTGGCCTGCAGCGCCTCTGCACCAAACACGATGCGCGCCATCGTCACCGTGTCGCGGGCGTTGTCGGCGTGAGTGACGCTGCCCATAAAGGCCTTGTCGTGCAGGGTGAGATGCGCCAGCAGCATATCCAGGTGGCGCTCTTTCACGTCCACATCGTTCGGCTCGACGAGCGTGCCGCCGCCGTGGTGCAGGTGTTCGGCCAGGTGGGTGAGCTTGGCGAAGTTGTGGAAGTCCTCGAGCCTGGCCTGCCGCCGCCCAAAGTCCAGCCCGCCGACGAAAGGCGGGCCATACACCGGCGCGAAGATGATGTTGCGTCCGCCGAACTCCAGCGTATTGGCCGGGTTGCGCGCCAGCTGCGTGAACGTCGCCGGCGCCTGCCGGACGAAGTGGAGCAGCGTGTCTTCATCCAACCTGACCAGATGCCCGGTGACCTGAGTCGTGTCGCCGTTGGGGTAGGTGACCGTGTGATCCACCCACTCCACCTTCGCACCGTGCTGCCTGAAGGTTTCGGCGGCCGGCGGATAGTCCACGATGAGAATACCCGTCTCTTTGAGCAGGCGCATCGAGGCGGCGTGGATCTTCTCCACCCCCTCTTCCGAGAGCACCGTGGTGAGCGGCAGTTGATTGCGGAGGGGACGGACCCCGACGGCCCGGTCGGCGTGGCCGGGGCGGCGCGCTTCGCGGCGTTCGCGACGGCGGGCGAGGCGATCGGTATCGGCGACCATAGGACGCTCCTTGCCGAGGAAGATGGCTGAAGTGATCGGTTTGATACTGTCAGTGGGGCTCTACCGACTTTGGCGGGATGATGCCCGCGTCCTTCGACTGCGCGCCGCGCCCTTCGACTGCGCTGACCAGAAAATAGGTCGCTCCGACTGATGCGTCCAGTCGAGCCTCAAGCCACGGGCGTTACGCCATGGCCACGGGAACCAACTCAACGGCATAGCCGAGCGACTTGAGCTTTCGCAGTGAGCG
>JBBIQY010000116.1:0-8767 GCA_037442085.1 Anaerolineae bacterium
TACCTGGCGGACCACGCCCACGACCTGGGCATTCTCAAGCGCCCGCGCAAGTCGCGGCCCAAAGTCATGCCGCTGGATTTCGTGTCGAGTTTGCTTCATGGCTCAGATCACTAATTTGTAACCAATGCCCTAAACGTTAAGTTGACGAGTTTTATGTGCGTGATAAACTTCACACAATCATTTGCGAAAGGCTTATTCCGAATGAATCCCCGTATCAAAGGCGTTGTGCGCTGGTTCGACGGCTCCAAGGGCTACGGCTACATAACCGCCCAGGGCCAGGATGTGTTCGTGCATTACAGCGCCATCACCAGCAATGGCTTGAAGAACCTGCGCGAGGGCGAGCAAGTTGAGTTCACGCTCGAAGAGTCGCTACATGGCCCGCAGGCCCTTCAGGTCACCCGCCTAAACTAATCCCTCTCGCTCTATCAGCCGCGTTCGTTCTGCGCCCCGCTGAGCAGGCTCGGCGGGCTTTTGTGTTAAACTGATGACACGAAATAGACATTCCGGCCGCGCCGACCGATTCGCGGTCTCTTCGAGAAAGGTTACGCTACCATGTCTCAAAAACTTCGCCTGATCCCCATCGGCGGGCTGGGCGAAATCGGCAAGAACATGCTGTACGTGGAGTACGGCAGCAATGCCCTGATCGTGGACGCCGGGCTGATGTTCCCGGAAAACGACATGCTCGGCATTGATTACATCATCCCCGACTTTCGCTCGCTGCTCGACAAGAAACACCTGGTGCGCGGCGTGGTCATCACACACGGGCACGAGGACCATATCGGCGCCATGAAGCACGTCATGGCCGAGTTTGACGCGCCGGTGTACGCGACGCCGCTGACGCGCGGCCTGATCGAGGTGAAGCTGCGCGAGGCCAAGCTGTACGACAAGGTGTCGCTCAACACCATCCACGCCGGCGACCGCGTCAACATCGGCCCGTTCGCCGTCGAGTTCTTTCACGTCTGTCACTCCATCCCGGATTGTGTGGGCCTGGGCCTCACCACGCCCGCCGGACTGATCGTCCACTCCGGCGACTTCAAATTCGACCACACGCCGGTGGACGGCTGGCCCACCGACTATGCCACGCTGGCCGAGTTCAGCGGACGCGGCGTGCTCGCGCTGCTCTCCGACTCGACCAACGCCGACAAGGCCGGCTGGACGCCGTCGGAGGCCGTCATCGGCCCGGCGTTCGATGCCGTCTTTCGCGAAGCGCCGGGGCGCATCATCATCGGCACGTTTGCCTCGCTCATCTCGCGCATACAGCAGGTCGCCAACGCCGCGTTCAAGCACGGGCGCAAGATGACGCTCGTCGGCACGAGCATGCAGGAGAACGCCCGCATTGCGCAGAAGCTCAATTACCTGGAGTTGCCGGACGGGTTGCTGATCCCGATAGACGAAGCGTTGAAGCTGCCGCCCAAGAAGGTGGTGGTGATGACGACCGGCACACAGGGTGAGCCGTCGTCCATCCTCAGCCGGTTGTCCGAGGGCCGCAACCGCCAGTTCGATTTGCGGGCCGGCGACACGGTTGTTTTCTCCTCGCACCCTATCCCGGGCAACGAAGAGATGGTACACCGCACCATCAATAAGCTGCTCCAGCGCGGCGCGCGCGTCATCTATGACCCGATTGCGCCGGTGCACGTCAGCGGCCACGCCAGCGCGGAGGAGATGAAGCTGCTCATCCACCTGGTCAAGCCCAAGTTCTTCGTGCCCATCCACGGCGAGCTGCGCCATTTACATCAGCATGCGGCCCTGGCGCGCGAGGTCGGCATCCCGGCGGAAAACATCGCCGTGGTCGAGAACGGCCACATCATCGAGTTCCAGAATGACACGATGACCCTGGGCGAGCGCATCCCAGGCGGTTACGTCTTCGTAGACGGCAGCGGCGTCGGTGACATCGGCCCGAGCGTGATGCGCGAGCGCGAAGCGCTGGCCGAGAGCGGCGTGGTCATCGTCAACCTGCGCGTCAACCGCAACGGCCAGTTGTTGGATAAGCCGGAGATCCTCTCCAAGGGCTTCGTCTTCGTGCGCGATGAGACGGAAATGTTCGAGGCGGCCCAGGCGCAGGTGGCCAAGGTGGCGGCCAACGCCAACGGCGAGCTACGCCAGCGCGTCGAGGCCACCCTCTCCGATTTCTTCTATGCGGAAACCAAGCGCCGCCCGATGATCTTCGCCCTGGTGAACCAGGTGTAACTGGGGCAGTGGACGAAGAGCAAGTGCCCCGCTGTACGGCCTCTTGTTCCTGTTTCCTTAGTTGCCCTCCCTCCACCCCTGTGTATAATCGTCGGCCATCTCTCGGGGCGCTGGTATTGCTGCTGATGATGGCGGCCTGTAGCCAGCCCACCGCTGCGCCCACAGCCACCGGCGCGCCGCCAGCGACCCTTGCGGCAACTGCCACGGCAACTGCCACGCCGCTGCCCGCGACCGCCACGCCGGAGCCACTGGCCGCGCGCGTCAACAGCCAACCTATCCGCCTGGCCGATTACGAAGCCGAAGTTCGGCGGTGCGAGGCGGCCCAGGCATTCCCGGATTGTCCGGCACGGGTCTTGCAGGCCTTGACCGATAATGCGATCGTGGAGCAGGCCGCTGTCCGCGCCGGGTTGACGGTCAGCGAGGCGGATGTGCAGGCCGAGGTCGAGCGGGTGCAGCAGAGCCTGGGCGACGCCGAAGCCTACGCGGCCTGGTTGTCGGCGAACTTTTACACCGACGAGTCTTTCCGTGAGGCGCTGCGCCGTGACCTGCTGCGGGCGCGGCTGGCGGCGCAGGTGACGGCCTCCGTGGGCGAGGCGGCCGAGCAGGTGCGCGCGCAGGTGATCCTGGTGAACGACGAGGCCACGGCACGCCGCCTGCTGGAGCAGATACGCGCCGGCGCAGACTTTTCGGCGCTGGCCGTCGCCAACTCACTCGATTTGAGCACGCGTGTGGCCGGCGGCGACCTGGGCTGGTTCCCGCGCGGCTGGCTGACGATGCCGGAGGTCGAGCAGGTGGCCTTCAATCTTCAGCCGGAGGAGACGAGCGACGTCATCGCCACGTCACTCGGTTTTTGCCTCGTGAAGGTGTTGGAGCGCGACCCGGTGCGCACGCTCAGCCCGGAAGCGCGGCGCGCCCTGCAAGCGCGAACGTATCAGAACTGGCTCGCTAACGAACGAGCCGGTGCAAACGTCGAGATCTTGATCAACCCGTGAGGTGCGGGCTATGAGACGGAAGCGCGACAACAGAGCGGGGGCCGGCTGCGGCATCATCTTCAATCTGCTGGCGGCGTTCTTCCTGCTGCTCGCGTGTCTGAGCCTGGGCGTGACGGCGGCGCTCTTCGCCAACCCGCAGCTCAACCCCATCGCCCAACTGCGCCCGCCCACGGAACCAGCCGGACGCCCAGACCTGCCCACCCTGGCCGTGCTTCCCTTTCGGACCGCTACGCCGACGCCGGTGATCCCCACCCTGCCACCGGAGTGGACGGCCACCCACACACCCACCGTCACCCCGACGCCGCTCGCCAGCAATACGCCGACCGAAACCGCCACGCGCACAGCTATCCCGCCCACGCGCACCTTCACCCCTACGCCCACACCCACGCGTTCACCCACGCCCACCGGGCCGACGGCCACCTTCACCAACACCAAATCGCAGTTCCGCTTCACGTTGCAGCCCGGCTCGCCGGCGGCGGTTCCCAACATCGCCAACTCCAATGGCTGCAACTGGTTTGGCGTCTCGGGCCGGGTCTTCGATCTACAGAACCGGGAGGTGGTGGGCCTGAGCATCTGGGTCGAGGGCGGCGGCCTGGCGGTGGGAGCACTGACGGGCAGCCAGCCGAAGTACGGGCCGAGCGGCTGGGAGGTGACGCTGGGCAACGCACCGCAGGCCACGACCAACACCTACCGGGTGCAGTTGCGCGAGAGCACCGGCCAGGCCCTCTCCGAGGTCGTGGTGTTGCAGACCTTCAACGATTGCAACCGCAACCACATCCTCATCAACTTCGTGCAGAATCATTGACAAGTCGCCCTCTCTGACCTTGTTGGAAAAGAAGAAGGTCGCTGTTGCCAGCGGCCTTCTTCTTTCCGAAAATTGACGACGCAGAAACGGCAGCTAGTCGTGCGTCAGCGTCACGTAGCGGTACGCCTGGCCCTGCAAATGCGCGGCCACCAGGACGGCGTAGGCAGCGCCAAAAGCTGCACCGACGACGCAGGCGATGACGCCGAGCGCCGTAAACAGCAGCACTGCCAGCAGCGAGATCAGGGCGACGAGGAAATACATCCCCGGCTTGGCGCGCACCAGCTTGAAGACCTCGTTCAACTGAAAGGCTGCGCCGATTTGCTCGGTCGCGGCGTAACGCCCAAGCGCCGCGGGCAGCGCCAGCGCCACGGACAACCCGTAGGCCGCCGCCAGACAACCGCAGCACAGGGCGACCGCCGAGCTCAGGGTATCTAACGCCGAGGCCACCTCCCGGTTGGCCTCCGCCCCGGCCAGAGACAGGCCTAGCGGCAACAGGTTGGCGCAGGCGATAAACACAATCAGGGGCAGCGTATAGGCCAGGCCGATCACCGTTGCGATCAGGCCCTTGATGGCGAAGTTGCCGAGGTCGCTCCACCCCGGCAGCGGCCTTGCGTCATCACGGATGACATGGCGTGTCACCTCTACGCCGTATCCAGCGACCAGGATCGAACCAAGCACAGGGATCAACAGGATCAAACCGGCGAGGCCCCACTTCTTGATCCAGTCGGGGTCTTGGCGGAGATACGTGAAGGCCTTGCCATATTCCATTTCCATAGCCGGGGATTTCTCCTCTTGCGCGCGGTATTGGCGCAAACTATACGAGCAAAGATGGGGGCTGACAAGTTAACGAAGGTTGAGAGCGCCTGGGCCTGTTACTTTTCTTCGCCCGTCAGCGGGTCAACGCCCGTCTCCAGCGCGCCCTCGGCCAGCTTCTGCATGATGGCGCCGAGGTCTTGCAGATCGAGCGGTGAGAGAACGCCGGGGCGGAGGGGTGTGAGGACCACGCCGCCGTTCGCCAGAGAGAGCGGCTCGACGCCGGAGCGCGGCTTCCCGGCGGCGAGATCTGCCAGCGCCGATTCGAAGGCCGCCATGGGGCTGAGCGACACGCGCGTCAGCAACCGATCCGAATCGGGCAATGGGCTGGCGTCGGAGGCGATGACCCAGGCCCCGCCTTCGGCAGCGCCGGCCAGCGCCGCAGCGCCCGCCTCGCCGGCTGCGGCAAAGATCACGTCCGCACCAAGCAACGCATACTTCCGGCCTTCGGCTGCGGCAAAAGCCGTGTCGCCGGTCGAGGCCAAATCAACGAGGTCGAGACGGCAACGCGGGCATGCATAGCGCAAGCCGGCGGCGAAGCCGTGGCGGTATTTCAAGCCCGCCGGCGTCTGCAACTCGCCGAACACGGCCACACGCTGCGAGCGGGTTGCGAGGCCGGCGATCAGGCCGGCCAGAAAACCCGCCTGATCCTCCCGATTGTCGGGGCCGCCCACGAACAGCAGATTCGCGGGAGGCTCAACGCCGGGCGCCGGCCAACCGAGGATGGCAAAGTAAGTCGCGGGATACTGCTGCGCCAACCCCAGCCATTGCTGCGGCGTGAGCTCGGCGGAAATACTGACCACCGAACCAGGCCCTGCCGCGAGGCGGGCCTGCGCCTCGCGGGCGCTGGCAATTTGCAGTTGCCAGCCTTGCTGTTGAGCAAACTCACCCAGACGCGGAGCGCCCCCCATGTTATCCGCTGCTTCCGTGAAGAACACGAGCGTGCGCGAGGCAGTCGCTGTTGTCGGGCTTGGCGCGGCAACAGGCGTCTCGATCGGCGGGTCGCCGGTGGGTGTGCTGAGAACCGCGACAGGCGTCGGCGGCGCGGTGACGGCAATGGTCGGCGCAGCGGTCGGCGTGGCGGCGCAGGCAGCCAGCCCAACGGACAGCGCGGCAACAACAAGCAGGTCACGCTTGCGACGTGACCTGCGGCGACGGCTCGGCGAGTTGTTCGCCAGCTCAAGGGGAGAAGGCAATCTCAATTTTCGGACTCCCACTTGCGCATCTCGTCTTCTCCGGCAGCGCGGGAGGGGTCGTAGGGCTGCTCTGCGCCGATCACCTCACGTTGCTGCGCGCCGGGCTTGGCCGGGCCGATGATGCCTTTTTCCTCCAGCACATCAATCAGCCGCGCGGCGCGCGTGTAGCCGATGCGCAGGCGGCGCTGCAACAGGGAGATGCTGGCCTTCTTCATCTCACGCACTGCCTTGATGGCCTCTTCCAGCAGCTCGTCCTCGCCCTCGGACTTCGCGCCCTCCGCCTCGCCGAGGCGCTCACCGAACTGCGCCGGGTCCCACAACGGCTTCTGTTCCGGCCTGACGGTTGGCCGAGCCGGGACGCCCGCACCCACGGCTATGAAGTTATCCGTGTCCACCGCCGGCGCGACGGGCGGCGTCACCACCGTGTCGCCGACGGTCGTGAGCGGGGCCTCGAAGCCGCGCGCGCCCTTCCAGTAGCGCACCACGCGCTGGAGTTCCGCCTCGGAGACGAAAATGCCCTGCGCACGCAGGGGAGCGGGGCTGTCCGGCGCCTGGAAGAGCATATCACCGCGGCCCAGCAGCCGTTCTGCCCCGGGCTGGTCGAGGATCACGCGCGAGTCGGTGCCGGAGGCCACCGCGAAGGCGATGCGCGCCTTGAAGTTGGCTTTGATCAGGCCGGTCACCACGTCCACCGACGGGCGCTGCGTGGCGAGGATGAGGTGGATGCCGGTGGCGCGCGCCAATTGCGCCAGGCGCGTAATGATGCGCTCGGTCTCGTCCGGCGCCATCATCATCAGGTCGGCCAGTTCGTCAATGATGATGACCAGGTAGGGCAGCCGGCGCTCGCCGCTCGCTCGAGCGCGCTCATTGTAGTCGGCGATGTTGCGCGCGCCGGCCTTGGAGAACTTGCGGTAACGCTCGTCCATCTCGCGCATCACCCATTGCAGGCTGGCGACGACGCGCTCCAGGTCCACCACCACCGGCATGGCCAGATGCGGGATGCCATTGTAGCCCGTCAACTCCACGCGCTTGGGATCCACCATCAGGATTTTCAGGTCGTCCGGCGTGTTCTGGATGAGCAGCGCGGCGATGATGCCGTTGACGCACACGCTCTTGCCGGAGCCGGTGGTGCCGGCGATCAACAGGTGAGGCATCGCGGTCAGGTCGGCGGCGATGGCGTTGCCCGAGACATCCTGCCCCAGCGCCAGCCGCAGTGTGCCCTTCAACTGGGTGAACTGTTCGGACTCCATCACGTCGCGCAGGGCCACCAGCGTGCTCTGCTCGTTGGGCACCTCGATGCCCACGTAGCCCTTGCCCGGCACCGGTGCTTCGATGCGGATGCTCTTGGCGGAGAGGGCCAGCGCCAGATCATCGGCCAGCGCAGTGATCTTGCCGACCTTGACCTTGGTCTTCTTGCCGCCGCGCGTCTCCACGAAGTCCGGCTCCACCCCAAACTGGGTGATCGTCGGGCCGCGATTGATCTCCACCACCTTGACCGGCGCGCCGAACGAGGCCAGGGTGTTCTCGATGATCTGCACCCGCTTGCGGTCGAACTCATCGTCGGCGCCGCTCTCCGAGCCGGAGTCGAGCAAGTCTTGCATCACCGGCAGTTCCCAGACCTGTTCACCGCCGATGACGAGCGGCTGATCGTAGTAGGCGGGGCTGGGCGAGACGCCGGCAGCGGGCGGGATGACGGGCGCAGGGGGAGGTTTAGGGGCCGCGACGACAGGCTTGGGCGCAGGCCTTTCCGGCGTTGGCGTCGGTTGAGGCGCGGGCGGCGCAGCGCGCGGCTGGCGGGGTTCGGGCTGGCGCATAAGCGCTGCCGGCGCTGCCTGACGCAAGCGCCGCAGCAGGCCAATGAAGAGCTGCACCAGCTCGGGCACCGAGAGTCCGAGGGTGAACACAATCGCCATCAGCCACCAAGCCAGCAGCAGGACGAAGGTCCCCAACTGGCCGAACAGGCCGTATAACGCGGAAAGCAGGGCCGCGCCGATCAGGCCGCCGCCCTCGCCGGCGCGCGCCAGCGGCCAGACGGCTGCGGCCTCCGGCGCCGCATAGAAGTGCAGGGACGTCAGCAGAGCCAGATATAAGAGCACGACGCCCGTTAACCGCTCGAACTCCACCTTCGGCAGGCTATCGCCGAACTTGCGCAGGACGATCCAGCCGCCGACCACGATCAGGCCGAGGGGCAGGCCGAAGCGTCCCCAGCCGGCCAGTTGGCTCAGTGCGTTGAGCCAGGCGTCAAGGAAGTCGCTTTGGTTTGGCGAGAAGAGGCTGAGCAGCGAGAGCAAGCCCGCCAACACCATCAACACACCGGCGATGTCGAGCTTACGGTCGAGCGACAGGCCCGGCTCGGGCAGGGGCAGCGGCTCCGGCTTGGGGGCCGGTCGCGAGGCGGGCCGGCCACTGCCGCGCGGCTTGCCCTTACTCTTGCCTTTACCCTTATTGGGCTTACCAAACAAGTTACCGAGGAAGCTCATAGCGAACCGATTATAGCGCAAATGTTTCATCGAGCATGGCGGGTTTTGCCGGATTGCAGGCCGTGGGCTCTTTCAGAAACAAAATTTGGCTCTCCCGACTTTGGCGGGATGATGCCCGCATCCTTCGACTGCGCGCCGCGCACCCCTTCGGCACGCTCAGGGCGCGGCCTGAGCGGAGCGAAGTCTCCATGCGCGCCGGCGCACAACGGGCGATGAAAATGAGAGGCTGCGCCGATTCAGAACTTCTGCTAAAGTGAATGTGTCGGCAAGCCACACGTTGCACTCCGCAGTGCT
>JBBIQY010000117.1:0-8762 GCA_037442085.1 Anaerolineae bacterium
TCAGGCTCAATTCCACGACCGAATTGGCGCTAGTGTTACTGCTGAGGGCGTCCAGCAGATCCATGAGCGTATCGGCTCGTTTGTTAAAGTTCTGGTAAACTGCTTGCCGGAACTGCTTCAGTTGTGTAGCATGTTCGTCGCTGTTCATGCCCCCAATTTGAAGCAGTTCCCCCACTTTTTGTCAAATTTTGTCAAAAGTCCAACTTTAACAAACAGGCTCTAAGACCTCATGCGTAACCGCTGGCTTTCTCTCCTCTCGCCCCTCCTCCTGCTCGTGCTGTGGGAGGCCGCCGTCCAGTTGGGCTGGATCAACCGCCTCTTCTTCCCGCCGCCATCGGAGGTGTTCGCCGCGCTGGGCCGCCTGGCGCAGGGCGGGCAGTTGGCGAGTGACGTGGCCATCAGCCTGTGGCGCGTGGGCGCGGGCTTCGTGCTGGGCGCGTTGCCCGCCATTGCTCTCGGCTTGCTGATGGGCATCAGCCCCACCCTGCGGGCCATCGCCCAGCCGCTGGCCGCCGCGCTCTACCCGGTGCCCAAGATCGCGCTGCTGCCGCTGATCATCGTCGCCCTGGGCATTGGCGAGGAGAGCAAGGTCGCTTTCATCGCCGTGAGCGTATTTTTCCTGATGGTGCTCGGCGTGGCGAGCAGCGTGTTGCAGGTGGACGCCCACTACTTCGACGTGGCGCGCTCCTTCCGCGCCAAGCCGTGGGATGTGTTTTGGACAGTGGCGCTGCCCGCCAGCTTGCCCGGCACGCTCACCAGCCTCAAGCTTGGCCTGGGCTACGCGCTCACCCTCATCGTCGGCGCGGAGTTCGTCGGCGCGCGGGAGGGCATCGGCTGGCGCATCTGGGAGTCGTACACCATCTACGCCCTCGACCGGATGCTGGCCGCCCTGGTCGTCATCGCCCTCATCGGCTGGCTGATGACGGTGCTGCTGGATGAACTGGAGTTCGCGCTGTTGCCGTGGCAGGCGCGCAGCGTGCAGATCCACGAAGCGCGCGCCCGACGGCAGGCACGGCTGTGGTGGGGTGCGGCCCGTCCGTGGAGCTATCCGGCGGCCATCGTGCCCATCGGGCTGGGGACCGTCATCGCCGCCACGGAAGGCCGCTTCAATCTATGGCTGTTCGCGCTGACACTGGTGGGCGGTGTGGCGATGCAGGCCGGCACCAATCTGGTCAACGATTACTTCGACCACGTGCGGGGCGCGGACGCCAAACGCGCGCTGGGCACCATCGGCATCGGCGGCGCCATCCAGCGCGGCGAGATGCGGCCCGCTCAGGTGCTGGCACTGGGACTCGGTTGCTTTGCACTGGCCACCGCCATTGGCCTGTACCTGGTCAGCGTCTCCGGGCCGTGGTTGTTGTGGATCGGCCTGTTCGGTCTGCTGGTCGGCTTCTTCTACACGGCGGGGCCGTTCGCGCTGGCGTATGTCGGCCTGGGCGAGCTGGCGGTGTTTCTGGCGATGGGGCCGCTGATGGTGATCGGCGCCTACTACGTGCAGGCGGGCGCAGTGACCTGGATGGTGCTGCTGGCCTCGCTGCCGGTCGGCTTCCTGGTCTCTGCGATTTTGCACGCCAACAACCTGCGCGACCTGGACGACGACCGCGCGGCCGGCAAACGCACGCTGGCGACCCTGCTGGGCCGCGCCGGCGCAAACGTGGAGATGTACTTTTTGATCGCGGGCGCGTATGTAGCGGCGCTGATCGCTGTGCTGGCGGGCGCCGCCCCGTGGTGGACGGCCCTCGCGGCCGTCACGCTGCCGGCAGCCTGGCAGCTCGCGCGCCGCGTCTCCGCCGAGACCGAGCCGCGCGGCCTGCAAGCCGTGCTCAAGCTCACGGCGCAACTGCACCTCTCCTTCGGCGTGCTCCTCATCCTCGGCTGGCTGGGGGCGTGGGCCTCGGCGGTGTTGCGCTAACACTTCAATCAATTCCTACCACCGCTATCTCTGCCAGCGTCAAATCTCCTCTATAGTGCCAGTGGAAGATTCACCAGCGTTAGACAGCGGCTTTGACGCCTCCGTTCGCGCTGTGGACAATGACGGCCTGTTGGAATCTTTGATCTTCAGAGGCTCTATGAATCACGAACATACGATGGTTTTGGAATCGATCTCGCCTATCGGCACTGAGGAATGGTATTGCCCGGTGTGCGAGCGACGCCTGTTGAAGCTGAGTTGGCATCCGGATGCGCGCAGTCTGGTCGTCCAGCCGGGCGACGAGGCCGCGAAACATTTCCTGGACGGCCACTTGGCCTGTAACGACGACCACTTGTTTGACATCAGCGATGAACAGCGGTTGACGCCCTGGGTGAACCAGCCGGGCTGAGGCTTTGGGCCGGCCAATGCTCCACGGCCTGGTCGTTGATGACGACGCGGAACTTTCCGAGGAGGTAGGCATGCAGCGTGGGCGCGGCTGAAACTGCCGAGGCTTGCGTCGAGGCGGCTGGAGCAAGCGTTTCGTGAACAGTAAGTTTCGGGTTCGACTCCTGTAGGGCTTCTTCCGCCGGCGCGGCCTCTGGTTTGCCCGTTGCCGCTCTCGAGGCAACGATCGCTTTCTCGACGATGGGCGGCTCGAATAGCGTCGGCGCGTCAGGCGAGGGCGGGGGCAGGATATACAAACAGCGACCGACGAGCGCCGACAGCACGTGGCCTTTCAGCAGGTTGTATGTTGCCGAGGCCGGGTTCAGGTCGCAGACGTTTTCAAGCAGAAAGGCGGTATGGGGCGGCAGACGGGCGACGAGTTCGCCGATTAGTTGATTGAAGTAGGGCAGCCAGCCGTAGAGCGAGTCAGGCTGGGGAGTCATCACCGTGAGAGTCGGCGCACCGCCAACGGGGCAGAGGTGCTGCGTGGCCCGGATCAGCATTGCCAGGCACTTCTCCGGATCAGCGGTCTCCGGACCGAAGCGCAGCCAGACCACAGCGTGACCCGCTTCTTCGAGCAGGACCGCCAGTCGTTCTGCCGGCGTGCGCCTCACCGGCTGCCCCGGGAAGGTCAATGATGGGGCCGTCGTCTGTTGAAGGGCGTAGACAGTCAAAACGTTGGCCATTGTGCCTGGCAGGCCCAGTTCTGCATCAGGCATTGCGACCTCACAGCTACGAACAGAAAGCGGAAACCGCCGGCCTGCCACTGGCCAGCGTGGCTCATCCCACGTATGAGTTGGCATTCGCCATACTTCGGAGTTGAAGCCTCTATTCTCTCTAAACGAAGCGCCAAGGGGATTTGGGCGATGCGGGCGGCGGCGCGCGCGAGTGGGCGCTCGAGAAAGCCCGCGCCCTGCTGCGCGATCACCGTCCGGCCCCGCTGGATAGAGCATTGCAGACGGAACTGAAGCGCATTATCATCAGTTGTGAGCAGGCTGCGCCGGCGCCGGCTTGAGATCGGCCGCTCGTCCGGCTTCAGCGCCGCCGCTTACGCTCCCTTTTTTTTCACCCTCGCGAAAGGAGAACATTGCCCCATGCTTTATCTGCTCGATTTTCACGTTGAGTATCCGGCCTCCATGTCCCAAAAAGACCTTTTCGCCATCTGGGCCAGAGAAGCCGACGCCGCTCTGGGCGCCAAGCAGTCCGGCGTCGTCGTGGATTTGTGGAAATGCGTGGGCGCCCGGCGGGTCGTCGCCGTCGTCAATGTGGATGGGCCGGACACGCTGGACCAGATCCTGCTCGATCTGCCGATCATGAAGGAACACGGCCAGCATGTGCACGTGGCTGTCACGCCGCTGCGGCGCTATGAGGACTTCGCCGCTGACGTGAAGAAGCGGCTGACGTAAGCGGCGCTGCCCGAGCGCGCTGCTGCGTTGCCGGGACGTCGCCGACATTTACACATACACGTTGTGCTCGGCGCCGGCCGTCAGGGCACGCCTGCCGAAGCTTTCTCAGGCTTGAGCGCCGCCGGCCGGCGCACAGCGCGCTGCCTCATCGCGCGGCTTCCAGCCGCAACTCCGAACTCCTCGATCAAGTCCGCAGTGCCATTCATCAACAAAGTGTATTACGTTGATTGCACGATCTCATGGCCGACGGGCGCCGGTTTGTGATAGGGTTGTGTGGGAAGACCTGTCGAGCGAAAGGACCGACGATGACTCACATGATGAACTGGATCGCGCAAACGGACGTGGCGCTGACGCGCTGGATGGCGCGCTACGGCGTGGTTGCGCTGCGCGTCAGCCTGGGGATCGTGTTCTTCTGGTTCGGCGTGCTTAAGTTCTTCCCCGGTCTCAGCCCGGCACAGGATCTGGCGACGCGCACGATCGAGCTGCTGACCTTCGGCCTGCTGCCGCCAAGCGTCAGCCTCCTGATCCTGGCGACGTGGGAGTGCCTGATCGGCCTGGGGCTGATCACCGGGCTGTTCATGCGCGCCACGCTGCTGCTGTTGCTGCTCCAAATGCTCGGCACGATCACGCCGTTGTTCTTCTTCCCAGCGGAGACCTTCACCCGCATCCCCTATGCGCCGACGCTGGAGGGCCAGTACATCATCAAGAATATCGTGCTGGTGACGGCGGGCATCGTGCTGGGCGCGACGGTGCGCGGCGGCGACCTGGTGGCGGAGCCGGAGATTGCCAAGCAGGCGAAGGCTTAGCGCGAGGAGCGGGGAGGTCCGGTTACGGCAGCACGGTGAACGACACCGGCTCTGTGACGACCGTTTCGCCCGTCGTCAGGCGGGCTTGCGCCTGCAGCCGGAACGTGCCCGGCGCGAGCGGCCACCACCACTCGAACGGGCCGGCCGTCAGCGTGCCCAGCGGTTGATCGTTGAGCAGGAAGGTGACCGCGCTCAGCGGCTGCGCCGTGTACAGGCGGAATGGCACACGCTGGCTCTCGCGCGGCAGGCGCGGCGAAATCTGGAAGACCGTCTGCGGGTCGGGCGAAGAGATGGCGATCGGAACGTGGCGACGCAGGGAGGAAGCTTGAAGGCTGACGAGGGGGAGTTGTGGGATTCCGTTTGCCAGCGCCCACTCGTGGGCGGCGGGCGGCAGCGCCATTACCACTTGCGTGACGACGGCCTCCGGCGGCGTGGCGGCATCCGCCGGCTGGCCGGTGCGGGCGTCCAGCCTGATCGGGCGATACAGCGTATCCGGCTCGGTCGGCACAGCCTCCGCCAGGAACCATTCCAGCCTGGTACGCGGGCAGAGTGGCGTGGGCAGTTGGCCGGAGGGCGAGCAAACTTCGACGCGCGTCAGGCCGGGCGGCGGCGCGAATGAGGTCTCCGGCTTGCCGGCCAGCGCCTCGCGCATGAAGTCGTGCCAGATCGGCCCGGCGCCGCTCACGCCGCTCAGGTTCACCATCGGCGAGAAATTGGCATTGCCCACCCACACGCCCACCGCCAGCTCCGGCGTATAGCCCACCGCCCAGTTATCGCGATAGTCGGTCGTCGTCCCCGTCTTCACGGCGGCGGGCCGGCCAATTTGCAGCACGCTGTTGAAGCCGAAGGTGGCGGCGCGCGCCTCGTTGTCGGACAGGATGTCGGTGATGAGGAAGGCGACGCGCTCGTCGAGGACGCGCTCGCCGAGGCGCGGCGGCCAGCGTTCGAGAACGTTGCCGCGCGCGTCGCTGATGTGCAGAATGACGCTTGGCTCCACGCGCCTGCCGCCGTTGGCGAAGACGCCGAACGCGCTCGTTAGGTCGAGCAGGCGCACTTCGCCGCCGCCGAGCGTGAGCGCCAGCCCGAAGCGGTCGGCGTCCGAAAGCGTGGTCAGGCCCAGCCGGCTGGCCAGGCGCAACAGCGTCGGCAGGCCGATGTGGTCGAGGGCAATGACCGCCGGCACGTTGAGGCTGCCGGCCAGCGCCTGGCGCGCGGAGACCGGGCCGTGAAAAGCGCGATCGTAATTCTGCGGCACATACGAGAAGCCCTCTTTGGTGACGAAGGCCGTGCGCACATCGAGGATCATCGTGGCGGGGGTCCAGGGGCAATCTCCGATTTCTGATCTCTGACGATTTGAGATTGGAGATTGGGGATTGCAGGACTCGGGCGAGAACGCCGCGGCGTAGGTGATGGGCTTGATGGCGCTGCCCGGTTGGCGCGGGGCGATGGCCATGTTGAGGGCGCCGGAGTTGGGCGCGTCGAAGTAATTGGGCGAGCCGAGCAGCGCCAGCACCTGGCCGGTGTGCGGGTCGAGGGCGACGAGCGCGGCGCCGGCGGCGTTATGCGCCGGGCCGTTGCGGTCATCGGCGATCTGTTGCAGGCGGCGGCGGGCGATGGCTTCGGCGGCGCGCGTCAGGTCCAGGTCGAGCGTGGTGGTGATGGTCAGGCCGGAGTACAAGACCTCCGGGCCATACTTCTGCTCCAGCAGGTTCCAGACGTAGAAGACGAAGTGCGGGGCCTCGATGGGGAAGGCGGTCGAGGCGAATTGAAGCGGCTCGTCCTTTGCCAGCCGCGCTTCGTCCGCCGTGAGGTAGCCCTGCTTCACCATCAGGTCCAGCACCACGGCCTGGCGTTTACGGGCCGCGTCGGGGTACAGCAGCGGGTCGTAGAGCGCGGGCGCCTGCGGCAGGCCGGCGATCAGCGCGGCCTCGGCCAGGTCCAAATCACGTGCGGACTTGCCGAAGTAGGTCTGTGCCGCCGCCTCGACGCCGTAGGCCAGGTGGCCGTAGTAGGTCTGGTTGAGGTACAGCTCGAGGATCTCGTCTTTGCTGTAGGCCTGGGCCAGCCGCCAGGCGAGGAGGGACTCGCGCAGCTTGCGCGTCAGGGTGCGCTCGGCGCGCTCCTCGGGATCGAGCAGCATGTTGCGCGCCACCTGCTGCGTCAGCGTGCTGCCGCCGGCCAGCACCTCGCCGCCGGTGAGGTTGATCCACAGCGCGCGCGCGATGCCGACCACATCCACGCCGGGGTTGGTGTAGAACGAGGCGTCCTCGGTGGCGATGACGGCCTGCTGCAGGTGCAACGGAATCTCGGCGAGCGGCAGCGTGGTGTGCTTGGTCGTGCCCGCCGGGTCAGTGATCTCGTAGAGCAGGCGGCCATCGCGCGCCAGGATTTTGGTGGAGGCCGGGGCCAGGTTCTGCGTCAGCCGGTCGAGCGAGGGCAGATCAACGACGAGGTATTGCCAGGCGGCCAGCAGAGCAAGGAGGAAGGAGGAAGGAAGAAGGATGAAAGTAAGCCGGCGGCGGGACATGGGCTGATTCTACAACGTGCGCGGTGCACGCCACGCACTCTCAAACGCGCCGACCGGCCCAATCGTTCCCGGTATAATCGTCGGCGATGGAGGCGTTGATTAACGGCGCGCGCGCCCTGCTCAACCTGGAGCTGACCCCGGCGCAGGTGAGCGCGTTTCAACTATACAGCGATGAGCTGCGCGCCTGGAACGAGAAGTTCAATCTCACCGCCATCACCCAGCCGCAGGACATTCAGATCAAGCACTTTCTCGACTCGCTGTCTGTGCTGAAAGTGATGGACGCTGGACGGCGGCTCGTGGACGGTGGCCGCCTTTGCACCGCGAAGGACGCCTGGCGTGTAATTGATGTGGGCACCGGCGCGGGCTTTCCCGGCGTGCCGCTCAAGATCGTCTGTCCGGCGGTGCAACTGACGCTGGTCGAGGCGACGGGCAAGAAAGCGGCCTTCTGCGAGCACCTGGTGCAGGCGCTGAAGCTGAGCGCCGTGACGGTGGTGAATGCGCGCGCGGAAGAGGTGGGGCAGCGGCCCGAGCACCGTGAGCGTTACGACTGGGCGCTGGCGCGCGCCGTGGCCGAGATGCCCACGCTGGCCGAATACTTGTTGCCGCTGGTGAAGCGCGGCGGGCGGGCGCTGGCGCAGAAGGGCAAGGACGCGCTTGCCGAAACTTACGCTGCGAGCAGGGCCATTCAGAAACTCGGCGGCGAGCTGGAGCAGATCCTGGAGGTGGAACTGCCCGGCGTCGCCGAGCCGCGCTACCTGGTGGTGCTGAAGAAGGTTGCGACCACGCCGCCGCGCTACCCGCGCCGGCCCGGCATGCCGGGCAAGACGCCGCTAAACTAAAGCACCTTAATACCCCGACTTGATTTGAGCGCTCTGCCAAAAGCAAGGGTATGTCATTTCTTGTGCACAACCGGCGCGATGAAGTAGCGCACGGCCCCATCATCACCGGTGTACGTCCACTGAATCGTGCCGTCCCCGGCGCTTAAGCGGTAGCTACCTTGCGCATCTTCCATGCCCGGCGGAATCCAAGGCGGGGTGAACAATGTCTCTTTAGCAAGGTCATATCTTTTCCAAAAGCGGTCACGCCAGACGAGGAGATTGTTGGACACGGCGATGTCAAACGGTTCAGTGGTTTCAACGTTGAGAGTCTTTGTTTTGCGCGTTATCAGGTCGAGTACTCTGATCTTGAACTTTTTGTCCTTCTCTCCTTGGTTCTTGTCAATCCAGGCAATCATGCCTGCATTGATGGCGTAATAACTGGCTGGATGGCGACCCGGCATCACCGGCACCGATTTAGAGAGTTCAAGCCGCTCACTCGTCTGGATATTGTGTGCGATCACTTCTGTCCAGTACGAGGCGTACAGGCCAGCGGAGGCTCCGTTGGGCTCGGTGTAAGTGATGAGATGGCTATACAACAGCCAGTCGCCATCAATCTTGACAATGTCGCCCTGGCCAATGAAGTAGTTCTTGCGGGCCGCTACTTCGTAGGCATATAAACCGTTTTCGAGTTCTTCGTCCGCTTCACAGTAGCGACAGCGATAACGGATAATGTCTCAACAAGTGGTGTAAATCGGGTTTGACGAAAAAGGTCATTGAGTGCTACTTGGAGGTAACCACACCCACCCAAGGAGGCACCCAATGACCGCGCTGACTATTGCACTGAATGAACAC
>JBBIQY010000118.1:0-8760 GCA_037442085.1 Anaerolineae bacterium
CCGCCCCACCCCCCATTCGCTTCGCTCAGGGGGCAGGTGGGGCGGAACAGCTCGCGCGCTGCGCTCCACCTTGACGGGGCCCCGGCCTCCGGCAAGGCGCTCCCGCGTAATGAAGCGGTTCGCTCAAATCCGTTCGCCAGGAGGATCACTCGGACGGTACGCCCAACGATAACAACAACCAAGTAGCACTCGATCTTTTACACCATTGACAGAGACGCTAACCTTGAGGGTATTGCTGTTTGCCGTTAATCTATCCACACGGCGCCCGTGTTGGATCGAAAACATGATCACCATAGACCGGGTTACGAAAAAGTATACCCCCCATCAAAAAGCGCTCGATGGCATCTCGCTGCATATCGCGCCGGGCGCCTTTGGCCTGCTAGGCCCGAACGGTGCCGGCAAGACCACCCTGATGCGCATCCTGGCGACGCTCATCGCGCCGACATCCGGCACAGCCTCTGTCTGCGGCTATAACGTGGCGACCCAGCCGCAGCAGGTGCGCGCATGACTTGGGTATCTCCCGCAGGAATATGGCCTATACGCCCATTTGACGGCGTGGGAATTCCTGGATTACATGGCGATACTGAGCGGGCTTGGCCGCGAGCGCCGGGAGCGCATTGCTCAAATCCTCGATGAGATTGGTTTAGCCGAACATGTACATCGCCGGATAAAGAGTTATTCGGGTGGTATGAAGCAGCGGGTGGCGATTGCGCAAGCCTTACTTCACAGCCCCCAGGTCCTGATCGTTGATGAGCCGACGGCCGGGTTGGACCCGGCTGAGCGCATTCGTTTTCGCAACCTCTTGGCAACGTTCAGCAGGGACCGATTAGTGCTTCTCTCGACGCACATCGTTGCCGACATTACCGCGATCTGTACCCACCTGGCCGTACTTGAGCGCGGGCAAATCCGTTTTCATGGCACGCCGGCAGAATTGACCGCTCTGGCGCGGGGACACGTCTGGCAAACCACTGTTCCGATGAGGGAACTACCGGCATTTCAAAATGCTTACATCCTTACCTCCAGTGTCGCCAATCAAGATGGCAGCCGGGCGACAGTACGCTTCCTGACGCGGCAGGACACCCAAGCTATCCCCTCCGATGCCGAACAACTTGATCCGATCCTGGAGGATGCTTACCTGCTCCTGACAGGCCACCGGGGGGGCAATGATGTTGGCTAGAGCCTGGGGCATTGCTTTCTACGAGTGGCGTCTGATTGGACGGAGCCGCACTTTTTGGGTAATTGCAGCTTTGCTGACTGCTTTGGCCTGGCTCGTCCTGGAGTGGCCCGATCTGCCGCGGAAGGACCCGCTCAGCGCAAATACGACCATCGCGCAGTTCCTGGGAATGCTGAGCAGCCTCCTGTTCATTTTCTTGTTTGCGCCGGCCTGGTTGCGCGAGTCCCAGCGAGGCTATGATATGGTCTGGAGTCGAACCGTTTCTTCTCTCACTTACCTGGCCGGCAAGATGCTGGGCATGGCCATTGCGGCAACCATGGCGCTCTTGCCCGCGGCCAGCCTGACCGGCGCGGCCACGCTCTGGGTATTTGGCCCTCAGGCGCTCAAATCCATGGCCTATACATTCACGGTGATCTTGGCCCCCACCGTGGCAATAACATTAGCCGGCAGCGCGTTTGCCTCGCTACTCCTGCGCCATTGGCTTTGGATATACCTGATCCTGATTGGTCTGCGTGTAGGGATACTCGTTGGGGTTGGACCGCTGCAGCTGACGAATTTGACGTTGCAGGGAGTATATATCTCACCTTCGATTGGCTTTGGGCCGGATACGGACCTTGTGATTTGGAATCGTTGTTTTTACCTGGTACTGGGCCTCACCGGTATTGGGGCCGCCGCGATTCTGTTTCCTTATCGTGAGCTGCGAATACAACGGCCTAATCGATTAGGGCAGGCGACACTTTTCGCGATCACCATCATGGCGCTGGCTGGGGCAATTCAAAGCGCCTCTGCCTTTCACACGGCAATGCAGCAAGCTCAATCGTCGCCTGACGCTTCCAGGGAATATGAGCCGATCCAGGCGGAGAGGGCAGATTATCGTCTGTCCGTCACAATCGACTTGAAACGCAACCGCCTGGCCGGCGAAGCCATGCTCACCCTGAGTGGCATTTCCACACCTTCCTCTGAGTTGCCGCTGCAATTGAATCCCGGCCTTCACGTGCAGCATGTGCTCAGCGGAGGTCATCCGATCGTCTGGCAGGGGGACGGAAAAATTGGTTTCAATTCGCCGTTGCCGGAAGGGCAGAGTATTTCTCTGGCCATCAGGTACGAAGGCAGGCTCCTTGTCAACCACCGCGCTTATGATACTTTCGTGAGGCGAGATGAGCGTTCCCCCCTGCCGGGAGGCTACGTGGGCCAGGGTGCAGCGCATCTGGTGAGCGACGGGGACTGGTATCCCTTTGCCGGGCTGTGGTCCCCTAACCAACTTGATGTCACCCTGCTGGGAACGGAAGAAGAAACGGCATGGGTCAACACGGCCGATCAGGTGTCGCGAGTGGCGGGCCGTCAGAGACTGTCCTGGTCCGGGCCTCTCGCCAAGCCCCTCTTCGCAGCCTCGTCAGCGTACCAGGAGGCTCGCTGGCTGGAAGCAACAATCCTCTATCCGTTTGAATATCAGCATCTGTTGGAAAGGGTAGTCCCACCTTACCTCAGTGCAGCCCGGCAACTGGATGCACGGTTACGCTCCAGGCCGCCAAGCCCGCTTCGGGTAGCAATTGTCGCGTTGCTGGATCGTCCGCAGTACGATTCGGCGACAGGAACGCTCTTTTTGAGCGAAGAAACGTTTGCCGACTATCGGCTCAATTTCCCTCATGGGACTGTAGGACGCGATGCAATTTACCAGCGCTGGGCAGCCGAGATCATGACGCGGGTGTGGTGGTGCCAGGAACATCCATGCCCGACGCTCCCGCCTCACATCGGTTTTTTCTCCGATCCGGCAGGCGACGCCGTTGATGCGACACTGCTGAGCTATATGGCGTTGCGACTGACAGAACCCAGCCTGGGCGCTGAATTTGTGGTGGAAGAAATCAAAGACAGGGTTGAGGTCGCCCGCGCCGGCGAAAGAGATGTGTTTTCGCCCTATCCTAATCTGGGGATCTCACCTTCCCTGTTCGTTCGGCTCGATCATTTTTGGGATCTCGTCGGCCCTCAGCAGTTCTGGACGATGGTGAGCGCCTATGAGGCCCGCTACCGGGGTCAACAACCGCCCTCCCTCGAAGAATTCGAGGCTTTTCGTCCAAATGACAACCGATGCGCCTCTACCGCCCTTGGGCCAAAGCATCAATTGATGAATACGACGTTCTGGGATCGAGATCGTAAACGACATGCAAATTGGGTTTTTCTCTTCCCTTCCGGACTGGCTGACGCGCCTCTACTTTGAAACGATCGTCCCGTCTCGAGCAGGTTGTCTGGCAGTGTTTCTCACTTTGCTGGGCAGCCTGGCGATCCTGACCGACCACTCGCCTGACCACAATTCCAGATTGCGGAACGTCCTGATCCTCCTCGAGGTCGTCTTTCCTATGCTCGGCGCAGTGGTGACCGCCAATCTAATCCTGAGGGAACGAGAGCAGCAGACGCTGGAATTCCTCGCCGTGCGGCGCTCGCTAACCGCGATTTGGGTCGTGCGCCTGACGATCATGCTTGTGGTGATGCATTCGCTGCTGTTCGTTGAGTTGTTGCTTTTGAACTGGCTCTATGTGGATCTGAGCAGCACAGAAATGCTGATCACCGCCGGTGCACCCCTGCTTGGCCTGGCAGGCACAGCCAGCCTGCTCGGGATTCTTTCACGCGAGGTCAACGTCGGCTACATTGGCGCAGCGCTCTGGTGGGGTTATGCCTCCTCGGCCCGCGTACCGCCGAGTCGGTTTTCGGGCCCTACTTTTTTCTGTTTTCCCGGCTGTTCGGCTTCGAGACAGAGTGGTTGCTTAATAAAGCGGCCTTGTTCGGCCTGGGGGTGTTCCTGCTGTTTGTGAGCGGGTTGCTTCTCTGGAAAGGGGAGCGATTGGTCACTTGAGATCTGCTCATCTGATTGGTAGCTTATTGCCCTCGCAAGTTGATCCAGGGGCTGCTCGTACAGCGCGATCGGACCCTCATCGGAGCGCTGAAGAGCCGCGAGTGCCTTGTCATGCAGTACCTGGGTGTTTGTCCCAGTCCTCATGAGCAAAGTCGTGACGACTGTGCCAATCTCCCGTTATCTCCATGCTTCCCCGGAGAGAGCTCAACACCCGACAGGTCGCCGTTCACGTTGCGAACGCAAGACCTGTCGGGTGGGCGCTACGGCTCTGTGTCGCAGGCCTGCTTTTACTCCACCGTCACGCTCTTGGCCAGGTTGCGCGGCTGGTCCACGTCGGTGCCGCGGCGCACGGCGATGTGGTAGGCCAGCAGTTGCAGGGGGATGACGCTGACGACGGGCGCGAGCAAGGGCGGCGTCTCCGGCAGCCAAATGACGTGATCGGCTTTGCCAGCGATCAAGTCGTCGCCGTCGGTCGCTACCGCGATCACCTGCCCGCCGCGCGCTTTGGCCTGCTCTACCTGCGAGAGCATCTTGTCCCACACGGCGTCCTTCAGAGTCAGGCAGACCACCGGCATCTCGCGGTCAATCAGCGCGATCGGCCCGTGCTTCATCTCGCCCGCCGGGTAGCCCTCGGCGTGGATGTACGAAATCTCCTTGAGCTTGAGCGCGCCCTCCAGCGCAATCGGGAACTGCAGACCGCGCCCCAGGTAGAGCGCATGCCGGTATTCGAACAGCGTCTCGGCCAGCGCCTTCACCGGCGCTTCGCGGTCGAGCACCTGGCTGATCAGGTCGGGCAGATGGGCCAGATCCTGCACGCGCGCCTGCCCGTTGACCGGCGTCCCGCGCAACTGCGCCAGATACACCGCCAGCAAAAACTGGTCCACGATGGAGGTGGTGAAGGCCTTGGTCGAGGCCACGCCGATCTCCGGCCCGGCCTGCATCAGGATGTAGCCATCGGCCACGCGCTGCGCCTCCGAGCCGACGTTGTTGACGATCGTCCACACCCGTGCGCCCTTCTCGCGCGCCGCCTCCATCGCCGCCAGGGTGTCCACCGTCTCGCCGGATTGGGTGATGGCGAGCACCGCCGTCCGCGCGTCAATGAGCGGGTCGGCGTAGCGGAACTCGGAGCCGATCTCCACCTGAGTCGGGAGGCGCGCGATCTGCTCGAAGTAGCGCCGCCCGACCAGGCCGGAGTAGTACGATGTGCCGCAGGCGACGATGATGATCTTCTCGATCTGCCGCGCCTGCTCCACCGTCAGGTTCAACTCCGGCAGGCTGACCGTGCCGGTCTCGAAGTCAATGCGCCCGCGCAGCGTGTCGGTAACGGCGCGCGCCTGCTCGAAGATCTCCTTTTGCATGAAGTGTTTGTACTCACCCTTCTCGGCGGAGACGGCGTCGAAGGGGATGGCATGGATTTCGGGCGTTACGGGCTTGCCGTTGAGTGTGCTGACACGGTAGCCGTCCTGCGTCACCACTGCCATCTGCCGGCTTTCGAGGAAGACCATCTGGCGCGTATGCTCGAGAATGGCCGGCATATCACTGGCGATGAACATCTCGCCCTGGCCGACCCCGAGCGTCACACCGCCGGCGTTGCCGATGCGGGTGGCGATGAGCTTATCACGCTCGCGGGTGGACATGACGACGATGGCGTGCGCGCCCTTGAGGTGGGCGAATGCGCGCCGCGCCGCTTCCTCGAGCGAGTGCCCGAGCGCCAGGTAGCGTTCGACCAGATGGACGATGACCTCGGTGTCCGTGTCTGAATTGAACTGGACGCCCTCGGCCTGGCACTCGTGCTTGATCTCGAGAAAGTTCTCGACGATGCCGTTGTGGACGACGACGACCTCGCCGGTGCTGCCGAAGTGCGGGTGGGCGTTGCGGCGCGAGGGCGCGCCGTGCGTCGCCCAGCGCGTATGCCCAACGCCGATGGACCCGGTCAGCGGCTCTGCCCGCAGGAGCGCCTCCAGGCTGCTCAACTTGCCCACCTCGCGCCGCACCTGGATGGCGCTGCCGTTCATCACCGCTACGCCCGACGAATCGTAACCGCGATACTCCAGCCGCCGCAGGCCTTCGACGATGAGCGGGGCCGCCTGTCGCGTGCCGATATAGCCGACAATGCCGCACATGGATGTGTCTCCTGTTTGAGTTTAAGGTTGCTCGCCGGCGAATAGCTGCTGGCGGATAGCCGTCGCACGTTCTGACGCTCCCGGCTATCGGCCCTAAGCGATAAGCTATCCGCTGTTTGCCACTGCCCGCGCTTTATCCCGCCGTTGCCGACGAGCTTATGGCGCGTGCTTTATCGGACGTGCAGGCGTCCGGGACACGATGTGTCCTTTGGGGGGGAAGAGTTGGGATCGTGGCCGACCCCGGCGGCTTCCGCTGAAGCCTCGCTTTTCTGGATCGTCATCAGTCACCCCTCATGACGGATGAGTACCATTAGCACTGCCCTACGGCAGGAACCGCCACCTCGTCTCCGCGTTACGGCGCAGCCTGCTGCGCTGAGTAACGGGCCATGCGCTGATCTTCCCCGTTCATTCGGTTGATGTTACGCGATAGTCAGCCTCCATTGCAGAATGCCGGGCGCGTTGCACCCTCTTTATAACGCGCCCGGCCCAGGCGAGAAAATGGGACGGTGGAACCAGTCCGGCGAAACGGCGCGCTAGAACCGCACGCTCAGGCCTTCAGCGCCGAGCCAGCCCGGTGTTTCAGTGCGCGCTCGAAAACCTCGAGCGCCTTGGCGCCCGCCTCGGCCGGCGCCTCGAGCGCCCCGGCTGCCGCCCGGCTGGAAAATTGCAGCTGGCATTGGCCCGGGGCCGGCTCCGTCACGGTCACCTCGATGTTTTGGCCTTCGACCGAGAGGAGGCCGGAATAGCTCACCTGTCCGGGGCTGCGCGTGCGATGGACGCGGGTCGCCCCGATCTCGGTCAAGACGCGACCGATCGTTTTATCGCAGGCGTCCAGCGGCTGAGTTAACTGCATCTTTTTGGTCGTTGAAGCGATTGCTCGCGCGGCCATAGGGTAATCCTCCTTTTTAGAGAATGGCTACGAAAGTTTGCAGGTTGCCCTGAGTTTAATGATAAGCCAATTTACTAACGCATGACATTCGGCACAAGCTGACAATGACATTATACAAGTCCTTTTCAACCCCGGCTGCCGTGGCTAAAGATACTTTTCCACCGCCCAGCCGCCCGGCTTCATTGGCTGCGGGGTGCGGGCAGGGTTGGCCGGGTCGAAGGCCAGCGTGTTGCGCCCGGTGAAGGCGTCCAGCACGTCGCCCATGGCCTCGGCCAGATAGACGGGCCGATCCAGCGCCTGCGCGATCTGCAGTGGGTGGACGTCGTCCAGGCTGACGCCCGCCGGGTGGTCGAACATGACGCGCGGCAGCACGATGAACTCTCCCGGTTGGCGCGCCGTCTGTTGCGCTTGCTGAGTCAGTTGTGCGATGATATCCTGCCCCATTAACAGGCCCGCCACGGTGATGGTAGGCCCAAGCCGCTCGTTGCGCACCGGGATGACATCCAGACGGGTGCCCGCCAGCGCGTCGAACTCGGCGGCGACCTTCGCCAGCAGGGGCGCGAAGAGGGTCGCGGTGATGAGCTTGGCGTGGCGGGATTTGAGATTGGAGATTTGAGATTTTAGTCTCCGATCTCTTATCTCTCTTCTGGAGCGGCGCCACTCGTCCAGAAAATCGCGCACCATGCCCAGCCCATTTTCCTGGAGGGCCAGTCCGTCGTAGTATCGCTTCGACGGGATGCGCACTCCAGTGGGCGTCCTTCGCATGGCGAAGGCGCTCGCTGCGGTGAGCAGGAACCACTCGTCGGTGGGATAGACGAAGCGCACGCCGAGTCGCGGCCGGAACTCCGCCTGCCAGCGCTGCACGGACTTCAGCACGGCGCGCGCCTCGGTGACGGTAGGCGGGCGATAGCCGTACTTGTGGTGCTTCGTCAGCCCGACCGGGACCACGCTCACACTCCGGACCGCCGGGTAAAGCTCGGCTAGGTCGTGCACGCTCTTTTCCAGCCACGGCCCATCGTTCAGGCCGGGCGTGACGACGATCTGCGTATGCGTCTGGATGCCGCGTTCGGCCAGCCAGCGCAACTGTTCCAGGATGTCCGGCGCGTTCTGGTTAGCCAGGCAGGCGCGGCGGTTTTCCAGATCGGTGCTGTGCACCGAGACGTACAACGGCGAGAGATGCTGGGCCTCGATGCGCTGCCAGTCGTGCGCGCTCAGATTGGTGAGGGTGACGAAGTGGCCGTACAAAAACGAGTAGCGGTAGTCGTCGTCCTTGATGTAAAGCGTGCGCCGCATCCGGGGCGCGCTCTGGAGCACGAAGCAGAACGGGCACAGATTGTTGCAACGGCGGATGTCAATATCGAAAGTGGGGTGGACGAACTCGAGGCCGAGGGGCTGGCCGGAGAGCCGCCGGCTGCGGACGGCCGACTGCCGGCCGGCCCGCTGGTAGGTGATTTCGACTTCGTCCTCGGCGGCGTAGAACTGAACGTCAATGACGTCCGCGACCGGGTGGCCATTGACGGCCAGGACCTCATCGCCGGGTTGCAGGCCGAGAGCGTCGGCCAGCGACCCCGGCTCGACCGACTGGATCACGCCGGCATAAATTTTGAGCCCGGTTTCGCGAAAGGACAGGTCCGCCATAACTCAGGGCGAATGCGGGTAAACGCGTCGTGCGGTGGCCAGCGCCTCCGGCTGGGGCGCCTCAGATGAACTCGATGGTTTCGGTCGT
>JBBIQY010000119.1:0-8370 GCA_037442085.1 Anaerolineae bacterium
AGCGCGGCGCTGACGAGCACGGCGGCCACCACCAGGACGCTGGCCGGGTCGTATACGGCGCTGGCCGACAGGGCGATGGTGGGCAGAGCCAGCCGCAGGATCGTGGCGGCAAGAACGCCCAGCACCAGAACGGCGAGGGCGAGGAGGGTGAGGAGGCGCGCCATCACCCCGCCTTGACCGCGCCGACGAACCGGTACCCCTCGCCCGGCACGGTCTCGATCAGCTCGGCCAGCTCTGGGCCGAGCTTGCGGCGGACCTCGGCGATGCGGACGTCCACCGTCCGCATACCGGTCGGGTCATCCCAGCCCCACACCTGGTCCAGCAACTGCTCGCGCGAGACGATGACGTTGGGCCGGCTCATCAAGTGCGCGAGCACGCCAAAGGCTTTGTTGCTCAACGCGATCTGGCGGCCTGCGACCCAGGCGCGTTGCGTCTCGCGCTCCAGCTTGAGCGGGCCGCTGGTGAGCGTGTGCGCCAGGGTGGCCGGTCGGCCCGCGACCTCCTGCCGGCGCAGCAGCGCGCGGATGCGGGCCACCAGTTCGTAGGAGTCAAAAGGCTTGTTGAGGAAGTCGTCCGCGCCCTCCTCCAGGCTGGCGATCTTTTCGCCGGTCGCGCTGATCTGCGTCAGCATGATGATGGGCGTCCAGTTGCCGGCCTGGCGCAGACGGCGCACGGTCTCGCGCCCATCGAGCTGGGGCATGAGGATGTCGAGGGCGATCACGTCGGGCGAGTGGGCGTCCACCAGCTTCACGGCCTCCAGGCCGTTGCGCGCTTCCAGGGTGCGGAAGCCGGCGCGCTGCAACGCCGCAGCCAGGCCGGAGCGGATGGCGTCGTCGTCGTCTATCAGGAGGATCAGAGGTGAGTCGGGCATCGTGGTTGCCGGGATCAACTCAGCGCACGGGCTTTTGCCAGTAGTTCCAGTATTTGGCGTTGCCCTGCGTGATCACGAAAATTTCATCGCGCGGGCCGGTGAAGTAACAGCGGGCGGTTTCATCGGTCGCGGTATTGCACTGCCACCGGATGCCGTAGCCGATCTCGGTTGCGGTGGCCCAGCCGAGGCTCTCGTGCACCCACCACGAGTTAGGCGCCAGGCCGCGCCAGAATCTGGCGAAGCCGAGCACCGGTTGATACAGGCCGGGCGGCGGAATGATGTTCGGGTCAGGCTCCGGCGAGAGCGCGTTCGCGGCGTCCGTCAACTCGTAGTACGGCTTGAAGGGGGAGCCGTCGTCGAGCATCACGAAGGTGCGCCCGCCCTCCTGTATCCACAGCATCAGGCCGCGCTCGAACGGCTGGAACGCGCCCCACGTCGTCAGCAAGGTTGCCGCGCACTCGCGCGCCCGGTTCTCGAAGAACCAGGGGTAGTGGTCGGGGCACTCGGGCGAGGGGTCGGGCGTGGCCAGACGGGTCGTCAGGCCCTCGAAAAGCGCGGTTGGGGTCGGCGTGAAGAGCGGGCCGGTGGGGATGGGCAAGGGAGTGGGCGTTGCGGGAGTTTGCGCACAGCCGGCCAGCATCAGCGCTGCCAGCAGGATCGAAATGGGGTGTCGGTAACGCATGGCTTGCCTCCACTTTCTGAACGCCGCGGGCCGGACAAAGGCCCGGTGCGCGCCGGCGGAGGAAGTATAGCGGGTCTTCACGAGCGTACTATACCGTTTTCGATCCGCCCGGATCAACGATTTGTTACCGGCCGGTAACAGCGATTACGAGGCCTAAAAGATGACGGCGCGCATAACGTCGTCCTTCACCCGGCGTGGGCGCCGGGCCGCTGCGAGTATAATCCGCGCCAAGCCCGGCGCGCTCGCCGGCGACAGCGTCTTGCCTTGAAACGATCGTCTCACGCCTTTCTGCTCTTCACCGTCTTCGTCGCCGGCCTGACCACGCTGGCGGTCGAGATCACGGCCTCCCGGCTGCTGGGCAACATCTTTGGCACCAGCAACCTGGTCTGGGCCAACATCATCGGGCTGATGCTGCTCTACCTGGCCGCCGGCTACTTCCTCGGCGGGCGCTGGGCGGATCGCTCGCCGTACCCGCGCACGTTCTATTCGATCCTGATCGTCGCCGCCTCACTGACGGGGTTGGCGCCGCTGGTGGCGCGGCCCGTGCTGCGCTTCGCCGCCGAAGCCATGCTCGGCCTGGACGCGGTGGTGGCGGGCGGCTCCTTCCTGGGCGTGCTGATTCTGTTCTCGGCGCCGGTCACGTTGCTGGGCTGCGCGTCGCCGTTCGCCATCCGCCTGGCGCTGAACGACCCGACGCAGACGGGCGCGGTCGCAGGGCGAATCTACGCCATTTCCACGCTCGGCTCGCTGGTGGGCACCTTTCTGCCGGTGCTCGTGCTCGTGCCCACCATCGGCACCACGGCGACGTTCCTGCTCTTTGCCGGCCTGCTCTTCGCCGTCGCTTTCATCGGCCTGTGGGGTGTGGATCGGCGGCGGGCGGTGCTCTCTCTCTGCCTGTTGTTCATCGTTGCCCTTGCAGCCGGCCCCGCGCTGTCCGGCTCGCAGCGCCCGCTGCCCGGCCTGATCCCCGAGTCCGAGATCGAGTCCGCTTACAACTTCATCCAGGTGGTCGAGCGCGACGGCACGCGCTACCTGCTGCTCAACGAGGGGCAGGGCATTCACTCGATCTACAACCCCAACCGGTTGGAGACCGGCGGGACGTGGGATTACTTTCTGGCCGCGCCGTACTTCAATGAGTCGCCGCGCGCGCCGGAGAGCCTGGCCGTCGTCGGGCTGGCGGCGGGCACCATCCCGAAGCAATACACCGCCGTCTTCGGGCCGCTCCTCATTGACGGCATCGAGATTGACCCGGCCATTGTCGCCGTGGGCCGGCGCTGGTTCGCTATGACCGAGCCGAACCTGAACGTGATCGTGAACGACGGGCGCGTGGCGCTGGCGCGTTCGCCGCGTCGCTACGACGTGATCGCCGTGGACGCTTACCGCGTGCCCTATATCCCCTGGCACCTGACCACGCGCGAGTTCTTTGAGGAAGCGCGGGCGAAGCTGACGGGCGACGGCGTGCTGGCGATCAACGTGGGCCGCACGCCCGGCGACGACTGGCTGGTGCAGGCGGTGGTCGGCACGCTGAGCGCCGTCTTCCCGACGGTGCATGTCGCCGAGGTGCCGGACTCGTTCAACAGCATCGTGTATGCTACCGTCCAACCGACGCGCGCTGCGAACCTGCGCGCCAGCCTGGAGCGCCTGCCGGAGGATGCGCACCCGCTGCTGCGCGGCGCGCTGGCCCGCGTGGCGCTCAACCTCCGGCCCACGCCGCAGTCCGACGTCGTGTTCACCGACGACCTTGCGCCGGTGGAGTTCATCTCCAACGCCATCGTGATAGATTTCTTTCTGCGCGGCGGGCGGGAGCAGTTGCGTTAAGCCTCGGACCTGCCGGCTCCGGCCGTGGTCGGTTGCGCTGCATGCGTGCAGGCCCGGCAGGTCTAATCTGAAAGATTGAAGTGATGAAAACCATGCCCGATTGGCTTGCCTGGCTCTGCCGAGTTGTGTTGCTGCTGGGTATTCCGGTGACCCTGACGCTGACCAACGTCCGCCTGCTGATGACGCACACCTGGGCCGACGTTCAGTATAACTTCCTCAACGTGCCGCCCGACCCGTTCGGCTTCACGCGCGACGACCGGCTGTACTGGTCGAAGCGCTCGATTGACTACATCCTCGGCGACCCGCGCGCCGGCGCAATCGAGTCGTGGAAATTCTCGGACGAGGGGCGCGCGCCCGCCGGTCACACCGCGCCTGCCCTGCTGACCTGCGCCGACTACGGCGACCGCTACGGCCCGCGCGATTGCACCTACTTCTACAACGACCGCGAGGTGCTGCACATGCTGGACGTGCGCCGCCTGACCTCGGCCGCCCTGACAGTCTGGGCGGTGACGGGCTTGCTTGTGCTGCTGGCGCTGGGCGCGCTGGTTTACACTGGGCAGACCGCGACACTGCGGCTGGGCCTACTCAACGGTGCGGCGCTGACCTGGGGCCTGTTCGTCTTCGTGGGGGCCTTCATCGGCCTGAACTTCAACTGGTTCTTCACCCTTTTTCACGAAGTCTTCTTTGCAGCAGGCACGTGGATGTTCTACTGGTCGGACTCGCTCATCCGGTTATTCCCCCTGCAATTCTGGTTCAACACGTTCCTGTTCGTGACCGTGGCGACGCTGGCGCAGGCGGCCCTCATCGCGGCCATTGCGTGGTGGGGGCTGCAGCCGTAGCGCAGGTGTGTAACTCGCGCAACGGGCGCGCACGGTTCAGGATTGTGGCGCGAAGAAGCTTTCTAATTGAGCTTTGGCCCAGGCTGCGTCGTCGTCGCTGAGTGGGGGCGGGGGCACGGGCTGATCGTACTGCAGCAGGCTTTCGTAGCCGACCGGTTCAAAACACGCCGCAACGGCGGCCTGCAAATCTAGCAGCACGTCCGGGTCGGGCGGGAGGAGCGGGATGGGCAGCACGGGCAGTCGGTCGCGCAGGCCGATGGCCCAGACCTGAGTGCGCGGGCGCTGGGTGAAGCGGCTGAGATAAACGTAGTAGGCCGCCGACGGCAACTCGCCGATGACGGTCAGGCGCGAGCCGCCGCGCAGCAGGTCCAGCTCCAGCAGGTGCGTCTGAGTCTGGAGCAGCCGGTGACGGCGCTCGTTGTATTTGCGGGCGCCGTCGCCGCGTTTGTTCGCCGGCGGGAGAATTTCGATGTCAGTCACGAGCCGGCGGTTCGCCACGTCGCGGATCTCGATGCTGGTCAGCGGCACATTTTCGGGAGCTAGGCTAAAGACCTCGGCGGCGGGCGGCGTGACGCTTGGGGCGTAGGTGAGCGTAGCCGCCTCTTTGAGCCGGCGCGCGACGCTCACATCCGGGTAGATAGCGCGCGCCGGGCCCGGATCGGCGATGCCCAGCCAGGGCTGGTCGGCGGCGAAACGTTTTTCCAGCAACGCCACATATTTTGGCTTGAGACGCGGCAGCAGCTGCTCGCTGATGGCGTTGGCAAGACGAGTATGAAACTCCGGCCACATCTCGCCTTCGAGATATGGATCCATGCCGGGAAAGGGTGAGCGGCCCATGCCTAAAGTATAGGCCGCTCAAGCGCCGTTGACAATTGCAGTGTTAGAATCGTCTCCGTTCCAGCCGGCCTCATCCGCTCAAATCCCAAACCGGGCGTTTCCCACAGGAGACCGCATGTCCACCCGCAACCTCGATAAGATCTTCAACCCGGCACGCGTCGCCGTCATCGGCGCCAGCGATAACCCCAGCAGCGTCGGCTACAACGTCCTGCGCAACATGATGGGCACAGGTTACAAGGGCGCTGTTTATCCCGTCAACCCCAAACGCGAAGCGGTGCAGAGCGTGCCCGCTTTCCCCGATCTGGCCGCCCTGCCCAAAACGCCCGACCTGGCCGTGATCTGCACACCGGCCCCCACCGTCCCGGGCCTGATCCGCCAGTGCGGCGAGCTGGGCATCCTGGGCGTGGTCATCATCTCCGCTGGCTTCCGCGAGATCGGCGCGGAGGGCGTGGCGCTGGAGCAGCAGGTGAAGGCCGAGCAGGCCCGGTTTGACGGGATGCGCCTCATCGGCCCCAACTGCCTGGGCATCATCGTCCCGCGCTTCAGAATCAACCTGAGCTTTGCCAACGCCGCCATGCCCCGGGAGGGCAACATCGGCTTCATCTCGCAATCCGGCGCGCTGTGCACCTCCGTGCTCGACTGGGCTTTGCAGCAGGACATCGGTTTCTCGTATTTCGTCTCCATCGGCAATATGCTGGACGTCAGCTTCGCCGACCTGATTGATTACTTCGGCGAAGACCCGCTGACCGAAAGCCTGATCTTGTACGTGGAATCCATCCCCAACGCGCGCGAGTTCATGTCGGCGGCGCGCGGCTTCTCGCGCACCAAGCCCATTGTGGCCTACAAGTCGGGCCGCTTCGCCGAGTCGGCCAAGGCGGCGGCCTCGCACACCGGCGCGCTGGCCGGCGAGGACGCCGTGTACGACGCGGCCTTCCAGCGGGCGGGCATCGAGCGCGTCTTCGACCTGGATGACATGTTTGACTGTGCGCAACTGCTGGGCCGCCGCCGCCTGCCGCAGGGCGACCGGCTCGCCATCGTCACCAACGCCGGCGGCCCGGGCGTCATCGCCACCGACCGCCTGATCGCCGAGCAGGGCACGATCGCTCAGCTCACCGAAGCCACCCTCGCCAGGCTCGACGACGTGCTGCCGCCGTTTTGGAGCCACAACAACCCGGTGGATGTGCTGGGCGACGCCCCGCCGGATCGCTACGCGCAGGCGATGCAGATCGTGCTCGACGACCCGAACGTGGATGCGGTGCTGGTGATCCTCACGCCGCAGGCCATGACCGACCCGACCGAGACCGCCCGCGTCATCGCTGCCGCTTCGCAAAACGCGCACAAGCCGATCCTGGCCGCCTGGATGGGCGGCGCGGCAGTGGCCCAGGGTCGGCAGCTGCTGGTGCAGGCCAACATCCCCACCTACGTACGCCCTGGCCCGGCGGTGCGCGCCTTCATGCATCTGGTCTCTTTTGCGCGCAACCAGGAGATCCTCTACGAGACGCCGCGCGACATCCCGGTGGAGTTCGAACTCGACCGGCGCAAGCTCGACAAGATCATCGCCTCGATCCCCGCCGAAGGTGAGCCGGTGCTCTCCGAGACGGCCTCCAAGACGCTGCTCAGCGCCTACGGCATCCCGGTCATTCAACCGCTGGACGCGCACTCGGCGGACGAGGCCGTGCTGCGGTCACAGGCGATCGGCTACCCGGTCGTGCTCAAGGTGCTCTCGCCGCAGATCACGCACAAGACCGACGTGGGCGGCGTGGTGCTCAACCTGCAGACCGAGGCCGAGGTGCGTGCGGCCTTCGACCGGATTGTGACCACGGCCGAAGCCCGGCGCCCGGACGCCGAAGTGCTCGGCGTGACGGTGCAGAAGATGGTGGACACGCGCAACGGCACCGAGTTGATTGTGGGAACCAAGCGCGACCCGGTCTTTGGCTCGATCCTGCTGGTGGGCATGGGCGGCATCACCGCCGAGTTGTTCCAGGACCGTGCGCTGGGGCTGCCGCCGCTGAACGAGCGGCTGGCGCGCCGGATGCTCGAGGCGCTCAAGGCCTGGCGCCTGCTCCAAGGCTATCGGGGTCGGCCCGGCGCAAACATTGACCGGCTGATCGAGATCCTGATGCGCTTCTCGTACCTGGTGGCCGATCATCCGGAGATCGGCGAGTTGGACATCAACCCGCTGCTGGTGACGCCCGCAGACGTGATCGCGCTGGATGCGCGCGTGGTGGTCGAGCGCGACTATCGGCCGCGCACCAGCCTGCGCTTCGAGCACCTGGCCATTCGGCCTTATCCCGAGGAGTACGTGTCGTCCGGCGTTTTGCCGGATGGCACCCCGGTGACCCTACGTCCTCTGAAGCCGGAGGATGAACAGCTCTGGCGGGATTTGCTACATCGTTGTTCGCCGGACACCCTCCGCTACCGCTTCCGCTATCTGTTCAAGGAAGCCACCCACGAGATGGCGCGGCGTTTCGTCTTCACGGACTATGACCGCGAGCTGGCGATCATGGCCGAGTTGAACGAAAACGGCGCGCGCAAATTCATCGGCGCGGTGCGGCTGGTGGCGAAACAACTGGGCGAGACGGTGGAATACGCCGCCCTGGTGGAGGACGCCTGGCAGGGCCGGGGCGTGGGCGGCCTGCTGACCGATTACGGCCTGGAAGTGGCGAAGCGCTGGGGCTTCCGGCGCGTCATCGCGGAGACCACGTTCGACAATGGGCGCATGATCAACGCCCTCAGGAAGCGCGGCTTCACGCTCACGGAGAGCGAGGGCAGCGAAGCGCTGTTTGTCAAGGATTTGTGATTTTGGATGGATTCCGCCATCCAAACTCGCCTCACCCCTTACCACCCGTCCGTTCCCGGCTCGCCTTTGAACGGCCCGACCACCTTGCTCGTGATCCAGCCGCCGTAGAAGCTGCCCGCCTGCGGCGTGACGCGCTCGCCGTCCACATAGCACGCTTCCATGAGCTGCGGATAGAAGGCAATGTGATCACGGATGGCGGCGTAATCGGGCGCGGGGTCGGGATAGGACCACGCGGCATTCTCGGCGGTGCGCTCCCCGACGGCGATGGTGTAGTAGCTTGCGTACCCCTTCCACTCGCACAATGAACGGCGCGCGCTGCGGATGAGATATTGCCTCTGTACGTCAGCGGGCGGCAGGTAATAGACCGGCGGATGGCTGGTCTCCAGCACGCGCACGGCACCGTCAACCTGTGGCGGGTGGATAACTGGACGCTGCTCGGCTCAAGCACCATCTCCGGCTTCAGCCTGGGGACGTGGTACACGCTGGGGCTGCGGGCGAATGGCTCGTCCATCAGCGTGGAAGT
>JBBIQY010000120.1:0-8097 GCA_037442085.1 Anaerolineae bacterium
TAAGCTCTTTGAGCTCAGCCGCTTGGTCAAGTTCATTATTCGGGCGCTGGAACAACATTACGGTTGCGTCCATGAGATCACTGCGCCAGCCACCCCGAGACCATGAAGATTGGATCTACTGAGACTATGACTTATCGTGGCAACCTGGATGAGTTAGGCCGGGCGTTGTTTCGCCGGAGACTGGGTGTGGTCGTCGGCGGGTCGCTGTCCGAGGGGCTGGCGATCAAGCTGGAGGCCGGCGACGTGGAGCGTGGGGTGCCGCCCGGTGCCATCATCGAAGAACTGGCCGTCGGCAAATATGTCGTGGTGGAGGGCGCCTCGCGTCGGCGCTTCTTCTCCATCGTCACCGACATCGCCCTCGGCCACGCCAACCCCGAACTGCTCACCGCGCCGCCGGACGCGGACGATGACTTCGCCCGCCACGTCTACGGCGCGGCGCTGGCCTTCGGCCGGCTGGAGATTGCGCCCATGCTGGTCCTGGAGGCGGGAGCCGAAGCGCCGAAGCCGGTCAAGACCGTGCCCGCCCACTTCTCGCCCGTGTACGAGGCCACGCCCGAGGACGTGGCCCGTATCTTCGGCGGCGAGGACGAAACGCACTGGCACATCGGCGAGCCGCTCGACATGGAGAACATCAAGGTCAACCTCGACCTCAAGCGGTTCGTCGAGCGCTCATCCGGCGTGTTCGGCAAATCGGGCACCGGCAAGAGTTTCATCACCCGCACCATCCTGGCCGGCATCGTCCGCGCCAACGTCGCCGTCAACCTGATCTTCGACATGCACAACGATTATGGCTGGGCAGTGCGCGATGAACATGGGCGCGAGTACAAAGGGCTGCGGCAATTGTTCAGCGATGGGCGGGTGAGCGTGATCACGCTCGACCCGCAGACCTCGCGCGCGCGCGGCGGCACTGTGGACGGCACGCTGCAGATCGGCTTCGACCAGATCGAACCGGAGGACGTGGAGATGCTGGCCGGCGTCCTGGGCCTGAGCGACGTGCAGGTAGGCGCGCTCTTCTATCTGCGGCGCAAACTGGGCCGGGAGTGGGTGGCGCGGCTGCTCGACGAGCACGAGACCGGGGCGGTGGACGCGCTCGAAGAGGAAGAGAAGATCCAGAGCGGCACCCTGCGCGCCATCCAGCGCAAGTTTGAGTTGTTCCGCCGCTTCGGCTTTTTGCGCGAGACGTCGCCGCCTCAGGATATGGTCGAGGAGATCTTCAACCTGCTCAACCGCGGCAAACACGTCGTGCTGGAGTTCGGCGTGTACGGCAACACGCTGGCGGCCTATGTGCTGGTGGCCAATTATCTGACGCGCCGCATCCACGCGCGCTATGTGGAGGAGAAGAACAAGGCCGCCGGCAAAGCCGGGCAGGAGCCGCGCCCGCTCGTCATCACCATCGAAGAGGCGCACAAGTTCCTCGACCCGGAGATCGCCCAACACACCATCTTCGGCACGATTGCGCGCGAGCTGCGCAAGTACAACGTCACCCTGCTCATCGTGGACCAGCGCCCGAGCGGCATTGACGAGGAAGTGATGAGCCAGATCGGCACGCGCGTCACCTGCCTGCTCGATAACGAGGCCGACATCCGCGCGGTCTTCTCCGGCGTAAGCGGGGCTGCCCAGTTGCGCCAGGTGCTGGCCCGCCTGGATACGAAGCAACAGGCGCTGATCCTCGGCCACGCTGTGCCCATGCCCGTCGTCGTCAAGACGCGCGAGTACGGGCCGGAGTTGTACAAGGCCCTGGGCTGGGCGGACGAAGCGACGCGCAGGGAGCAGCGGCAAAAGGACAAGGCGGCGCTGTGGGGAGAAGACGCGTGAAGGTATTACCCCCCAGCCTCGCCCGCCGCCTCTACCTGCACGCTCAGCGCTTCAACGGCCCGGCCCCGGCGCCGGACGCCGCCGCTGTGCTCGACGTGATACGCGCGCTGGGTTGCCTGCAGCTCGACCCGATCAGTGTGGTGGCGCGCAGCCACCTGCTGGTGTTATGGAGCCGCCTGGGCCGCTACGACCCGGCCCACCTCGACCACCTGCTCTGGCACGAGCGCCGCCTGTTCGAATACTGGGCGCACTGCGCTTCGATTGTGCTCACCGAGGCCTATCCGCTCTTCCACCCACTGATGCGCGCCTATCCCTGGAGCGAACGCACGCGGAAGTGGGTGGAGCAGAACGACAAGCTCAGACGCCACATCCTGACACGGCTGCGCAAGCATGGGCCGCTACTCTCGCGCGATTTCGGCGAGGACGGCCTCGAGCCGGAGGCCTGGGTGTCCACCGGCTGGACCTCGGGCCGCAACGTCAGCCGGATGCTGGACTTCCTGTGGATCGGCGGCAAGATCATGGTCGCGGGGCGGCAGGGGATTCAGAAGTTGTGGGATCTGTCCGAGCGCGTCCTGCCGGAATGGACCCCGCGTGAGAAACTGGCGGAGCGCGAGGTGACGCGCCGCGCCGCGCTGCGCGCCCTGCGCGCCCTTGGCGTGGCCACGCCCCGCCAGATCAACTTTCACTTTATCCGGGGGCGTTACCCTGACCTGAAGGGCGTGCTGGCGGAATTAGTCGCCGAAGGTGCGATCAAAAAGGTGACCATTAAAGATAGCGTCCAGGCCCGGCCGGGTGAGTGGTTCCTGCGCGCCGAAGATGAAGCCGTGCTCGATGATCTGCGGCATGCACCCTCCGAACCACGCACAACGCTACTCTCTCCCTTCGATAACCTCATCTGTGACCGCGCCCGCACGAAGCAGCTTTTCGACTTCGACTTTGCTCTCGAAATCTACACGCCGAAAGCAAAACGCAAGTTCGGCTACTATGTCCTGCCCATTCTGCACGGCGAGCAACTGATCGGGCGCGTGGACCCGGAGATGGATCGCGAGCGCGGCGAGTTGCAGGTCAACGCCGTTTACGCAGAAGCCGGTGCGCCCAAGGGTGCAGGCCGCGCCGTGGCCGGCGCCATCGCAGACCTGGCCGCTTTCCTCGGCGCGCGCGAAATCCGCTACAATCGCCGGCGCGTCCCGGCGTTTTGGAAAAAAGCGCTTCAGTAGACCGCCGACCGCCGCATTGATGCCGCGGTCGGCCATCCGCCGTCTGCGGTTGTTCACACTTATGCCCGACCCTATCCGCGTCCTGCACTTCGCCGACCTTCACATCGGCATGGAGAACTATGGCAGGCTTGACCCGGCCACCGGCATCTCCAGCCGCATCCGCGATTTTCTCGACCGGCTGGACGAAGTCAGCGCCTATGCCCGCGACCATGACGCCGACCTGGTGCTCTTCGCCGGCGACGCCTTCAAGACGCGCGATCCCGACCCGACGCAGCAGCGCGAGTTCGCCCGCCGCATCAAGCTCCTGGCCGAGCACGCGCCGGTGCTGATGCTCGTCGGCAACCACGACGTGCCCGGCATCGCCGCCAGGGCCACCTCGGTGGACATCTTCAGCACGCTCGAAGTGCCGAACGTGATCGTGGGCCGCACGCCCGGCTCCCGCGTGCTGGAGACGAAGCGCGGGCCGATCTTCCTGGCATGGATGCCCTTCCCGGTACGTAGTCGCCTGCTTGTGCGCGAGGAGAGCCGGGGCGCCTCCATCGAAGACCTCGACCGCGCGCTGGAGTCCATCGTCACCGAAACGCTGGCTGACCTGGCGCGCCAGGCCGCCGAACACGATCTGCCGCGCGTGCTGGCCGGCCACTTCTCCGTCAGCGGCGCGACTTACGGCTCCGAGCGCAGCGTCATGGTGGGCCGCGATCTGGTCATCGCCAAATCCTTTCTCGCCGACCCGGCCTGGGACTATGTAGCGCTCGGACACATCCACAAACACCAAAACCTGACTGCCAGTGAGGCGGGTGAGCAAGTGAGCGGGGGAGCAGGTGTGCCGCCGGTCGTTTATTCCGGCTCGCTCGAACGCATTGACTTTGGCGAGGAGGTCGAGCCGAAGGGCTTTTGCTGGATCAACCTGGCGCGTGGGGCGACGACGTGGGAGTTCGTGCAAGTCCACGCCCGTCCCTTCCACACGCTGAAGATTGATGCGCGCGGCCAGGCCGACCCGACGCAGGCCGTGCTGGAGGCGATCGCGCGCCGCCCCCTGAGCGGCGCCATCGTGCGCGTCACCGTGCAACTGGAGGAAGGCCAGGAGCCGCTGCTGCGCAAGCGCGAGGTCGAGCAGGCGCTGACGGCGGCGGGCGTCGCGACCATCGCCGGCCTCAATGCGGAGGTGGAGCGGACGGTGCGCGTGCCGGGCGTCGGCGGCGCGGCGGAGTCGCTCACGCCGCTGCAATGGCTGGAACGCTACTTTGCGGCCAGAGCCAAATCCCCCGAACGCACGGCCTTGCTGCTTCAGGCTGCTGCCGGCCTGCTGACGGAAGAATGATCCCGCTCCGCCTCGAACTCCGGAACTTCCTCGCCTACAAAAATCCCGCCCCGCTGGATTTCACCGGCCTGCACGTCGCCGTGCTCATCGGCGACAACGGCGCGGGCAAATCGTCGCTGCTCGATGCCATCACCTGGGTCTTGTGGGGCCGCGCGCGCGCCAGGAAGGACGAGGAGCTGGTGCACCAGGGCCAGTCCGAAATGCGCGTCGAGTTCACCTTCGCCCTCGGCGCAGACACCTATCGCGTCATCCGCGCCAAGCGGTTAGGCAAGGGCGCAGGCGGCCTGCTCGATTTGCAAGCACAGCTGGACGGCAAGTGGAACTCGCTCACCGAAGCCACCATCCCCAAGACGCAGGAGAAGATCACGCGCCTGCTGCGCCTCAACTATGAGACCTTCGTCAACTCCGCTTACCTGGTGCAGGGCAAGGCGGACGAGTTCACCGGCAAACGGCCCGCCGAACGCAAACAGGTGCTGGCGGACATCCTCGGTCTGCAGGAATGGGAGAGATATGAGGACCGCGCCAAAGCTCGCCTCAAGACCCTCGAACAACACCTGGCGGGCCTGGACGCGGTGCTAAGCGAGATCGAGGCCGACCTGGCGCGGCGGCCCGAATACGAGCGCGAGCTGAGCGCGGCCCAGGCGCGCGTCATCGAGGTGAACGAGCGACTCCGTACGGCAGAAACCGAGTGGGCGCGGATTGATGCAGCGCGGCAGGCGCTGCTCGGCTTACAGCGCCAGGCCGACGAACTGACACGCCGGCTGCGCGACGCCGAGGGCGAGCTGGCCGCGCTGGACGCCGACCTGGCCGAAGCGCGCGCGCGCGCCGACACGGCGGCCCTGACGCGCGCCATTGACCAGACCGAGCGCCGCCTGCGCCAGCTCGATGGGATCGAGGCCGAACGCGACCGCCTGACCGAGGCGCGCCGCCTCAACGCCGAACGCGTCGGGCAATTGCGCGGGCAGAATGAAGCCGCGCAGCAGGAGGCCGAAGGCCTGAAAAAACGCGTCGCCGCCGCCGACGACGAGGCCAAGCAGTCCCTGCAGCGCGTGCAGAAGGCGGCGCAGGCCGAAGTGGCCCGGCTCGAGGCGCGCGTGGCCAATCTGCAAAGCGCCACCGAAGCACGCTGCCCCACCTGCGGGCAACCGCTCACCGAGGCCCAGCGCCACGGTCTCATCGCCGAGTTGCGTGCCGAAGCCGAAGCCCGCCGCGCTCAGGCCGAGGCCGAGGCACAGGAGCTCGACGCCCGCCACGCGCAGCTGCTGAGCGAACTGAATCGGGAGATCGAGGCGCGGCGCAGCCTGTACCGCGAAAACCAGGCGCAGCTCAAAACCCTGGCCGACGAGCAGGCGCGCCTGGACCGGGACCTGCAAGCGTTTGCGGCGGAGCTGACGGAAAAGCCGGCGCTCACGCAGCAGTTGGGCGAGTTCAAATCCGCGCTGAGCCAGGCGAGCGCAGCGCAGGAGAAGATCACCGCCCTGTTGCAGCGTCGCGAAAAGTGGGCCAGGGCGCGCGGCGACGCCGAGCAGGCGCTGGCGCAACTGGAGGCTGAGGCCGGCCAGCACCGCGCCGTGCTGCGCGAGGCGGACGCCAAGCAGCGCGCGCTCGACGCGCTGCGGCAGGAAGACACGCTCACCAAAGCCCGCCTGGGCGCAGCCGAGCAGAAGTTGCGCGCGCTGGAGTCGCAGGCACAACTGCGCGAGGCCAAACGCGCCGAGCGCCAACAGCTGGCGGAGAGCAAGGGCCTGCACGAAGAACTGCGCGAGGCGTTCGGAAAAAAAGGAGTGCCCGCCCTGATCATCGAGGCTGCCGTGCCCGAGATCGAGGCCGCTGCCAACCGCCTGCTGGGCCGCATCACCGACGGGCGGATGAACGTGCGCTTCCGCATGCAGAAGGAGACACAGGCCGGCGAGACGCGCGAGACCCTCGACATCGAAATCGCCGACGAGCTGGGGACACGCGCCTACGAGATGTATTCGGGCGGTGAGGCGTTCAGAGTCAACTTCGCCATCCGTATCGCCCTCAGCCAGTTGCTGGCGCGGCGGGCCGGCACGCAGTTGCACACGCTGATCATTGATGAGGGTTTCGGCGTGCTGGATGCGGTGGGCCGCGAGCGGCTGGTGGAGGCCATCAACGCTGTGCAGGACGACTTCGACCGCATCCTGGTGGTCACCCATATTGACGAACTCAAGGACGCCTTCCCGGCGCGCATCGAAGTGACCAAGACGCCGGAGGGTTCTGAGATTACGGTGGTTTGACAGAGAAATGCCCCGCCAAGACTTGAACGAGCCGACCGAAGTGGAAGCGCGCTTTGCCGAGGACGGCGCGGTGCGCGTGTTGAGCTTTACGTGGAAGGGCAAACGCTGGCCGGTAGTCAGCCAGGGCCGCCAGTCCACCAAGGCGGGCCGCCTGCACACACTGGTGATGACGACGCGCGAGCGCGTCTACGAGCTGGCCTACGACCCCGAGGAGAGGCGCTGGTATGTGGTGATGGCGTCGGAGGATCGGCTGGCGGGCTGAAGCAGCGCACATAAGTCAGTATCATCTCCCGATCCGAAATGTGGACGCCATCTCCCTGATACAGCGCCGCCGCAATGCGCAAATCTGGGCCTGCTTACCGATATGGCAGAAAGACAGGAACACCGACATAAAAGGCGCTGAGTAAACCAACTGCTACAGCGAGCGCCATCTGCCTGGAATGCTCCAAGAGACGCACGGGTAAAGAAGGGGTTGGCAGCGCAAATTGTATTTGCCAGCGGCGCAAGTTGACCCCAAAACTAAAGGCCACAAAAACCGGCACAAAACGAGCGAAGCTCTCTGCTTGCCAAGTAAAGAGGAAGATCCAGAGAGGCACGAAAAGCGCCGCGCCCAGGTGTAAATAGCCGTTGATCATCTGCGCGAAGCGTGACCCGGTTGCGGGAACATGAAATGGAGAAACGCTCAGGGATAAGAATGCCAATAGAAACCCCAAAACGATCAGCACGACGCCTAGCAGAATCGAAAACCCTTGTGTCCAGATTTGATAGTCGATCCAAATGACAAAAATCATCATCAATGGCGCGCCGACAGAACTGAGAAGGACCAACAGCCCCCAGACTAGGCCGGAAAGCCGCCGTTGAGAAGGTGGATGGGTGGAGAGCGTCATGTTTTATCTCCCGTAGTGCTCGATCATTCAGCCAAATCTTCACATCTGCATTACATTGCCATGTTTTCACGCTCCTGAGAGGACTATGAAAACCCGAACGCAGGCTTGAGCCTGCATTCGGGGCTGACGGGAAATTGCTAGCTTCAAGCAATGATTCCGGTTGTGATAGCTCCGGCGGAGTTCCTAGCCCACACCCAAAACCTTGGCGCGCCAGTGTTATCATAGTAAACAATCGCGGTTGTTGACAATCCCCAAAACACTGCGCACACAGCAGCAGGCAAGGCGCCCGGCGGCACAATGGCTAGGAGCGCACACAAGACTGCGACAGCACCTGTCCCTGCGGTCAGAAATGTTGCGAAATCATGACTAGAGTCCACTGCAAAAAGGCACTTCTACCCTCCTCAAAAGGGCAAAAGTTTAATACAATAGGCGCATGTTCAAGAAAAACATCAAACACCAACAACCTGCGCTGATTAGCGCCACCAGTGAGTTGCCCGAGAAACAACGCCAACGGCTGGAAAACTCATGGGCAGGTACTTTTTACAAGGAATTCTTCAGCCGGGTTAATGAAGATGCCTTTGCCGTGCTCTATTCAGAGA
>JBBIQY010000121.1:0-7832 GCA_037442085.1 Anaerolineae bacterium
GCTGTATCAGGCTGCAAATTTCCGCCCAAAGCCGGTCGAAATTTTCGGTTTCATCCGACGTTGAGCAGTCGTTGAGTTTTTGTTGAGTTTGCCCGGCTAAGCTTGGCTTGCTTGACTTGCCGCACCATCTTCAGCATTCCCCGAAGCTGGCGGCATGGTTTGGCGGGCGCTCACCTTGAGCGCCTGTATGGCACAACGCACGTTCTATCCACAACCCAATCCAATGGAGGCTCAGTATGAGACAGACACTGAAAAGCGTGCTCGTTTTTCTACTGGCGTTCACACTTGGCTGGCCAGGCGGCGCTCTCGGCGTAACTCAGGCCCAGACGGTGACGCCCATCCCGGTGATCCAGGGCGAGGGGCAGTTTTCGCCGCTGGCCGGTCAGATCGTGACGACGCGCGGCGTTGTCACTTTGATTCATAAAAATGGCCGGCGCTTCTGGATTCAGTCGCAACCGGGGGATGGCAACCCCTTGACCTCCGAAGGCTTGTTTGTGTCCGACACCGGGCGCGCCACGGGTGTGGTTACGCCCCAAGTCGGCGATCTGGTGCTGGTTACGGGCCGCGTGGAGGAGCAGCAGTTTGGAACGTCGTTGCCGCTCACCCGGCTGCGCGACGTCACCTCGGTCGTGGTGGAATCGAGAGGCAACCCTCTGCCTGTACCAGTTCCGTTGAACGACTTGCCCGACGAAAACCTGGCTGACGGCATCGCCTTCTGGGAGCCGCTCGAAGGCATGCTGATTAATGTGCGGAACGCCCGCGTCGTCGCCCCAACCAATCAATTCGGTGAATTCGCGGTGCTCACCCGCCGTGATGCACGCCCCGGCTCAGGCTACCAGCCTAGCAGTAAGCACCTCGTGCTGCGCGCTACCGGTGATGGCTACGACGGCCTGGTGGATTACAACCCGGAACGCATCGCGGTGGACGACGAAAGCCTGGCTACGCCGATCATCGTGCGCCCGGGTGACAGCCTCGCCAGCCTGACCGGCGTGGTGGACTATACCTTCAGCATGTACAAGCTGCAGCCGGCGAGCTTCAGCGGACTCGAGGCGCAACCCGTGCCGACCGCCCCGGTGAGCAGGCGCTCCGGTCATCGCGGCAACCTCACCATCACCACGTTCAACGTCGAGAATCTGTTCGACCTGATTGACAATCCCAACAAGGCGGACGAAGGCTCGACGCCCACGCCGGCCCAGCTCGAGACCAAGCTCGCCAAGCTGGCGCTGGCGGTGCAACTGGAATTGCAGTTGCCGGAAATCCTGGTCGTGCAGGAAGTGGAGAACACCGCCATCCTCCAGGAACTTGGCAACCGCATCAACTCCGTCGCCGGGACGGACTACGTCGCCACCTCCTTCGAGACCAGCGACGTGCGCGGCATCGAGGTCGGCTTCCTGTGGGACGATAACCGTGTTGACCTGGTGCGCGCCTATCAACTCACCAATGCGATTGTGCCCGGCGTGTCTGCCGCCTTTGGGCCGGCCAGCGCCAGCCCCGGACGCGAGCCGCTGGTGGGCGTCTTCAACGTCACCAACAATCTCCAGGGCAAGTTGCTCACCATCATCGGCAACCACTTCAAGAGCAAGAGCGGCGACGAGGCGCTGTACAGCATCTCCACGCTCAACGGCCAAAACCCCAACCGCGTCACCGAAGTCCAGCGCAAGCAACAGGCGCAGGTGGTGCGCGCCTTCGCCGACCAGCTGCTCGCCGCCGACCCCAATGCCTGGGTCATGGTGGCGGGCGACCTGAACGACTTCGAGTTCTCCGAGCCCGGCGAGGGGCCCGATAACCCCATCGCCATCCTGGAGGGCCTCGCCGGCCCGGCCCCGCTGTACGCCATGGTGTTCTCGGAACGCGAGGCCGAGCGCTTCTCCTTCGTGTTCGACGGCAACAGCCAGGTGCTGGACCACATCCTGATCAGCCACGCCCTGCGCAACCAGTTCGTCGGGCTTGACTTCCTGCACTTCAACGCCGGCTACCCCCATGTGCTGAGCAGCGATGCGACGACGCCGCTGCGCGTCTCCGACCACGACGCGGTCGAAGCCCGTTTCCGCGTCACGCGCACGGCCACCGATCACACGCTGACCGTGCTGCAAAGCAACGACCACGAATCCAAGATCGTCAACGCGCCGGGCCAGCCGGACTTTGGCGGCGTGGCGCGGTTCAAGGCTCTGGCAGACAGGCTGCGCGCAGAGGCCCTGCAGGGACCGGGCCGGCGCGGCGTCGTCTTCGTCAGCGCGGGCGACAGCATCATCCCTGGCCCCAACCTCGATGCCAGCCTGGCGAAAGGCGTGCCCTATTACGACTCCATTGCTATGGACCTGATGGGCTTCGACGCGTTGGCCATCGGCAACCACGAGTTCGACCTGGGGCCGGACGTGTTCGCCGACTTCATCGCGGGCTTCACCGGCGGCGTCAAGTTCGTCAGCGCCAACCTGGATTTCAGCGGTGAGCCGCGCCTGCAGGCCTTCGTGGATGAAGGCAGGCTGGTCAAGAGCCATGTCATCGAGCTGCCCAACGGCGAATGCCTCGCCGTCATCGGCGTGACCACGCCGTTGCTGCCGGCCATCTCCAGCCCGCGCAATGTGGTGGCCGACCCGAACTACGTGGCCGCCATCCAGGCGGAGATCAACCGGCTGGAGGCCAACGGCTACAACCAGATACTCGTCTTTGGCCAGTTGCAGGGCATCAACGAGGACTTCGCGCTAGCGGCCCAGCTGCATGGCGTGGATATCATCGTCTCGGGCGGCGGGCAGGAACTGCTGGCCAACCCCGGCAACCTGCTCGTCCCCGGCGACCGCAACATCTTCGGCCCCTATCCGATGTACGCTCAGGGCGCCGATGGCGCAACGATCCCGGTGGTGACCACCAACGGCGACTACAAGTACATCGGGCGGTTGATCGTGGACTTCGATAAAGACGGACGGCTCATCTCCGTCAGCCGCCGCAGCGGGCCGGTGCGCGTGGCCGGCGGCAACAACCCGGATGCCGTGGCGCCCGATCCGGTCGTGCAGGCCCAGGTGGTCGAGCCAGTACAGGCTTACCTGGCGAGCCTGGCAACGACCGTTGTGGGCACGACCGAAGTGCCCCTCAATGGCCTGCGCAGCCCCGGCGTCCGGACGCAGGAGACCAACCTAGGCAACCTGATGGCTGATGCGTTATTGTGGCAGGCCAACCAGAACGCGGCGGCTTTCGGCGCGCCTCTGGCCAATGTCGCGCTGCAGAACGGCGGCGGCATCCGCAACAACAACATCATCCCGCCCGGCAATCTCACCGAGCTTACGCTGAGCAGCATCGCGCCGTTCCTGAACTTCGTCACCATCGTGCCGAACATCCCGCCGGCGCAGTTCAAGGAGATCATGGAGAACGCGGTATCGAACGTGGAGGGCGTGGATGGCCGCTTTGCGCAGATCGCCGGCTTCACGCTGCGCTGGAGCGCCAGCGGCACACGGCAGGTGGTGGACAACGCCGGCAATGTGCTAACGCCCGGGACGCGCGTGGTCGAGATCCGGCTGAACGACGGCACGTACCTCGTGCAGGACGGGCAGGTGGTGGCCGGCGCGCCCAACGTCAACATCGCAACGATTGACTTCCTGGCGCGCGGCGGCGATCAGTACCCGTACCGCAACGCCCCCTTCATTCCGGTGGGCGCGACGTACCTGCAGGCGCTGCGCAACTACATCACCGGGCCGCTGGGCCGGGTCATCACCGCCGCCCAGTATCCCGAGGCAGGTCAGGGTCGCATCACCCGGCTGCCGTAACACCGGCGGAAAGCGTGCTCACGCTTTACCGTAGTCAGCACGCACCCGAATGCTCGAAATGGAAGGCAGGTTGAACCTGCCTTCCATTTTTTTCGGCGCCGCCGGGCGCTCCGTTATAATGCGGTCATGCCGCACGTCGCGCTCAATGCGCATTTACTCTTCGGCGGCGCGTCCTATCGCAGCGCAGGCATTCATCAATACATCCACAACACGCTGAAGCATCTACCCGCCGCTGCGCCCGACTTTGACTTTACCGTTCTGGTCGGCGCGGGCCGGCCAGAGATGGCCCGCGCCAGTGTCATCCGCAGCCGCTGGCCGACGCACCGCCCGCTGGTGCGCATCCTGTGGGAACAGCTCGCGCAGCCATGGGCGCTGGCGCGCCTCCGGCCCGACCTGCTGCATTCGCTGGCCTTCGCCTCGCCACTCACCGGCGCGCCGCCCACCGTCGTCACCGTCTACGATCTCTCCTTTCGGTTGTTCCCCGAAAACTTCCCGGCTCTGCAGCGGCTGTATCTTTCGACGCTCACCGCCATCTCCTGCCGCCGCGCGCGCCGCGTCATCGCCATCTCCGAAAGCACCAAACGAGATGTGGTGCGTCTGCTGGGCGTGTCTGCCGAGCGCGTGGAAGTCGCCTACCCCGGCGTGGATCCGCGCTTCCGCCCGCTGCCGCGCGCCGAGGTCGAGGCGTTTCGCACGCGCCACAGCCTGCCGCCACACTTCCTCCTCTACCTCGGCACTCTCGAGCCACGCAAAAACCTGACCACCCTGATTGAAGCCTTCGCCCGCCTTCGCTCTCAATCTCCAATCTCCCATCTCCATCTCATCCTGGCCGGCGCTAAGGGCTGGTTCTACCAAAGTCTGTTCGAGCAAGTGGCGCGGCTGGGCCTGCGCGAGCGCGTCCTCTTCCCCGGCTATCTGCCGGCAGATGACCTGCCGTTGTGGTATAACGCCTGTGCCGTATTCGTTTATCTGTCTTCCTTCGAGGGCTTCGGGATGCCGGTTGCCGAAGCGCTGGCCTGCGCCCGGCCTGTGGTCACATCCAACGTCTCGTCACTGCCGGAGGCCGGCGGTGACGCGGCGCTGCTCACATCGCCGGGGGATGTGGATGCCCTGGTCGCGGCCCTGAGCCGGGCGCTCACCACCGGCGACGAACTGGCGGCGCGCGGCCCGGAGCACGCAGCGCGCTTCACCTGGCCGGCTACGGCGCGCCGTACTGTGGAGACTTACCGCAAAGCTTTGCCTGACCCTTGTCTATGAAGCGTTACCGCAGCTTGGCGTTACTGATCCTGCTGGATATCGTGCTGATCAACGCCGCCTTCGCGCTGGCGTACTACCTGCGCTACATCGCGCAGTGGATTGTGCCGGTCGGCGAGCAGTTCTTCGCCCCGTATTCCGAATACGCCTCGATGCAGCTGGCCTTTTCCGGCCTCATGCTCATCTTCCTGTATCTAGACGGCGCCTATACGCCGCAGCGGGGCGGCAGCTGGTTCACCGAGGTCTACCGCATCTTCAACGCCACCACCACGGCCGGCGTCATCCTGTTGGTGGCCGTCTTCCTGCTATTGCCGCTGGTGTACTCCCGCCTGATGATCATCTGGGTGATCGTGCTTACCGTCGGCTTGTTGAGCACAGCGCGCCTGGTGCTGCGCTGGGTGCGCGCCCAACTGCGGCGGCGCGGGATCGGCGTGGCGCGGGTACTCATCGTTGGCGCGGGCGAGCTGGGGCGCGCCGTCGTCCGCACCATCGCGGCACGGCCCGACCTCGGCTACCAAGTCGTGGGCTTCATTGACGACAACCCGTCCAAGTCCGAGTTGGGGCGGCTGAAGAACCTGGGCGCGCTGGAACGGGTGGAAGCCGTGCTGCAGGAGGAGCCGGTGGACGAGGTCATCATCACCCTGCCGTGGATGTACCAGCGCAAGATCGCGGCGCTGGTGCGCGCCTGTGAGGCGGCGCAGGTGCGCGTGCGCGTGGCGCCCGATGTGTTTCAGCTCTCGCTCAGCCGGCTGGACGTGGACGATATCGGCGGCATCCCGCTGATCGGCCTTAAGGAGGCGCGTATCTCACGGGTGGGCCGCCTCCTGAAACGCGCGCTGGACACCGTCCTCGCCGTGCTGGTGCTGACGCTGATGGCGCTGCCGATGGCGCTGGCGGCCTGGTTAATTCGGCTCGAGTCGCCCGGGCCGGCGCTGTTCCGACAGACGCGGGTCGGCGAGCGTGGGCGGCAGTTCACCATCTACAAATTCCGCTCCATGCGCGCCAACGCCGAGGACGAGCTGGATCAATTGTGGGAGTACAATGAGGCACGCGGGCCGCTGTTCAAGATCCGGAACGATCCGCGTCAGACGCGGCTGGGCCGCCTGTTGCGCCGCACCAGTTTCGACGAGTTGCCGCAATTCTTCAACGTGCTGCGCGGCGAGATGAGCGTGGTGGGGCCGCGCCCCGCCTTGCCCCACGAAGTCGAGCAGTACCTGCCCTGGCAACGTCAGCGGCTGGAGGTGCAACCCGGCATCACCGGCCTGCCGCAGGTCTCGGGCCGCAGCGATCTGACCTTCGACGAGAGCTGCCTGCTCGACATTTATTACATCGAGAACTGGTCGCTCGGGCTGGACATCACCATCATACTCCGCACCATCCCGCGCGTCTTGCTGGGGAATGGGGCGTACTAATCTCTAATCTCGAATTCTTCGGACGGAGACTGGAGATCAGAGATTGAGGATCGGGTTCTCATGCCACTCGATATCCTGGTCGGCGCGCAGTGGGGGGATGAAGGCAAGGGCCGCATCACCGACCTGCTGGCCGAAAACGCTCACATCGTGGCGCGCTATTCCGGCGGCGACAACGCCGGCCACACCGTCACCGTCGGGCAGCGGCTGTACAAGCTGCACCTGCTGCCCTCCGGCGTCCTCCAGCCGCACGTGGTCAGCGTGCTGGGCAACGGTATGGTCATCAACCCGGCGCGGCTGATCGAAGAGCTGGATCAGCTGGCGGCTTCCGGCGTAGACGTATCGCCGGCGCGCATCAAAGTCTCGGCAGCCGCCCACCTGATCACGCCTGCGCACATCGCCCTCGACCGCGCCGAGGAGGCGGCCCGCAGCGGCGGCAAGATCGGCACCACCGGGCGCGGCATCGGCCCGGCCTATACCGGCAAAGTCTCGCGCCACGGCCTGCGCGCGGAGTTGTTGCTCAGGCCGGAAGTATTGGGTGACCGTATCGCCGAGCACATTCGGCAGACCAACCCTTATCTCGAAAAGCTATACGGCCAGCCCGCGCTCGACCCGGTCGCCATTGCCGCCGCCTTTACCGCACACGCGCAACGCCTCGCGCCCTACGTCACCGACACCGCCCTCTACCTGCACCGACAACTGCAGGCCGGCGCGCGCGTCATCGCCGAGGGCGCCCAGGGCACGCTGCTCGACGTAGATCACGGCACCTATCCGTACGTCACCAGCTCCTCGCCGGCAGCGGGCGGCGTGTTCAACGGGCTGGGCGTCGGCCCCCGGTTCGTGGGCCGCGTGTTGGGCGTCACCAAGGCGTTTCAGACGCGGGTGGGTGAAGGCCCTTTCCCCACGGAGGCCTTCGGCGCCGAAGCCGAGCGGCTGCGCGGCACCGGCCGCAACCCGTGGGACGAGTTCGGCACAACGACCGGCCGCCCGCGCCGCTGCGGCTGGCTCGACCTGGTGCTACTGCGCTACGCCATCCGCGTCAACGGCCTGACTGAACTGGCCCTGACCAAGCTCGACGTGCTCTCCGGCCTGGAAACGATCCGGCTGTGCACCGCCTACAGGACGAACGGGGCGCGGCACGAAGAACTGCCGCTCGGCCCGGCAGACCTATCGCCCTTCACCGCCGAATATGAAACGTTGTCCGGCTGGGATCGGGACGTGACCGGCGCACGCCGTCTGAGCGATTTGCCCGAGGCGGCCCGCGCCTACCTGCGCCGCATCGAGGCCCTGACCGGCGTGCCGATAACGCTGGTCAGCGTGGGGCCGGAGCGTAGCCAGATCATCTTTGTTTAGACGATCGCGGACCGCAGACGGCTGACCGCCTTGTTCGGAGGTCTGCCATCTGTAGTCT
>JBBIQY010000122.1:0-7814 GCA_037442085.1 Anaerolineae bacterium
AGACTTACTTGCGGCGGCTGGCTAACGTCCGATTGAGCAGGTCTTCCTGAACGCCGCGGTCTTTGGGTTTACGCCGTCGACTCCCCAAATCGGAGCCGGTGCGTCTCCGGCCAGCGGTCTGCTGGGCGCGGCGGAACGCAACCTGCATGGCCGTCAAGTTCTCGACGGTCTCTTCAGACTCTTCGGTCTCCGTCTGCTTCTCGGCGGCCTCGGCGGCTTTGATGCTCAACCTGATCTGTTTCTTGCGCGGGTCCACGCCGATGACCTGTACGCGCACCTCATCACCGATTTTTACCACTTCGTGGACGTCTGCAACCCGGTGGGTGGCCATCTCGCTGATATGCACCAGGCCCGGCCGTTCAGCGCCGATATCCACAAACGCGCCGAACCTCTCCGTTTTCGTGACCTTGCCGGTGTAAACCTGGCCGCGTTTCAGCTCGGGCCATTCCACCGCCAGCGGCTCGATCATCGTCAGATCCAGGCGGCCATTGGCGACATCCACCTTCTTGACCCAGACGGTCACCTGCTCACCTTCCTTGACGACGTCGGCCACGTTGTTGACTCGTTCGGGCCGCAATTGCGAGATGTGCACCAGCCCGTCGCGCCCGGCGCCCACATCCACAAACGCGCCGAACAATTCCACCTTCTTCACCGTCCCAGTCAGGCGCATCTTCGGTCTCAAGTCTTCCAGGCGCACAGGCGCATCCATCGCCGCTGTACCGGTTTCAGGGGCTTGCAAATCACTCACCGAATTTTCCTCCACTGCGATTTGGGCGCAGGGATTATAACCGCGCGACGAGAGGCTGTCAAAACTCTCTCATGATAGGTGTGCACGCAAAAGATGTCAGTGACAGCCGCATCCTGAGCGGAGCGGGCTGCTTTTGCCCGCGCAGTCGAAGGAGCGGCTGACAACCTTTGCGTGCACACTCATGATAGGGTGCATTTCGATTATTCGGCAGGCTGCGCCCTGATCCTTCGGCTTCGCTCAGGAGAGCGCCGCTCGTTGAGCGGCGCGCAGTCGAAGGGCGGCCAAAAATCTGGAATGCACCCCTCATGATAACGGCACGTTGCGACGGCCTGGAAAACGCCCGCCGCCTACGCGGGCGGTGGCTCTGTGCACACCTCACGGTATAATGCGCGCCGGATGATTACAGCCTCACCCAGCACGCCTCTCAAAATCCTCATCACAGGCAGCGGCGGCTTTGCTGGGGGTCATCTCAGCGAATACCTTTTGAGCGAATTTGGAGAGCGGGTGCGCGTCTGGGGCTGTGAGCGTGGCCTGACGCGGCGCAGCTTTGCACCCGCTGGGCTGCTCACGCTCAAAACGGATTTGCTCGACGCCGAGGCCACGCGCGCCCTGATCGCACAGGTGCGGCCGGACCGCATCTACCATCTGGCGGGGCAGGCTGTCGTCGGCGAGAGCTGGGCGCGGCCGTGGGAAACGTTCGAGGCCAACGTGCACGTGCAACTCAACCTGTTCGAGGCGGTGCTGGCCGAGGGGCTGATGCCGCGCATCCTGGTGCTAGGCTCGATGGAAGAGTATGGCCGCGTCGCCGCGTCCGACCTGCCGGTCAATGAGGCTCAACCCTTTCGCCCCGACAGCCCCTACGGCGTCAGCAAAGTGGCCCAGGATCTAATGGGCCAGCAGTATTTTCTCAGCCGACAATTGCCGATCGTGCGCGTGCGGCCCTTTAACCACATCGGGCCGCGCCAGAGCGGCCGGTTCGTGGCCGCCGCCTTCGCTTCGCAAATCGCGGCGATCGAGGCGGGCCGACAACCGCCGGTGTTGCGCGTAGGCAACCTGACGACGCGCCGCGATTTCACCGACGTGCGCGACATGGTGCGCGCGTACGTGCTGGCGCTGGAGCACGGCGAACCCGGCGACGTGTACAATATCGGCTCAGGCCGCTCGCGCAGCATCCGCGAATTGCTCGATTTCCTGTTGAGCTGCGCCTCGCGCGCGATCCAGGTGGAAACAGATCCGGCGCGGCTGCGCCCGGCGGATACGCCGGACATCGTCTGCGACGCGACCAAGTTCCGCGCACGCACGGGCTGGGCGCCGCGCCTGACCTTTGAACAGACACTGAGTGACCTGCTCGAATATGAACGCCAGCAGGTTCGCCTCGCCTGATCGGAAAGGACATCGCTCGTGCCTACTGCGCTCATCACCGGCATCACCGGCCAGGACGGTTCTTATCTGGCAGAGTTCCTGCTTGCGAAGGGCTATCGCGTCGTGGGCATGGTGCGCCGCACCAGCACGATCAACTTCGACCGCATCCGTCACATCCAGAACGACGTGGAGATCGTGCAGGGCGACTTACTGGACCAGACCTCGCTGACGGACGTGATCAAAGAGTTCGAGCCGGATGAGGTCTACAACCTGGCCGCGCAATCCTTCGTGCCGACCTCCTGGAAGCAGCCTGTGCTCACCGGCGAATTCACCGCCCTGGGCGTCACACGCATTCTGGAAGCCATTCGTCAGGTCAATCCGCGCATCAAGTTCTACCAGGCCTCCAGCAGCGAGATGTTCGGCAAAGTCGTCGAGGTGCCGCAGACCGAGACCACGCCCTTCTACCCGCGCAGCCCGTACGGCGTCGCCAAGGTCTACGGTCACTGGATCACCGTCAATTACCGCGAGAGCTATAACCTGTTCGCCTGTTCGGGCATCCTGTTCAATCACGAGTCGCCCCGGCGCGGCCTGGAGTTCGTCACCCACAAGGTGACGCACGGAGCAGCCAAGATCAAACTCGGCCTGGCGCAGCGGCTGCGGCTGGGCAACCTCGAGGCCAAACGTGACTGGGGCTACGCCGGCGATTACGTCCGCGCCATGTGGCTGATGCTGCAACAGGCGGCGCCGGACGACTACGTGATCGCAACCGGCGAGACTCACTCGGTACGGGAATTGTGCGAGGTCGCCTTCACCCACCTCGGACTGGATTATCGTGACTTCGTCGTGCAAGACCCGAAGTTCTACCGCCCGGCGGAGGTGGATTTGCTCATCGGCAACCCGGCGAAGGCCGGTCACGTGCTGGGCTGGGAGCCGAGCGTGAGCTTTGAGCAACTGGTGCGCATGATGGTGGACGCCGACCTGGAGGCCCTGAAGAATGGGCGCGAAGTATAGGGCGGTTTGCCGATTTGTGTGTAATTTCGTAGGCGCGGCTCTCAGACCCGCGCCTACAGGCCGAATTACACAATTTTCGGCATACGGCCAAGTATAGCCCCGAGGAATTCGCGCGCCGTCTTGGCGCGAACGGCGATCCGAGCTTACACGGCGGCAGGGTTGGCGGCGAAGGCCCTGTTGTTGCTCAAGGAAAGCGTGGACCTGCCCTCGACACATGGCGGGCTGGTTCAGATCTTTGGGCGCGAACAGATCCTCAGCGGCAAGGCGCTGTACGATACGACGGTCAAGGCCATGACCGCCGCCGACGCTCAACCGGTGATTGATCTGGCGCGGGAAATGTTGGACCCGCTCCAGCGCAAACTCTCACAACTTCCAAAGCAGGCAGCAGAAGCATGATGCAGGAAATCTCGATCAAGTTCGGTACGGACGGCTGGCGCGGCATGATTGCCGAAGACTACACCTTCGCCAACGTGCGGCGCTGCGCCCAGGGCTTCGCCGCTTATCTACTCAACAAGGGCTGGGGCGGACGCGAGGTCGTCATCGGGTATGACAAGCGGTTCGGCTCGGAGAACTTCGCGGCCGCGGCGGCGGAAGTGCTGGCGGCCAACGGCCTCAAGGTCTGGCTCACCGACGGCCCGACTCCGACGCCCGTCATCGCCTACGCCGTGGTCAACAAACAAGCCGTCGGCGCCATTAACATCACGGCCTCGCACAATCCCCCCACCGACAACGGCTTCAAGGTACGCGACCCGAACGGCGGGGCCATTGACCCGGACGGCCTCGCCGAAATTGAAAGGCGCATCCCCGGCTCGGAGGGCGTGCGGACGATGGCCTACACCGCCGCCGAAGCGCAGGGCCTGATCCGCAAGTTCGACGCCTCGGTAGCGTATATCGAGAACCTGCACAAGCTGGTGGATATCGAGGCGATCAAGGCGGCCGGGCTGAAGGTGCTGGTGGACGCGATGTGGGGCAACGGCGGCGGTTGGTTCCCGCGCCTGCTGGCGGGCGGCAAGACCGTCGTCGAAGAAATCCACGCCACGCGCAACCCATCTTTTCCGGAGATGCGCCGCCCGGAGCCGATTCAGCCCAACGTGGACGTGGGCCTGCGCACCACCGTGGAGCGCGGCGCGGATGTGCTGCTGATCACCGACGGCGATGCCGACCGCATGGGCATTGGCGACGAGAATGGGCGCTTCCTGAACCAATTACAGGTCTTTGCCCTGCTCGCTTACTATCTGCTCGAGGTGCGCGGCCAGCGCGGGCCGATCGTGAAGACGCTCAGCGCCGGCGCGATGCTCGATAAGCTCGGCAAGCTCTACCATGTGCCAGTGTACGAAACCGGCGTCGGCTTCAAATTCGTCGCACCAAAGATGCTGGAGACCGACGCCATGATCGGCGGTGAGGAGAGCGGCGGCTACGCCTTCAAGGGCAACGTGCCCGAACGCGACGGCATCCTCGGCAATCTGCTGTTTCTCGACTTCATGGTGAAGACGGGCAAGAAGCCATCGCAATTGCTGCAGGCGCTATACGACAAGGTCGGCGCCCATTACTATGACCGGGTGGACACGATCTTTCCGAACGAGCAGCGCGCCAGCGTCCGGCAGAAAGTGGCCGCCGCTCAACCCGGCATCTCGCTCGGCGGCCTGAAGGTCGAGCGCATTGACACAACCGACGGCTTTAAGTTCGTGTTCGCCGACGGCGCGGGCTGGTGCCTGATCCGCTTCTCCGGCACCGAGCCGATCATTCGCGTATACTGCGAAGTGCGCGACCCAACGCATGTCAAGCCGGTGCTGGATGACGGGCTGCGAATCGCCGGCCTGAAATAACCCGGCGCCGCGCAGCGCGCCCTCATCCACAGGTCTCACGGATTTCACAGAGGCGGCCAATCTGTGGGATCTGGATGATCTGTGGATTTTTTTATGCTGGTTGACACGCACTGTCATCTGGACTTCCCGGAGTTCGACGCCGATCGCGAACTGGTCATTGAGCGGGCGCTGGCGGCGGGCGTCGAGCGCATCCTGATCCCCGGCGTCAACCTGACGACCTGCCGCCGCGCCCTGGCGCTGGCCGAGCAATACCCGGCGGTGTATGCCGCCGTCGGTTTCCACCCCAATTCCGCCGCCGAGGCCACTCCTGCCGCCCTGGCCGAAGTTCGCGCCCTGGCAAAGCATCCCAAAGTTGTCGGAATCGGTGAAATTGGGATAGACTTGTATTGGAGAAAATTATCACGAACGGAACAGGAGGCCGTCTTCCGCAGCCAGATTGAGCTGGCCAACGACGTGGGCAAGCCTGTCATCGTTCATGACCGGGAAGCGCACGCCGAAGTGCTGACTGTCCTGCGCGATCAGCCCCCTGCTTCGGGCGGTGTGCTACATGCCTTCTCCGGCGACCGTTCGTTGGCGGAAGAGGCGGTGCGCCTGGGCTTCTTCCTGGGCGTGGACGGCCCGCTCACCTACAAGAAGAACGAGGCGCTGCGGGCGTTGTTCGCCGACGTGCCGCTGGATCGAATCCTGATCGAGACCGATGCGCCGTACCTGACGCCTCAGTCACGGCGCGGGAAGCGCAATGAGCCGGCGTACGTAAAGGAAGTGGCGGAGTGCCTGGCCGTGATCCGAGGCGTCCCACTAGAAACGACCGCCGCCGTCACCAGTCACAACGCGGCGCGACTATTTCGATGGTAATCGGGAGTATCGCATGGTGATGACAACGTCGCCCCCCCTTCAGGCCCGGACGCTGGCAGATGTCTTAGCACCGGTTCAGCCCGATATCCGCGCCGTCGAAGCCCGCATGAAAGCGGTGACGGGGGAGCAGCATGCGGCCCTGACCTACGCCATGGATCACCTGCTGGCCGCCGGAGGCAAGCGTGTGCGGCCCGCCATGACCCTGCTGGCGGCGCGGCTCTTCGACGCGCCGCGCGAGCGTTCCATCGCGCTGGCCGGCGCTATCGAGATGCTGCACACCGCCTCGCTGGTGCACGACGATCTGGTGGACGGCTCGCTCCTGCGGCGCGGCCTGCCGACGCTCAACGCCCAGTGGACGCCGGCCGCCACCGTCCTGGCCGGCGATTTTCTCTTCGCGCGCGCCGCCGAGCTGGCTGCCGAGGCCGAAAGCGTGCCCGTGATGAAGGCCTTCGCCCGGACATTGATGACCATCGTCAACGGTGAACTGACGCAGTTGTTCCTGGGCCACCACGTCGTCTCGCGCGAGAATTACTTCCGGCGCATCTACGGCAAGACGGCCTCGCTGTTTGCGGTGGCGGCGGAGGCGCCCGCCCTGCTGGCCGAGGCCGATGAAGTCGCCGTGGACGCGATGCGGACGTTTGGGCGCGAGGCCGGCATGGCGTTTCAGATTGTTGACGACGTGCTCGACTTCACCTCGGATGAGGCCCACCTGGGCAAGCCGGCGGGCAGCGATCTGCGGCAAGGCCTGATCACTCTGCCCGCGCTGTACTACCTCGATCAGCACCCGAACGACCCCGACTTTGCCCAACTGCTCAACGGCCATGCCGGCGACGCCGCCGTGCTGGCGCGGGTGGTGGAGGCGGTGCGCGGCTCGGGCGCCATCGAGGCCGCGCTCGACGAAGCGCGGGCGTACATTGGCCGCGCGCAGGCCGCGCTGGCCCTCGCGCCCGACAACGAGCACCGGCAAATGTTAAGCGAATTGGTGAGCGTATTCATCGAGCGCAATATGTGATTTGCCGGGAAGACAGCGACGCGAGTGGTGGGAGTTGCCGAGCGAGGCCCACATCGGAGCATAGCCGGTGTGGGCCTCGTGGCGTTTACGGCCTCGGCGTGCGGGTGGGGCGTGGCGTGCGCGTGCTCGTCACTGTGCGGGAGGGTGATGGTGTCGGGGTGGTGGAGACTGTCGGCGTCGGAGTGACAGTATCGGCTACTGGGCCCGGATACGCGCCGAGAGTAGAACTTGGCGGCGGCGGAAGCGTCTCGGTCGGAACGCCTCTGGCTCCAGGGGGTGGGTAGCCCTGTCCACCAGTCGTGCCGCAACAGTTGTTCAGAATCAAAGGCACGTAGAGCTTGTAGGGTAAGTAGAGCGTCGCAGTCGCTGTTGGGGTGCGTGTCGATGTGCGCGTTGGCGTCGGAGTCGCGACACTGCGTTCCAGAGCCAGGATGATGCTGTCAGCAACGAGCCGTGCATCGCCTGGCACAGTGCCAGTAACCAGGTTGCTGAGCAGGATGTACTCATCAGCGCCCAACCCAGCGAAGAAGTATGAGCCGAGATAGATTCTCCGATTGAGCCAGCTCCCGCTGTCAATGACTTCCCGCTGGCTTACTATGACGCGTTCATTCGTGCTAACACCGGGTTGGCTCTCGAGATGGTGCCTAATCTCGTAGATGGCTCCATCTGCGTACTGGCTTGTTGTCCACGAACCAACGGAAGGCACTTGCACCCAAACCTGATAAACACCTCGCTGCAAGCTGCTAAGGGGCCGCCATCGTACGCTACAGCCTGCTGTACCCGTGTTCACCGGGAACGTGTAGCGCATTTGCCCATTTGTGGCTGTTGCGTTGCTGATTTCGGTCCAGCTACAACTGGTGGAGGTAATTGAGGCAGCGTTGTCGTCCAGATAAGTCTGGCTGGGTGCCTGAGTAAGCGCGGGTAAGGCAGTGCCCCGTGGCAGGATGGCAGGGTTGGACCCAACCGAAGGCCGTTGCACCCATAACGAATTACGCTGATT
>JBBIQY010000123.1:0-7774 GCA_037442085.1 Anaerolineae bacterium
GGTCTGGCGGAAGGGCCGGGCGTGTTCCACGCTGGCTTGGCACTGGGGGCAGCGTAAACCCGTCGGGTGAAAGTGTTTCAGCAGCCAAGCCAAACTGGCCTGGTCGTCCAGGAGTTCGACAATGGGAAAGTCCATGCGGCGGACGATACCACAAGTTCAGCCAGCCTGCACTTGTTCTATACATGAGCCCGTTACGTGCTGGTGAAGTATGCCGCCTCTGGCGCCGAGGCATTGCTGACGATGACGCCCATCGTCCTGCGGCAGATGGAGCAGCACATCGCCTCCGCCGAGGCGGAGGGAACCGATACGGCGCGGCTGAGGGCGTACGAGGCGTTGAAGCAAATCGTGGCCTGGCTGCGAGTGGGCGCGGGAGAGTGAGCCGTTCGTCACCCTCGATGATCTCAATCTCCGAACCGGATGCCCTGCGCCAGCGGCAGCTCGTTGCTCCAGTTGATGACGTTGGACTGGCGGCGCATGTACAGCTTCCAGGCATCGGAGCCGGACTCGCGCCCGCCGCCCGTTTCCTTCTCGCCGCCGAAAGCCAGGCCGATCTCCGCGCCGCTGGTGCCGAGGTTGACGTTGGCCAGGCCGCAATCCGAGCCGGCATGCGAGAGGAATCTTTCGGCCTTCAACAGGTTGGTCGTGAAGATGGCCGATGAGAGCCCCTGCGGCACAGCGTTGTGTATGGCGATCGCCTCGTCCAGATCCTCGTACTCCATCAGGTACAAAATCGGCGCAAAGGTTTCCTCACAGACAATGGGCGTCTGCTGTTTCATCTTCACGATGGTCGGCTCGACGAAGCAGCGACCTTTTTCCGGCAGGCGCCTGCCGCCTGTGAGAATCTCGCCGCCCTGTTGCTTGATCTTCTCCAGCGCGGCGAACATCGCCTCCACCGCCGCCTCGTTCACCAGCGGCCCCATCAGCACGCCCTCATCCAACGGATTGCCGATGGTCACCTGTCTGTAGGCTTTCACCAGCCGGTCGGTGAGCGCCTGGGCGATAGATTTGTGCATGATGATCCGGCGCGTGGAAGTGCAGCGCTGGCCGGCGGTGCCGACGGCGCCGAACAGGATGGCGCGAGTCGCCAGCTGGAGGTCGGCGTCCTCGGTCACGATAATTCCGTTGTTGCCGCCCAGCTCCAGGAGGCTGCGGCCCAAACGGCGCGCGACGGCCTCCGCCACATGCCGTCCCATGCTCACCGATCCGGTAAAGGAAATGAGCGGCAGCCGGTGATCATTGAGCATCCGCTCGCCGATCTCGCTGCCGATGCCGACGAGCAGGTTGAACACGCCGCTCAGGCCATGGTCGGCCATGACACGGTTGGCAAGGTGCTGCACGGCCACGGCGCACAACGGCACGGCGGAGGCCGGCTTCCACACCATGGTGTCACCGCATACCGCAGCGAGGGCGGCGTTCCACGACCAGACGGCGGTCGGGAAGTTGAAGGCGGTGATGATGCCGATCACGCCGAGCGGATGCCATTGCTCGTACATGCGGTGGCCGGGCCGTTCCGAATGGGTGGTGAAGCCATAGAGTTGGCGCGAGAGCCCGGTGGCGAACTCGCAGATATCAATCATCTCCTGCACTTCGCCCAGGCCCTCGGCTTTGATCTTGCCCATTTCCAGAGTCACCAGTTCGCCGAGCGGCTCTTTGTACTCGCGTAGCGCCTCGCCCAGATCGCGCACCACCTGGCCACGTTTGGGCGCCGGCACGTTGCGCCAGCCCAGGAACGTCTCTGCTGCTTTACTCACCACGGCCTCGTACGTCGTGGCTGTGGCCTGCACGACGGCAGCGATTGGTTCGCCGGTGGCCGGGTTGTACGAGACCAGTTCCTTGCCGTTGGGATCGGTGATCCACCCCGCCACGCCGGTGCATGCGCCGGGGTTGATGGCTTTGAGTCTCAATTTTTCGAGCAGAGGCTTCATGGTTCGCCTTCCTCACAAAGTGTAGTTGTCGCAAGACCGCACGACCCGCCCGGTCGCGCCCTCTGCCCGAAGTATACCGAATCGGCGACCGTCTGCCTCACGAGCATCTCCAGCAAGCTCGGAGTGGCGGTTGCATGCTGCTCTCCCAGATATTCAGTGCGGCAACCCGCGCCATAAGGCCCTATCTGTCAGGTCTCAGGACATCGTGAACTGTTTTCCGGAATTAGCCCGCAGGTCAAAGTTGCCCCATGCTGTCTCCCACAAGGAGACAAACGCATGGACGACAGGCAGGAACTTCGACGGCGCTGGCAGGCCATCCGCTTACGGTTGCAAGGTGTTCCACACAAGGTCATTCTCGAAAAGGTTCAGCGAAGCCGAGGGTGGTTAAGCAAATGGCACAAACGTTTCGAGCGGCAGGGCAAGGCTGGGCTTCGCAGTCATTCGCGGCGTCCGCATCACACGCCGAACGCTTGTCCGCCGCGCATTGTGCGCTTGATTGTCCAAACCCGCCGTCGGTTGGCCAAACAGAAGGGGGGTCTGGTCGGGGCGCGTGCCATCCGGCGCGAATTGCGTTCGGTCTTGGGCAAGCACACCCCGTCGCCGGCCACCATCAATCGGGTCTTGCAGGCACACCACGTGGTGCCCACGCCGAGCCCAACTTCTCCGGCTTACTGTCCCAAGCCGTTGATGACGCTCACGGGCATCCTGCATGCGCTGGATTGGACTTGTCGCTATCTCGAAGACGGCCCGAAGGTCTATGCGTTCCATACGCTGAACTTGCGCACCTGCGCCTGCACCCCAACCATTGCTGCCGACAAAAGCAGCGCGACCGTAATTCGCCATTGCTTGACTACTTGGACAACCCTGGGAATCCCAGACTTTTTGCAACTCGACAATGACGCCGCGTTTTGTGGCGGTTACAAAGCGCCGCGCATCTTTGGTCAATTCGTGCGACTGTGTTTGTATCTGGGCCTCGAACTCATCTTTTTGCCGATTGCCGAACCCGAACGCAACGGCGAAATCGAAGAATTGAACGGCCTGAAGTGAACCCCTGAAGCTGGACACTTTTTCAGGCGTTGATTCCAAGACGACGAGTGCCAAGGTCAGCGGCATCTCCCGCAAACAGACAGACGAAACGAACCAGCCGACCGGCCAGCCCGTCTCGCCTTCCCGTTGGGGTAGCTCCAGTATGAGACGGCGCGCCGGGCTTGTCAAGTGGCATTGGTCTAGACGGTCACGGTCCGGGCCCAATAGTGTGCTTGGAACTCGGCGGGCGTGAGATATCCCAGCGCCGAATGCACGCGCTTGGTCATGTACCCGTCGTCCAGGAAGCGCCCGATGTGCTGATAGGCGTCGGCGAAGTCGAGATAGTCGTGCAGGGACACCTCCTCTTCTTTCAGCGTGCGGATCACCCGCTCCGCATAAGCGTTCTCCGTAGGCTGGCCCTGGGCCGCCATACTGATCTGGGTGTGCGCCTCCTGCAAGACCTGCACGTAGCCGGTCGCAGCGTATTGCACACCCTGATCGGAGTGGTGGATCTCGGGCCGATGGGTGGTCAGCGCCCGCCGGAGCGCCGTCTTCGGCAGGTCTTCGGTCAGATGCCGAGCGAGTTCCCAGCCGCGGATGGCCCGCGTGAACAGGTCCATCAACACGGCCAAGAAGAGGAACTCGGTTTGCACCCAAATGTAGGTGATGTCGCCGACCCACACCTGATCGGGGCGCGAAACCATCAGGTTTTTCAGCAGGTTTGGGTAGCGGCCATAGGTATGCTGGCTCCAGGTGGTGTGTACATAGCGCTTGACCTCCACCAACAGGCTATTCTCGCGCATCAGGCGCAAGACCCGTTTATGGTTGACGGGCCATCCCCGGCGGTCCAGTTCTGCGGTCATCCGCCGATAGCCATAGCGGGGGAAGTCCAAGGCAATCGCTTCCATCGCGCTGAGTAGGGCCGTGTCGGCTGCGCGCTGGCTGGCATAGTAGAACGTACTGCGTGGCAAGGTCACCACGTCACACAACAGGCGCACGGGGAATGCCTCGGCCAACTGCCTCACCAGGTTCCGTTTTTGCCCGCGCGGGAGGTCAAGAGCCCCGAGGCTTTTTTTGCCGCCGCCAACTCGACCGTCAGGCGGCCAATCAAGTGCTCCAGTTTGGCGATCTTCGCCTGCTCTGCCGACCGGCTTTGTTCGCTCGCAAACACCTGGGGCGCGCGCTCCAGAAACTGCTGCCGCCACCGCGCGAGCAGATCCGCAGCGATCTCGCGTTCACGGCAGATCTGCGCATCGCTCTTCTGGCCGCGCAGGGATTCGATCACGACTTCGGCCTTGAAGTCGGGTGGGTAGGTGCGATGCTGGCTCATGGTCAGAACCCTTTCTCACCGGACATTATTGTAAAGCGTTGTTGGTTTGAAGGTTGTCCAGTTTTTGGGGTTCACTACAACCACTACGGCATGGCCGACTGGATCAAACGCCACGCCGCTGCCGCGCCCGGGGCCTATTACCTCGTGCTGGACAACATCGGCGGCAAGGGCTCGGCCCTCAACTACGTGCTGGATGAAACCATCCTCTTCCCGCAGAAGGCCGACCCCGAACTGGTGAGCATCGCCGAGACAGTCGCCAAAGAGAATCCCGACCTCGGCGCGACGCCCTTCCACTACCGCGGCCTCGATTCCGAAATGTCCACCTGCGCCCGCTACGGGCAGAAGACGCTTGGGCTGTTGAACTTTGACCCCAAAACAAAAATGCCGCCGCTCTTCCACACCCTCAAAGACCACTTCAGCAACGTCGATCCCGAAGTGCTCGACAAGTCGGAGCGGTTTGTGTGGGGGATCATGCGGAAGATTGACGCGCAGTAAGGATAGCCAGCGCCCTCACCTGCGTGCAGGTGTCAACAAGTTTAGGGCGCTGGTTCGCCCCAAAACAAAAACAGCGAACGGCGCAATTTCCGTTCGCTGTTTTCAATTCCGTCGATGGTCAGCCGTAGGGGCGGGTCTCAGACCCGCCCCTACGAGTGTTTGCCGCCTTGCTGTTTTCGTCTCAATCGTCATCCCCCACGTGGTAGGGCACTTCGGTGATGACGACATGTTTGAGGCCGAGCAGCCCCAAGCGCAGCAAAAAGGCCGTTTGCATGTGCAGCAGGTTATGCCAGCCTCGGGCGGGCACAAATTCGGGCACCACCACTGTGAGCATTTCGTGCGGCTGCCGCTGCCCGGCCACTTCCCGGATGTAGTCCAACAGCGGCTCCACCAGCAGCCGGTAGGGCGACTGGATGATGTGCAGGCGCAGGCCGTCGCCCCACTTGTTCCACTTGGCCCGGATCTTCTGCTCCTCGGCCGGGTCGATGGCGATGTGCACGGCGGTGACATCGGGAGAGATCGACCGGGCGTAGTTGAGGGCCTCGAGCGTGCCGCGATGCACCCCGCTCACCGGCACCACCACCCGGTGGCGGCGCACCCGGGCCGGCGCCCCGTACGAATCGAGCGACAGATCGGCGGCCAGATCCTTGTAGTGATGGTGGATGCGGAAGAAGATGAACACCAGAGTCGGGATCAGGAACACCACGATCCACGCACCCGAAGTGAATTTGGTGACGGCAAAGACGATCATGATTATGAAGGTGCAGACTGCGCCGAAGCCGTTGATGACGAGTTTGAGCTTCCACCTGGGATCGTAGTGCAGGGTGGAGCCTGCCTGCACCAGTTCTTCGCCCGGCTTGAGCTTGCTGCTTTTCCACCAGCGCACCGCCATGCCGGCCTGCGAAAGGGTGAACGACATGAAGACCCCGATGGCATAGAGCGGGATGAGGGCCGTGGTCTGCGCGCCGAAGACGGCGATGAGCAGGGAGGCGAAGGCGGCCAGGGCCACGATGCCGTACGTAAACACGAGGCGGCTCCCCTTGTAGGTGAGCTGCTTCGGGAGGAAGCCGTCACCCGCGTGGAGGGCGGCCAGCCGGGGGAAGTCGGCGTAGGCGGTGTTGGCGGCCATGATCAGGATGAGGGTCGTGCCGCCCAGCAGTGTCAGGTAAAGCGGGTGGCCGTCCCCGTAGATGGCCCGGCCCAGCTGCGAAAAGATGGTCTCGGTGTGCGAAGGCACGGCCTGAATCTGCCCGGCCAGAAACGTGATGCTGACGAAGATCAGCGCGAGAATGGTCGTCATCGCAATCAGGGTGGCCCCGGCGTTGCGGCTGCGCGGCTCCTTAAAGGCCGTGATGCCGTTGCTGATGGCCTCCACGCCGGTGAGCGCCGTGCAGCCGCTCGAAAAGGCTTTGAGAATCAGGAACAGCGTAAGCGACTGTATTTCCTCGTGGTGCATGGCGTCAACCCCCGATACCGGCGTGAGCGTGCCGGTGAAGTACCGGAAGAAGCCCACGCTGATGGTGAAGAGCGTCATGCCAAGAAAGAAATAAGTGGGGATGGAAAAGGCAATGCCCGATTCCTTGACGCCCCGCAGATTGATCAGGGTCATGATCAGAATCATGCCCAGCGCGATCCAGACCCGGTAGGGAAACAGTTCGGGGAAGGCCGAGGTGATCTGCGCCACGCCCGACGAAATGGACACCGCCACCGTAAGAATGTAATCGGTGAGCAGGGCCGCGCCGGCGGTTTGGGCCGGGGCTTCGCCCAAATTGTCGCGCGCCACGATATAGGCCCCGCCGCCGCCGGGGTAGGCGTGGATGGTCTGCTCGTACGAAATGGTGACGATGACGAGCAGGGTGATGATGGCGAGGGCAATGGGCAGGGAAAAGGTGAGCGCCGCCGCGCCCGCGGCGAAGAGCACGATCAGAATTTCGTCGGTGGCGTAAGCCGTGGACGACAGGGCGTCGGAGGCAAAGACGGCCAGCCCGACTTTTTTGCTGATGGTCTGGTGCGGGGCGTCGGCCGTTTGCAGGCGCGGGCCGATAAGCACGCGCTTGAACGATTCAAATGATGTTTCTTTAACGGTGGTGGTAGCCATGAACAAGCCTCAATGTGAGTCGGGATCAATCGTTAGTTGAAGAAGTAGTTCCACAGGCCGAGCAGCCCGTATTCCAGCACGACCGAGAGCGCGAGCAGGATGGCGTAAGCCGACCCCTCTGCCCGGCGGTGGATGAGCAGCTGCAGGGCCGTGAACCCGAAAAAGACGACGAAGGGGATGAGGGCGGCTGCCAGCCGGGCGGCCGGGTTGATGAAGTTGGGCGGGAGGTGGGGATAGAAGCCGGCCAGCTCACCGATGGGGGAATCCATCTGCCCCAGCAGCCATTGGCTGAGGGGCTGCCGCCTCAGACCCCAGAACATGATCTGTTGTTCGGCCTGACAGAGGACGAAATCACTGGTGCGATGCACGGCGCGCAGCGCCTCCAGCCAGCCGCCGCCGCGGTGGAGTCGGGTTTCGACCGAAACGCGCTTGTCGCGGATGAGGGCGGCCAGCGTGGCAAGGCGGCGGTGGGCGCGCGGTTCACGCTGAGGGCTTCGGCCGAGGCCGAGCAGCAACACCGCTAAATCGCCGCGCGCCGCCAGAGTCCAAATCAGGCGGGCGAGTTCGGCTTTGTTTGTGTCGGCCTCGGGGATGAGGACGACGAGGCGGCGAACCGCCGGGGCAAAACGGCCGGCCGGGGTGAGGGTTCGGGCCGCCTCTCGGGTTGAGGCGAGGGCGAGCGGCGGGGCTTGCAGGCCAATGAGTGCGGGCAAAACTGTCATGCCGGAGGTGACTCCTTCCGGCATTCACTCTACGCTCTCAAAATAAAGAGGCTCAGTAGATCGCAGAATGGCCTGATGCGGCCCACAACATGAGGGGCCTGTTCAGCCGGTAAGATTGTCGGTACCACCAAAACAATCGCCGGAGAACAAGCCCATGTCCGATGATAAGCTGAGATTG
>JBBIQY010000124.1:0-7542 GCA_037442085.1 Anaerolineae bacterium
GGTCTGGCGGAAGGGCCGGGCGTGTTCCACGCTGGCTTGGCACTGGGGGCAGCGTAAACCCGTCGGGTGAAAGTGTTTCAGCAGCCAAGCCAAACTGGCCTGGTCGTCCAGGAGTTCGACAATGGGAAAGTCCATGCGGCGGACGATACCACAAGTTCAGCCAGCCTGCACTTGTTCTATACATGAGCCAAGAAACAAACAAGGGGGTCCGGTTTCCCTGCCTCTCTCGGCTCTGAGAAAAGCGATGGCTTTCGGCATATTTCACGCAACCAAGTCTTGGGGCCCGGCGCAATTGCGCTGAAAGAGTTGTGACATCTGCCACTACCGCGGCAGCGGCCAAGTCCCAGCATAGTCATTCAGAGGACGGGCCTTTACCGGAAACACAATTCCTGGTCGGTGAGGAGTCGCCATGAGCCTCTCCGGTTGGCCAACACATGTTGGCGTTGCTCACACAAAGCGCCAGCCTCGCATCAAGCCGACCTCCACCCGTCGGGCGGAGCAGAGTCGGCTTGTTTCCATTGCCTGTGTCTCCCGCGTGAGAGGAGGTCTGCTTTGACCGCACCTGAAGTTTCTGTCACCGACCCTAACCCCAATCTGCGGTTCCTCGAGGAAGTCAGCGCTGCCACCGCGGGGGTCTCGCGGCTGGAGATGTGCATCCAGTGCGGCACCTGTGGCGGCTCCTGCCCCTCGGCGGCCGATATGGATCACACGCCCCGCATGTTGTTCGCCATGATCCGTGCCGGGATGCGGGACGAGGTCCTGCGCAGCAATACCCCGTGGATCTGCGTCTCGTGCTACCACTGCGTGGTGCGCTGCCCGCAAGACGTGCACATCGCCGATGTGATGTACACGCTCAAAGGCATGGCCATCCGCGCCCGGCTCTACCGGGATGCGACGGCGCCGGAATTCTCGCAGACGTTCGTGGATAACGTCGAGACCTATGGGCGCAGTTATGAATTTGGCCTGGCCACCCGTCACTACCTCAAGCACTTCCCGCTGCGCCTGCCGGGCATGGCGCCGATGGGTCTGGGGATGCTGTCGAAAAAACGCCTGGACATCACCCCGCGCCGCATCGAACAGATTGATCAATTACACGCGATCCTGGCGCGCGCCAAAGAACTGGAGCTGGCCGAATGAACCATTACCTCTTCTATCCCGGCTGCTCGATGGAAAGCAGCGCTCGGGCCTACGCCGACTCGCTGGCGGCCATTTGCCAGCCTTTGGGCCTGAACCTGGAGGAGATCCACGACTGGAACTGCTGCGGCGCAACGGAATACCTGGGCATCAGCCTGATCCCGGCCTATGCGTTGATCGGCCGGAACCTGGCCCTGGCGGCACGGCAGGCCAACGGGTCGCGGACGCTGGTTGCCTCATGCAGCGCCTGTTACCTCAACCTGGCCAAGGCCGATCACTACATGCAAGAACGGCCGGTGTTGGGCGAGCGCGTGAACGAAGCGCTGGCCGCCGGCGGCCTGCAGTACAAGCCCGGCTCGCTGAAAATCCGACATTTGCTGGATGTGATCATCAACGATATCGGCCTGGATACCGTCCGTGCCCGCGTCAGCCGGCCGCTCACCGGCCTGCGGGTGGCGCCTTATCTTGGCTGCATGGTGCCGCGCCCCGATTACGAAAGGCGCTGGTCCGATCACGAATATCCGAACGAGCTGGATCGGCTGCTCAAGGCGCTCGGCGCCGAGGTGATTGACTTCCCGCTCAAGGCGCACTGCTGCGGCGGGCACATGACGCAGATCAGCCCGGGCACTGCCTTCGAGTTGATCCGCCGTCTGCTCCAGGCCGCCGATCAATACCGGGCCGACCTAATCGTCACCGTCTGCCCGATGTGCCAGATGAATCTTGACGCCTATCAGGCCGAGACCAATCGCTACTTCAACACCAGTTACCACCTGCCCACCGTGTTCTTCACCCAGCTGATGGGCCTGGCCTTTGGCTTCGAGCCCCGGCAACTGGGCTTTGGAACCGAGCTGGTGGACGCCCGGGCGGCGCTAGCCAAGATCGGCATGGAGCCGCCGCCGGCCGAAGCGGCGCCGCCGCCCAAACGCGGCAAACCGGAAGGGCTGCCGATGCCGCGGATGCCGCGTTCGATGGAGTGACCGATGAGTTCTCAACCCCTCCCACTTTACCTGCCCGGCGAGACGCCACAGGAACGCATCGGCGTGTACGTCTGCCACTGCGGCAGCAACATCGCGGCCACCGTGGATGTGGAGGCCGTGCGCGACTGGGCCGGTGGCCGCCTGAAGCAGCGCGGCGTCGTCGTCTCGCGCGACTACAAGTTCATGTGCTCGAGCCTGGGCCAGGAGTTGATCGAAAAAGACATCAAGGAACTGGGCCTGACGCGTGTGGTCGTCGCCGCCTGTTCGCCGCACCTGCACGAGGGCACTTTCCGGGGCGCATGCGCGCGCGCCGGCCTCAACCCTTACCTGTGTGAACTGGCCTCCATTCGCGAGCAGGTTTCCTGGGTGCACACCGATCGCGCGGCTGCCACTGCCAAGGCCAAAGCCGTCGTCTCGGGGGCAGTCGAGCGGGTCATTGACAACGAGCCGCTGGAGCCGCTGCGGGTCCCCATCCATCCGGCCACACTTGTGGTCGGCGGCGGGATCGCCGGCATCCAGGCGGCGCTGGAAATCGCCGATGCCGGCAAGCACGTTTACCTGGTGGAGCGTGAGCCGACTATCGGCGGGCACATGGCGCAGTTCGACAAGACCTTCCCCACGCTCGACTGCGCGGCCTGCATCCTCACACCGCGCATGGTGCAGGCCGGGTCACATCCCAACATCACACTGCTCACCTGGAGCGAGGTCGTGGATGTGAAGGGCTACGTCGGCAACTTCGTCGTCACGCTGCGGAAGCGGGCGCGCTACGTGAATACGACGTTGTGCACCGGCTGTGGCATCTGCCAGGAGAAGTGCCCGAAGAAGGCCGTGGACGAGGTGTACGAGGCCGGCCTCGGTTACCGCAAAGCCGTCTACACGCCTTTCCCCCAGGCCGTGCCCAAGTATCCGGTCATTGACGCGGCCAATTGCATCTTCTTCCAAAAGGGCACCTGCCGCGCCTGCGAGAAGCTCTGCCCCACCGGCGCCATTGACTTCAACCAGAAGGATGAAGTGCTGACGGTCGAGGTCGGCAATATCATCCTGGCCACCGGCTACGATCTGTTCGACCCGCGCCGCATCTCACAGTATGGCTACGGGCGGTTGGCCAATGTCTTTACCAGCCTGGAGTTCGAACGGCTGACCAACGCCGCCGGCCCGACGAATGGCGAGATCGTCCTGCGCGATGGCAAGACCAAGCCCCGCGCGGTGGGCATCATTCATTGCGTGGGCAGCCGCGACCGAAACTACAACAATTACTGCTCCGCCATCTGCTGCATGCAGAGCCTGAAGTTCGCTCACCTGGTCCATGAGCGCACCGGCGCTACCGTCTACAACTTCTACATTGATATCCGCACCACGGCCAAAGCCTACGATGAGTTCTATCAGCGCGTCCTCGAGGAAGGCACGCTCTTCGTCCGGGGCCGTGTAGCCGAGGTGACCGACGCCGCCCGTCTGCCCGGCGAGGAAGGTCGGCTCATCATTCAGGTCGAGGACACGCTGGCCGGCAAGCAGCGCCGCATCCCGGTGGACATGGTGATTCTCTCCGCCGGCCTGCAGCCGCGCGCCGACGCCCGCGAGGTCGCCAAGCTCTTCGGCATCTCGTGCAGCGCTGACGGCTGGTACATCGAGAAACATCCCAAGCTGGACCCGGTGGCGACCATGACCGAGGGCGTGTTCATTGCCGGGTGCGTCAGCGGCCCCAAGGATATCCCGGCCAGCGTGGCCCAAGGCTCGGCGGCAGCCGCGCGCGTGCTGGCGAACATTGACCGGGGCGAGATCACGCTGGAGCCGGTGCGCGCCACCGTCAATGCCGCGCAGTGCTCGGGTTGCCGCATCTGCAATAACCTGTGCCCCTACAACGCCATCCTCTTCCACGAGGACCGGATGGTCTCCGAGATCAACCCGGCGCTGTGCCAGGGCTGCGGGACGTGCGTGGCGGCCTGCCCGGCGGGCGCGATCAGCGGCACGGGTTTCAGCAACGAGCAAATCCTGTCGCAAATTGACGGCCTGCTGATATTGAACCTGGGCGGCAGTCGCGCCCTGGAGGCGGTGGCGGCCTGAGGGCGGATGGCTCCCTCGGCCGTCAGCACTTACAGGTCAGCGGAGAAAGCGATGAACACCCAAGAAGAATTCGAGCCGGTCATCATCGGCTTCACCTGCAACTGGTGTAGTTACCGCGCGGCCGACCTGGCAGGCACGGCGCGCCTCAAATATCCGCCCAACGTGCGCCTCATCCGGCTGATGTGCTCCGGACGGCTCGATCCGACCTTCGTCATGCGGGCGCTGGCCGGCGGCGCCGATGGCGTGTTGATCACCGGCTGCCACCCCGGCGAGTGCCACTACCTCGAACAGAACTACAAGGCGCTGCGCCGCTATCTGCTGTTACGCCGGACGCTGACACCGCTGGGCGTCGAGCCGCAGCGCGTTAAGTTGGTATGGGCCAGCGCCGCCGAGGGCGCCCGGCTGGCGCAGGAGATCACCCGCTTCGTGGAAGAAGTGCGCGCGCTCGGCCCGTTGAATTGGGGTAAGAATGAAGGCGAAAGGATGAAAGCGGAAGTTTCATCCTTCGCTCTTCACCCTTCAGCCCTTGAGCAGGAGGCGGCGGCATGAGCGCGAACGGAGCCAAACCCAAATTCGCCATGTACTGGGCCGCCGGCTGCGGCGGCTGTGAGATCGCCGTGCTCAATATCGGCGAGAAGCTCTTGGAAGTGGACGCCAACTTCGACGTGGTTTTCTGGCCGGTGGCGATGGACGCCAAGTACAAGGACGTGGAGGCGCTGGAGGACGGCGCCATCACGCTGACGCTGTTCAACGGCGGCATCCGTAATGCCGAGAATGAACATCTGGCGCGGCTGCTGCGGCGCAAGACCAAGATCCTGGTCGCCTTCGGCTCGTGCGCGTGCGAAGGCTGCATCCCCGGTCTGGCAAACCTCAGCCGAGCGCAGGACATCTTCGAAGCCGCTTACCGTTCGGTCTCTACTGATAATCCGCAGGGCCTCGAGCCGCAGTTCGAATACGCCGCGCCGGAAGGCGTGCTCCACATCCCGGAGTTCTACCCCGTGCTCAAGACGCTCGACCAGGTGGTGGCCGTGGATTACTACCTGCCCGGCTGCCCGCCGGAGAGTCACCAGATCGCGGCGGTGGTCGAGCTGGTGATCAAGGCCCTGCGCGGTGAAGCCGAACTGCCGCCCCCCGGCGCGACCATCGGGGCCGGCCCCTCCACCGTTTGCGATGAATGCCCACGCCAGCGCAACGTCAAGACCATCAAGCGGTTCGTCCGCATTCAGGACCTCGAGGTCATTGATCCACAGCTCTGCCTGCTGGAACAGGGCCTACCGTGCAATGGCCCGGCCACACGCAGCGGCTGTGGCGCGCTCTGCCCCAAGGTCAGCGCCCAGTGCATCGGCTGTTACGGCCCGGCGGAGGGCGTCGTGGATTACGGAGCCCGCTTGATCGCGGCCTTTGCTTCGGTCATAGACGCCAAGGAGCCGGAAGAGATCGAACGCATCCTGGACGGCATCCCGGACCCGGCCGGCCAGTTCTATCGTTTCAACCTGGCCAAGTCCCTGTTGCGCGCTGGCAAACCGGCGTGGTCAGGAAACGGCAAAGGGATGAAGGATAAAGGATGAAGGATGAAGGAGAGGCGACATGCAGAGAATAACCATTGACCCCATCACGCGCCTCGAAGGCCACGGCAAGATCGAGATATTCCTGGACGAGGCGGGCAACGTCGCCAACACCTATTTCCAGATCCCGGAGCTGCGCGGCTTCGAGCGCTTCTGTGTCGGGCGGCCGGTGGAGGAGATGCCGCTGCTCACCAATCGCATCTGCGGCGTCTGCCCGGAAGCCCACCACATGGCCGCCGCCAAGGCCGCCGATGCCGTGTACCACGTAGATCCGCCGCCCGCCGCCAAGAAGCTGCGCGAGCTGCTGTACAGCGGCTTCTACTTCACCGACCACACCACCCACTTCTACGCGCTGGGCGGGCCGGACTTCGTGATGGGGCCGGATGCGCCCGTGGCCGAACGCAATATCCTGGGCATCATCCACAAGGTCGGTCTGGAGATCGGCGGCAAGGTGATCCAGGCGCGCCAGTACGGCCATCACATTGTCGAGATCATCGGCGGGCGCAAGGTGCACCCGTGCACGTCCATCCCCGGCGGCCTGACCAAAGGCATCACGGAGGAGCAGAGATCAGAGATCGAGAAGATCGGCCGCTGGGCTATCGAGTTCGCCCAGTTCAGCCTCAAGCTCTTCAACGACATCGTGTTGGGCAACCCGGCCTACGTGGATCTGATCCTGGGCGACATCTATACGCACAAAACCTACTACATCGGCACCGTGGACGCCAACCACAAGGTCAACTTCTACGACGGTCTGGTGAGCGTGGTGGACCCGGACGGCGTCCGCATCGGCAAATACGCGCCCCATGAGTACACGGAGTGGATCGCCGAGCACGTCGAGCCGTGGACGTACCTGAAGTTCCCCTACCTCAAGAAGATCGGCTGGAAGGGCTTCGTGGATGGCAAGGACTCCGGCGTGTATTGCGCCACGCCGCTCTCGCGCCTGAACGCCGCCGACGGCATGGCAACGCCGCGCGCACAGGAAGAGTACGAACGCTTCTATGCCACGCTGGGCGGCAAGCCGGTGCACCAGCGCCTGGCCACGCACTGGGCGCGGTTGATCGAACTGCTCTACGCCGCCGAGCGCATCGTCGAGCTGGCGACCGACCCGGAGATCACCTCGCCCAGAGTTCACACCGTGCCCACCGAGAAGCCGACCGAGGGCGTGGGCATCGTCGAGGCCCCGCGCGGCACGCTCACCCACCACTACTGGACGGACGAGCGCGGCGTGCTGACGAAAGTCAACCTGATCGTCGGCACGACGAACAACTATGCGCCGATCAGCATGTCCATCAAGAAGGCGGCGCAGGCCTTCATTCAGTCGGGCGTCGTCGTGACCGAGGGCATCTTGAACCGTATCGAGATGGCCTTCCGCCCTTACGACCCGTGCTTCGGTTGTGCCACTCACGCGTTGCCCGGCCAGATGCCGTTGCAGGTCACCATCCGCGATGCGGCGGGCAGGGAGGTAGCAGTGGTAAAGCGGCCCGAAGGCTGAGCGGGCAATCGGCGGTTCGAGGAGCATGCGCGCATGGCCTCACGAGAACTCCGGAAGCGTATTCGGCAGGTTGTCTGGGGTATGCCCTGGCCGAGTGCGCGGTACGCGGCTCTTCTGCTGATCGCTCTGCTGACCCTGCTGATGATCCTAGCGTAACTTTTGTGCAATCAGTGCCCGAATCGTTGAATCAGATGCGATCTTGCACAGTTCAGTCCACCGCGGGTAGCCTCTCGGGCGGAGGTACTGCCTGTGATAACTGGTTCTTCGGACTGGCCGATGGCAAACACGCAACATGGAGTGCTGGTCGCCTTTG
>JBBIQY010000125.1:0-7258 GCA_037442085.1 Anaerolineae bacterium
AGTCTTCCCTATTTTACTCTCAGACGGCGACGGCTCAGGCGTCGTAGTACAGATAAAACTCGTACGGGTGCGGGCGCAGGCGGACCGGATCAATCTCTTTTGTCCGCTTCATCTCGATCCAGGTCGCCAGCACATCCTGGGTGAAAACACCGCCCGCCAACAAGAAGTCGTGGTCACACTCCAGCGCCGCCAGCGCCTCGGCCAGCGATCCGGGCACCTGCTTGATGTGCGCTTCCTTGTGCTCGTAGATATCGAAGTCCGCCGGCTCGCCCGGATCAATTCGGTTCTTGATGCCGTCCAGGCCGGCCAGCAACATGGCGGAGAAGGCCAGGTAGGGGTTGGCGGCAGGATCAGGACAGCGAAACTCCAGGCGCTTGCTCTTGGGGCTGATCGAGTACATCGGGATACGCACAGCCGCCGAGCGATTGCGGCGCGAGTAGGCGATGTTGACCGGGGCCTCAAAGCCGGGCACGAGCCGGTGGTAGGAATTGACGGTGGGCGCGACGATGGCCAGCAGCGCCGGCGCATGCTTGAGCAAGCCGCCGATATAGTGCAGCGCGGTCTCGGAGAGCAGCGCGTAACCGTCCCGGTCGTAGAAGATGTTCGTGCCGTCTTTCCAGATGGACTGATGGACGTGCATGCCGGAGCCGTTGTCACCCCACAGCGGTTTGGGCATGAAGGTCGCGGTCTTGCCGTGACGCAGGGCGACGTTCTTGACGACGTATTTGTACAGCATCAGGTTATCGGCCATGCTCACCAGATCGCTGAAGCGCATGTCAATTTCGCACTGGCCGGCGGTGGCTACCTCATGGTGATGGACCTCGACCGGGACGCCGCACTCCAACAGGACCGAGACCATCTCCGAGCGCACGTCCTGCAGCGTATCGGCGGGCGAGACCGGGAAGTAGCCCTCCTTCCAGCGCGGCCGGTGGCCCAGGTTGGTGCCCACCTCGATGCCTTCGTGCGCGGCGCTGTTCCAGATGCCTTCGTTCGAGTCGATCTCGTAATTGGCGCTGTATTCGGTCTGATGGTAGCGGATCTTGTCGAAGACGAAGAACTCGGCCTCCGGCCCCCAGTACGAGACATCGCCGACGCCGCTGGCCTTGAGGCGCGCCACGGCCTTCTGCGCGATGTAGCGCGGGTCGCGGCTATAGGGGCCGCCGGTCAGCGGATCGCGCACGTTGCAGATCAGGCTGAGGGTGGGCGCGGCAGTGAACGGGTCCATGTGGGCCGTGGCCGGGTCCGGCACAAGCAGCATATCGGACTCGTGGATGGACTGGAAGCCGCGAATGGAGGAGCCGTCGAAGCCGATGCCTTCCGTGAACAAGTCTTCGGACAGCTCGTCAATGGTGGCGCTGAAATGTTGCCAGGTGCCGGGCAAGTCCACGAACTTGAAGTCCACAAACTTGGCGCCGTTCGCCCGGGCAAACTCCAGCACTTGCTTAGGTGTTGCGGTTTTGGGGATCATACAAAGTCTCCTCGGAGGGTCTGGGCAACGAAAAAGCCCCCAGCCGGCTTGGGGTCGGCTGGGGGCGTCGTGGCCCAAACAGGTGTATTTGATTTCGCGCCAGACTATAGCACGAGCGCAAAGGCGCTGTCAATCGGAACGCGTAGAACTTTAGGGGGAGGGTTTTGAGCACATTGGCAGAGCCCGGTTAGGGCGAAGCCAGGCTTTCCAGCACGCTCAGGGTCGCCGCCACAGCCTGCGCCTGCTGCTCGTCGCGGGCAAGGTAAGCGATTGGGTCATTGAGCTGTCCCGTGTAATAGCCGAACTGCTCATGGTTGCCGCCATTGATCTCCACGAACACCGCGTCGGCGGGCAGATTCTGCCTGGCCTCTGCCGAGATGAAGCCAGCCCGGCCCGTCTCCAGCGAGCCGTAGATGGAGACGACCTTCAGGTTCTGCGCCGAGAGATCGGCGGCGGAGTAACTGGCCCAGAACACCAGTGCCTGCACTACGCCAGGATGACGTGCCGCAAATTCGGCTGCCATCGCCCCGCCTAATGAATGCCCGCCGATCGCCCAAGTCATGATTTCGGGATGCGCCCGTTGAATCGCCAGGCCGCGATCAATATCGAAGAAGGCCAGGTTGAAGGGCATGGGTGGGATAAAGACGGCGTAACCGCGAGCGGCGATGGCCTGCGCCGCCGGCGCATAGGCTGCTGCCGGCACCCGCCCACCCGGGTAAAAGATCAGCCCGACTGCTGGCTGCTCCGCCTTCGGGTAAAAGCTTAGCCAGCCGTCGGCCTCGGAGAACTCGACGGCGGCGGTCGAGCGCAACGCTTCGTTGGCCTGTGGCAACAACGCGGCCGGCGTCGCCAGATAAGCTGCCGCCGCCATCAGCCCGACCGCGAGCACCAGGCCGGCAACGGCCAGCGTGCGAATTAAGAGTCGTTTCATCAGTTGTCCGTCGCCTCCGCGGTAGAATTTTATATCTTCGATCACCGGAGTAACCATGCTGGATTTTTCGCCCGTTCGCAATAAGCAGATGACCATGATGGAGCTGGTCAGGGATTTGTCGCGCGCCGACCTGCGCCGCCTGACCAACGAGATGGTGGACACGATGTTGGAAGCCATCGCGGATTGCAACGATTTCGATGTGACGTTTACGCCAGTGGACCCACAGGCGAAGGATACCGCCGCCGCATCCGAGGCGGAGGTCAACATGGCCTGGACGCTCGGCCATGTCATTGTCCACACGACCGCCTCCGCGGAAGAAGCCGCCTTCCTGGCTGCCGAGCTGGCGCGCGGCGTGCCCAACCATGGTCGCTCCCGCTACGAGACGCCGTGGCGGTCGGTGACCACCATCGCCCAGTGCCGCCGGCGCCTCGAAGAAAGTCGCCGAATGCGCCTGGCCACGCTGGACGTCTGGCCGGACGAGCCGCACCTCGACAACGTGTATGCCATTTGGGATAAAGGCCCGGTGGTCAACGCGGTCGCGCGCTTTGTCTTTGGCCTGCGCCACGATGACGACCACCTCGGCCAGATCAGGGAGATCGTGCGGCAGGCCCGTGAGGCGCGGGCCGCAGATAAGCTGGTGATCGGCTGAAGCCGCGCGCCGGCGTTCATCGGCCTCGGTCGGCGGGTTCAGCGCTCTTTGAGCCGAGGTTAGCGAACTGTCTCCAGAAAACCCACCAGCGCAGCATTGAACTCGGTGGGGGCTTCCTCCATTGGCAGGTGGCCAACGTTGGGGAAGACGATCAGCCTCGACTGCGGCAGCGCCGCGTGCAGGGCTTTGCCTCGCTCCAGCGGGACCCAGGTATCCTGCTCGCCCCAAAGGATGAGGGTGGGCGCGGTGAGGGCGCTCATCGGCTCCGGGAGGCCGTTGCGTCCGCTGTCGCGCAGAACGCCGAGCAGCGCCAGGTCCCAATCCTTGAGCTGTAGTATGCCCAGATATGCCTCTTCCACTTCGGGCGTGACCACGTTTTTGACGTAGTAGGCAGAGAGCTGAGTCTGCGCCAGCCGCTCGCGAGTGAGTTGCGAGCGCAAGAGCAACTGTCCCCAGCGCTGAAACGGTGGGCACTCGACCAGGGCGCCCAGCGCGAGCGGCAGGCCGGAGCCGCCTTCGGCCTGACCGGCCTCACGCACCGCGCCGGCCACGAACACCAACGCCGTCACCCGCTCCGGGTGGCGCAACGCAGCATGGCCGATGACGCTGCCGCCCATGCTGTGTCCCACCAGCACGGCCCGTTCTATCCCCACCGCCGACATGGTGGCCATCACAAAGTCGGCCTGCGCGGCATGCGAGTAATCCTGCGAAAAACTCTTTTCCGAGAGGCCGAAGCCTTTGAGGTCGAGGGCCAAGGCACGGTAACCGGCGGCAGCCAGGGCAGGCAGCGTCGCGCGCCAGGTGTAAGTTAGCCCGCCGAAGCCGTGCACCAGCACGACCGGTGGCCCGTCCGCCGGACCGGCTTCGCGGATGAAGGTGCGCACGCCGTTGACGGTGAGGAAACGCCCATCAGCAGGGGCCAGCTCCGTCGCCTCACGCTCCGGCTGAGCCGGCAGTGGGATCAGGTACGGCCCGATGAGCGCAACGACCAGCAGGGCGCCCAGCGCAAGCAGCAAACCACGGCCCAGGGTAGGGAGAGCCTTCTTCATCATCTGCGGCGAGCCATTCAACCCAACTGCTCGGCGGCAGCGAGGCCGGAGAGCACGGCCGCTTCGAAGCGGCCTTCGCCGAAGGCATCGCCGGCAAAGATCAGGGGCGGTGTGTTGTGCGCCACATAGCAACGCTGCGGATGAATCAGCACCGGCTGAGCGTATTGCCAGCGCTTCAACTGCTGCTCAACCACCTTGGCCGTGTTCAACCAGGGCTTCAGCTCGCCGAGGAGCGGCGACCAGACATCCGCCTCGGCGGCCCCGAAATGCTCACGGCTGAACTCGGGTGTGGCCTGCACGGTCAGGATCACCGCCTCCGGCGAAATGCCCTTGCGGCGATTATCGGCCAGCCACTGAATGTTCGGACTAGGCCGGTTGATGGCGCCCGGCTCAGGCAGGTGTGTTTCGCCCTCCAGCCGGATCAGCCCCGTCAGACACGGCTCATAGACGATTCGCTGAAGCGTATGCCGATCTTCCGGCGCAACAGGCGCCCGGCTGGCTTCCAGCAGCGCCAAGGATTGCGGCACCGGTGACGTCAGGATGACGGCTTCTGCCGTGAAGCGCTGGCCGGTCTCGGCCAGGGCTTCCCAGCCCGTGCCGCTAACGCGCAGGCTGCATAGCCTGGTTTCCAGACGAACCTCCATACCCTGCGCCAGGTACTTGGCCAGCGCTGCCATGCCGCCGCGCACCGCGTAACGCGGGTGGCCCTGCCGGCGCACGTCGCCGGCAGTGTTCGCCCAGCCATTGGCCCAGTGATAGACCAGTCCGGCGTCCTGCCATTCCTGCAGCAACCATCGCATAGCGGGCGAGCGCACCGTGAAGAATTGCGCGCCCGTATCCGCTCGGCCCGGCCCCAGGCAGCGCGTCGCCAGCCGTCCACCGACGCTGCGACCCTTGTCCACGACTTGAACGTTGTGCCCCCGTCGCTTGAGCTCGCGGGCAGCCAGCAAACCCGAGAGGCCCGCGCCAACGACCAGCACCTGCATGATTTTCATCTTCTCTCAACCGAGTCCTGGTTTCAGTTGCCGAGATGCACTTACCGTGCCCAGATGTGACAGACGAGGCGCAGATTGTAGCACCGCCGCCGCGACCCGCATCCCTCCCAATGTCACCCCTGCCGTGGACTGGCCAGGGAAGATGGAGTCGCCGACAAGCCACAGATTGGGTAACCCGGAGGCCGGGCCGCGCACTTTGAAGAGCGAGGTTTGCGGAAAGCCGCCAACCATGCCCTGCGGGCGACGTGTGAAGAACTCGAACGTGGATGGAGTACCCGCCAGGCACAGGCGCACGGCGCGGCTCAGACCGGGCAGCGCACGCTCGGCGGCGACCAGCATCTTCTCGGTGTAAGCCGCCTTGCGCGCCTCGTAGGCAGCAGGGTCGCGCTGCGCCAAACCATGCCAGGGGGCGATGACGGTGTGAGTCGAGAGGGTGGCTGCCCGCCTCCCCGCCGGGGCGCGCTGCGCATCGCCGGCCTCGGACAGGGAGATGAACACCGAGTTCGTCTCCCCAAGTGGACGGCTTGGGTCCACGATGACTTGATGATGGTCGGGCACACCGGCCGGCAAGAGTGAAGCATCCAGGCCAAGGTAAAGTGTGAACGCGCCCCATGTTGGGGCACGGCGCTGGACTTCGCGCCGCAGGCCGACAGGCGCAGCCTCGCCCAGCAACTCGGCCAGCGCCCATGGCGTCACGTTCGCGATCACGGCGTCGGCCTCCAGGCGCAGGCCCTTTTTGGTCCGTACCGCGACAGCGCGGCCGTGGTGCGTCTCGATTTTTTCCACAGCCTGCCGGAAGAGCACTCGGCCGTCGTGGGCCCGAATCCAATCCACCAGCGTTTTGGCCAGAGAGCCAATCCCGCCCCGAACATGGTTGACGCCTCGGCGCGGCAGGTCGAGCGCGGCGCTGCCGTAAAGGGCGTGCGTGAAGTCCGAGGTCGTCTGCGCCGCGATGAGCAGTTGCGCGTCGAGGAAAGTTTTGAAGGCCCGGTCGCTGTACAGACCGCCGGCCAGATCCGCCACGGTGCTGAACAGATAGGGCCCGGCCCACAGCGTCCTGGGGCGGAGGGCGGCGGCCAGCGTCAGCAGGTCGCGCGGCGATTCGGGCGGCCAGGGGAAGTCGCGAGAAGAGATGTCCCAGGCCAGGTCGGCGAGCTGTTCCTGTTTGCGCCAGAATGGCTCGGCGCGCGGAAAGGCAGTGCGGCGCTCATCACGCCAGCGCGCGGCGTCCGCCCACTGCGTCACCGAGCGATCAGGCAGATGTGTGACCCAGGCCGGGTCCACGGACGAGACGGGCCAGGTCAGGTCGAGCATTTCCGCCAAGCGCGCATGCGGGCCGCCGGCGCTGAACCCGCCGGCCAGCGTCGCGCCGGCATCGAAGCGATAGCCTTGATGAAAGAATGTGCCCGCACAGCCGCCGGCGTACACGTGGGCTTCCAGCACCGTGACACGGCAACCGGCCTTGAGCAGCAGAGAGGCGGCCGTGAGTCCTCCAATCCCGGCACCGATGACGACGATCTCCATAGGCGCTACGACCGTTCCAGGATGCGGCGCGTGACCCACTGACGATAAGCGAAGAGGAAAGTCAGGGCGAGCGGCGAAAATAGCAGGCGGGCCAGCAGGCCGCGCAGGCCGAGGGGATATTCATACTCGATGTGCTCGCGGACGCGCGTGGTGTGCGCGTCTACGGCTTCGAACCTATGGGTATGCCGCCAGGCCTTGAGCGGGCCGCGCTGCTGCGTGTCGGTGAAGCCATGCCGCGCACTCACGTCGGAGTGGACAGCCACCCAGCGCATCGGCACCGGACCGAACCACAAGGTAAATTCGGCTACGGCCCCTTCACTCAACGGCTCTGCGCGATGCAACTGTACGAACAGCGGCGGGGGTGAGAGACGTTTGAGCGCGCGCGTATCGCGATGAAAATCTGCGACTGCCTGAAGCGGGGCGTTGACGAGGAAGGTGTAGTCGAAGATGGGCATGGCTGGCAACCGGCATCTGCGGACAGCAGATTCAACTCCTGGAAACAGTGCGGTTCCAATGCTGGACGGCGCGCAGGATTTCGGCGAACTCCGGATGGTCGCCGGCATGGGCGTCATAGTGGGCGTAACGGACGACGCCTTGCTGGTCAATGATGAAAACCCCGCCGAGCATCAGCGTATCACCGGT
>JBBIQY010000126.1:0-7030 GCA_037442085.1 Anaerolineae bacterium
GAGTCTCGGCGAGCCAGCGGCCACGTTCAGCGCCCGCCGTACTGTCAGCGACTCAGCGCCCTCGATGTGTTTCACAGCAGTGGCTTCAGTGGTTCTCACTCACTTCACGCTCAACTGGCCTACCATCCCTGCCTCCCTGTGGCCCGGCACCGAGCAGTAGAAATCATACGTTCCAGGCGTGGTCGGTGTGAACGTCAGCGTGGAGCGGCCGCCCGGCTCGACGGAGGTGTGCAGGTCGCTCGAGGCATCGTCGTGTCCGGCGTGCCCCCCCTCGTTCGAGTCGTGCACATCCGTCACCAGGATTTTGGTGATGTTGAAGTCGTGCTCGAGCGCGCCCTCATTCACCAGCGTCAACGTCACCGGCCGGCCGGCTGTGACCTCGATGGATTGCGGTTCGTAGGCGATATCTACCGCCTTGAGCGTGACCGTCTGCGGCCCTGTGCTGGTCGGGCTGACGGCGCACGCGGCGAGCAGCGCCGCCAGCGCGAAAAGGATCCCGAATTTACTCATATGACTCCTCCGCGCCGCCGGCTCGTTCGAGCTGGATGGACGGACAGGGGCCGCTGCCGAAGGAGCAAAACACGCAACAGTCACCCGCTTTCGGCCGCAGGCGCGCGCCGCAATGGGTGCAGGTATAAAAGACGATGCAGGCGTCCAGCGGCATCGTCTCCTCGCGCTCGCCATGACAGCTTGGACAGTGAATGCGGGAGGTGAATGTGGTCATAGTTTCAGCGTGCGCAACCGCAGGCTGTTGGTGACGACGAAGATCGAACTGAAGGCCATCGCCGCCGCCGCCAGCACTGGTTGCAGAAAGCCGAGCGCCGCCGCCGGGATGAGGAGAACGTTGTAAAAGAATGCCCAGAACAGATTCTGTTTGATGGTGCGCATCACCACCCTCGAGAGGCGGATGGCGCGCGGCACGCCGCGTAGGTCGCCGCTCATCAGCGTCACCGGGGCGGCGGCCATGGCCACATCCGTGCCGGTGCCGATGGCGATGCCCACATCGGCCTGCGCCAGCGCGGGCGCATCGTTGACGCCATCGCCGACCATCGCGACAATGGCCGCTGGCCGATGGCGGATGGCGGATTGTTGCAGCTCTTTCACCACGCGGGCCTTGTCCGCCGGCAAGACATCGGCGATCACGTCATCCACCCCGACCGAACGCGCGATGGCCTCGGCGGTGGCGCGGTTGTCGCCGGTGAGCATGATCACGCGAAGGCCAAGCGCGCGCAGCTCGTTGACGGTCTCGAGCGAGCCATCTTTCACACTATCCGCCACGGCGATGACGCCGACCACTTCATCATCCACCGCCACCAGGATCGGCGTCTTCGCTTTGCTTTGCAGGCGGGCGACGTGCTCGCTCAAACCGTCAAGCGCCAGGCCCTGTGCTTCCATCAGCCGCACATTGCCCACCAGCACGCGCCGGCCGGCGACGCTCGCCACCAACCCCTGGCCGGGCACGGCAGTGAACGACTCGGCGGCCTCGACCTCCAGGCCACGCTCGGTCGCCGCGGCCACAATCGCCTCGGCCAGTGGGTGCTCGCTGTTCTTTTCGGCAGAGGCCGCGAACTGCAACAACTGAGAATTGGAGATTGGAGAACTCTCCAATTCTCCAATTACGATATCCGTAACGGTTGGCCGGCCTTTGGTAATCGTGCCGGTCTTGTCGAGCACCACGGTGTTCACCGACCCGGCGCGTTGCAGGGCCTCGGCGGATTTGAAGAGCAGGCCGCTCTCCGCGCCGCGCCCCGCGCCGACCATGATGGCGGTCGGCGTCGCCAGGCCAAGCGCGCACGGGCAGGCGATGATGAGCACGGCGATGGCGTGCATCAGCGCAGCGGTGAAGTCGCCGGTGAGGGCGAACCAGGCCGTTACAGTGACCGCGGCGATGACGATGACCACCGGCACGAAGATCGCCGAGACCTGATCGGCCAGTTTCTGGATCGGGGCCTTGCTGCCCTGCGCCTCTTCCACCAGTTTGATGATGTGGGCCAGGGCTGTGTCCCGCCCGACTCGGGTGGCCTCGAAGGTGAACGCGCCCTGCTTGTTGATCGTGCCACCGATTACGGCCAGGCCGGGTTGCTTAACAACCGGCATGGGCTCGCCGGTGAGCAGGGACTCGTCCACGGTAGATTTGCCTTCGACGACGACGCCATCCACCGGCACCCGCTCGCCGGGGCGCACGCTGACGAGGTCGCCCACACGCACCTCGTCCACCGGCACCTCGGCCTCGACGCCGTCGCGGCGCACGCGCGCCGTCTTCGGGCGCAGGCCCATCAATTTCTTGATCGCTTCGCTCGTTTGCCCTTTGGCCCGCGCCTCGAGGAACTTGCCCAGCACAATGAAGGTGATGATGACCGCGGCAATCTCGAAGTACACATGACCACTCAACCAACCGAACAGGATGGGCAGCGAGTAGAAATACGCGGCGGAGCTGCCGAGCGCGATCAGCACGTCCATGTTGGCTGCGCCGTTGCGCAGCGCCTTGTACGCGCCGACGTAGTATTGCCAACCGACGTAGAACTGCACCGGCGTCGCCAACGCGAACAGCAGCCAGTCGAACCACCACACAGCCTGAGCCATGCCGCCATGGCCGGCATGCGTCACGTCCAGCAAAAAAGCTGGCAGCAGGCCAAGATCGCGGGCCATGGACAGGACGAACAGCGGCACGGTGAGGATCAGGCCGACGGTGAGCAAAAGGCGCTGGTGGGCGATCTCCTTCTCCCGCGCCAGCCGCTCGACGTCCTCGACGTTGCCCTCGGCCACTACCGCCTCGAAGCCGGCGGCCTTGACAGCAGCGCGCAGATCAGACTGGCTGATCAGGGTAGGGATATATTTGATCAGCGCCTTCTCAGTCGCGAAGCTCACCGACGCCGATTTCACACCTTCCAGCTTCGAGAGTGCGCGCTCCAGCCGCTGCGCGTCGGTGTCGTCGCTCAGGCGGCGGATGGGGAGGACGGCCTCGCCCACGGCCACGCCGTAGCCAGCTTTCTCGATGCGGGCAATGACCTCCGCCGGTGTCACCTGCGCCGGGTCGAATTCCAGCGTCGCGCGCTCGGAGGCCAAGTTGACGTTGACGTTCTGCGCGGTCGGCAGCTTCTTGAGGTTACGCTCAATCGTCGCGGCGCAATTCGCGCACGTCATGCCGGTGATAGGGAGGGTGAGTTGCCGGGTCGGCATAGGGGATAGATAGAATGGAAGATTAGAGATTTCAGATTGGAAATTGGGAGGGTCATTCTCCAATCTCTAATCTCTCTTTCTCAAAGCGTGACCAGCTTCTCGACGGGGTAACCAATCTCCGCCATCAGTTTCTCGATGGCGTCCTGGGTCGCCGGATCGTCGTAGGCAATCGTCACCAGTTTGGTGTTCTGGTCGGCCACGACGCTCTGTACGCCCGGCAGCTCACTCACTTCGGATTGGATTGTGTGCACGCAATGGCCGCAGTGAATGTTAGGGGCTTTGAGGGTCAGAGTGGTCATAGTGGACTCCTGTAGGAGAGGATTGAAGCGCACGCGGCGCGGAGGGCGTTATGGATCGCTGTGCTCACGCGCTCCGCACCACGCTCTAAACTTTCGTCGCCGTCTCGAACACGTCGGCGATCTCGTCCAGCACGCGCTCGCGTTCCTTGGCGCTGTCGCTGTTGACGGCGGTGACGACGCATGAGCGCAGGTGATCGTCGAGCAGTTGTACGCTGACTTTGTTCAAGGCCGCCTGTACGGCCTGGATCTGTTTGATCACGTCAATGCAGTAGGCATCTTCCGCCAGCATCCGCTCAATGCCGCTGACGTGGCCTTTGATGCTCTTGAGGCGGCGCAGCGTTTCGGCTTTGCGTCGGTCGTCCATGCTTTCTCCTACCCCCCCCAGGGGGGATGGGACTGCCAGGATCATAACACCGGGGCACGGGTTGTGTCAAGTTTGAATTTCATCGGCAACACCGCCATTGAAACTCAAAGGTGCCACATTAACAACAACGCCGCCGCCCGTCTCGCCCACCGCCTCTACTTCGACGCGCGGTAGAGGCATAGCCTGCCCAGATCACGTCTGACGATCAGTAGCGGGCAAGTTCTTTGAGCACCTCGCGCGTCAGGAGGATTTCGAAATGTTTGGGGCCGCTGGCGTCGGCGGTGAGGAAGGGGAGCGAAATACTGGTCGTCGGCTGGGACTGCAGCTCTTTGATGGCTTTGTGCGCGGCCTCCAGAATGCGGCCATAGGCGATCTTGTCGTCGGCGACTTTAACTCCGGTCTGCTCGAAGGCCTGCGAGAGCAGCCAGTTGACGACGGCTTGTTCCTCGCGCTCGGCGCTGGAGGTGAACAACTTGGGCAGAGGCCGCACGGCGCTCGACGGCCGGTCGGCGCCCTCGCGCCGGCGAAAATACACACCCAGCAAGTAGGCTGCCACTACCACCACGACCGCTAAGACAATAATGACGACAACGTAACTCATAGCGTCCATCTGAAACCTGACACCGACACAAGTAAGTTTAACCCAGAATCCGGCTGGGTCAACAATTCTGGCCGGCCTCTTCTAGGCAGGCCGCCAGTTCCTGACGCACCTCCGCATCGGTTTCGCCGTCCAGCGCTGTGCGCAGCGGCGCAACGGCCTCCGGGCCGGCCAGCCGCGCCAATGCCCAGGCGGCATGCAGGCGGATGAGAGGGTGGAGATCAGAGAGGAGGGATTGGAGAGGGGCGATGAGAGTCGCATCGCGGCTGTTGCCGGCGGCCAGGCAGGCGTTGCGCACCAGGCGCACGCGACCAATCCGCTCGATGGGAGAACGGCCAAAGCGCGCCGCGAAACCGGCCTCGTCCAGCGTCAGCAGGTCGGCCAGCGGCGGCGCGGCGCGATCCACGCTCACCGGGAAGAACTCGGTCACCTGAGTCTGCACCGCGAAACGGTTCCATGGGCAAACGTCCTGGCAGATGTCACAGCCGAACACCCAGTTGCCGGTAAGCGGGCGCAGCTCGCGCGGGGGGATACCTTTGTGCTCAATGGTCAGATAACTGATGCAGCGCTGCGCGTCCAGCACGTACGGCTCGCAGAAGGCGTCCGTCGGGCAGGCGGCCAGGCAGCGGGTGCACGTCCCGCACCGGGTCGCCGGCCCCGGCTGGTCGTAGGCGTCGAACTCCGCCATGGTCAGCAGCACGCCGAGAAAGAAATTGCTGCCCCGGCGCGGGTGGATGAGCATGGTGTTCTTGCCGATAAAGCCCAGGCCGGCCTGCCAGCCATAGTCGCGCTCGAGGATCGCCCCGGTGTCCACGTACACGCGGAACTCCGCGCCCAACCCGCCTGCCAGTTCTTCCAGGCGCGGCGTCATCAGGCCGTGATAATCCACTCCCCAGGCATACGCCGCGATGCGCCCGCGCGAGGGATCGGTCAGTGCAGGGAGGGGCGGCAGGCTGCGGTAATCCAGGCCGACCAGCACCAGCGACCGCACACCGGGCAGGATGAGGTTGAGGTCGCGGCGGCGGGCCAGGCGATCCTCCCGCGCCAGGTAGCCCATCTCGCCATGTCGCCCGGCCTCCACCCAGCGCAGGAAAGCGTCCAGGTGTGGCGCGGGCCGAGCCGGCGTGATCCCGACGAGGTTGAAGCCCAGATCACTGGCGCGGGCTTTCAGTCCAGTGGCGGAGAGCATGGGAATGCTATCGTAGCACAGCGTCCCTCATCCACGGTAAGAGCCGAAGGGTTCTGGAAACCTTTCGGGTCTGGTGTGTGCACGCAAAGGTTGTCGTTGGCAGCGGATTTCGCAGGTGCCCCTTCGCGAGACGCATCCGCTGCCAATGCCGCCTGACAATTCTGGGGTGCACACCGCCATTCAAATCACTATTGGCAACGATAAGTTCTGTGTATAATGCCGGCTCCACCCCATTCACAAAACCGGAGGACCATCATGAAGAGCAGAGCCATCTTATCGCTTGGCCTGGCGCTGGCGGTTTTCATTTCCGCCTGCGCACCGGCCGGCACGCCCACGCCGCAGGCCGGCGGCCCGCTGCAAAGTATCGGCCAGGGGGAGGGGAAAGTGTCCATCGTCGCCTGGCCGGGCTACATCGAGCGCGGCGCGACCGACCCCAACTTCGATTGGGTGACGCAGTTCGAGAAGGACACCGGCTGCCTAGTGGAGGTCAAGACCGCCAACACCTCCGACGAAATGGTCGCGCTGATGAACGAGGGCGGCTTCGATCTGGTGACAGCCTCCGGCGACGCCAGCAACCGCCTGATCGCCGGCGGGCGGGTGCAGGAAATCAACCCGAGCCTGATCCCCAGCTGGAACACGGTGGACGAGCGCCTGCAGAACGCGCCCTGGCATACCGTGGACGGCAAGCACTATGGCGTGCCCTACCAATGGGGGCCGAACGTGCTGATGTACAACACCAATGTCTTCCCGGAGGCGCCCACCAGTTGGAACGTCGTCTTTGAAGAGATGACGCTGCCCGACGGCCGGAGCAATAAGGGCCGCGTGCAGGCTTACGACGGCGCCATCCACATCGCCGACGCCGCCAACTATCTGATGTTCAACAAGCCCGAGCTGGGCATCAAGGACCCCTATGCCCTGACGCGCGACCAGTTCAATGCCGCGCTCGACCTGCTGCGCCAGCAGCGCAATCTGGTCAGCCGCTACTGGCACGATGCTTTCGTGCAGATCGAGGACTTCAAGACCGAGGGTGTGGTGGCCTCCGGCTCCTGGCCGTTCCAGGTCAACCTGCTCAAGGCCGGGGGCGCGCCCATCGCCAGCACCGTGCCGCAGGAAGGCGCCACCGGCTGGGCCGACACGACCATGATGCACGTGAACGCTCCGCACCCGAACTGCGCCTATAAGTGGCTGGAGTGGTCGCTCAACCCCAAACTGCAGGGCGACCTGGCAGCCTGGTTCGGCTCGAACCCTGCGGTGCCGGTGGCCTGCAAGGGCAACGCCCTGCTCACCGACGACGGCTGCCGCATCAACGGCTTCGATGACTTCGCCAAGATCAAGTTCTGGAAGACCCCCACCGCCGACTGCGGCGACGGCCGCAAGGAATGCGTGCCGTACTATGAGTG
>JBBIQY010000127.1:0-7024 GCA_037442085.1 Anaerolineae bacterium
CGGCGCAGCCTCTCATTTTCATCGCCCGTTGTGCGCCGGCGCGCATGGAGACTTCGCTCGAACTTCCCATCGCCGGCATGGACTGCGCCGAGTGCGCGGCCCACGTCCAGCGGGCGCTTGCCGCCGTGCCCGGCGTGCAGTCGGTGGAGGTGCTGTTGGCCGCCGAAAAGGCCATCCTCCAGGTTGAACCGGCCCAACTGAATTTGCTCGCGATTCGCGCGGCGGTGAGGGAGGCCGGCTACGCTGTTCCGGAAACGGCGGCCCCGACCGTGCCGGACGCGCGGCCCGGCACAACGGCGTTCACGCGTCAGGCCCTCATGCTGCTGGCCATCGTCTTCGGTGCGGTGCTATTCGTCGTCGTCCTCGGCGAGTGGCTGGGCCTGTTCGAGCCCATCACCGAACGCGTGCCGTGGCCGCTTGGCTGGCTGGCGGTGTTTGCGGGGGGCTGGCCGGTCTTTCGCAACGTGGCGCGCGCCGCCTTCAAGCGACAGGTCACTTCGCATACGCTGATGAGCGTGGGCGTGCTGGCTGCGCTGGCCGTCGGCGAGTGGGCCGCCGCTGCCGTCATTGTCTTCTTCATGCGCGTGGGCGACTACACCGAATCTTTCACGGCCGAACGCGCCCGCCGCGCCGTGAAGGACCTGACCGCGCTCGCGCCGCAGACCGCGCGCGTCGAGCGCGGCGGCGTCGAGCGGCTCGTGCCGCTGGCCGAAGTGCAGGTGGGGGAAGTCGTCATCGTGCGGCCCGGCGAGAAAATCCCGGTGGATGGCGAGGTCGTCGGCGGGCAGGCTACGGTGGACCAGGCCGCCATCACCGGCGAGGCGTTGCCGCGGGAAGCCGGGCCGGGCGCGCGCGTCTTCGCCGCCACCTTCGCGCAGCTCGGCAGCCTGCGCGTGCGCGCCACGCACATCGGCCCGGACTCGACCTTTGGGCGCGTCATCCGGCTGGTCGAGCAGGCCGAGGCCCATCGCGCCGATGTGCAGCGCTTCGCCGACCGGTTCAGCGCCTGGTACTTGCCGCTGGTCGCCGCCATCGCCGCGTTCACCTTCTTCTTCCGGCAAGACCCACTGGCGGCCGCCGCCGTGCTGGTCGTCGCCTGCTCGTGCTCCATCGCGCTGGCGACGCCGATCGCAATGCTGGCCGCCATCGGTGCGGCGGCGAAGCGCGGCCTGCTGATCAAGGGCGGCAAGTATCTGGAGACGTTGGCGCGGGCCGATATGCTGCTGCTCGACAAGACCGGCACGCTGACTCTGGGCAAACCGCGCCTTACCGACATCGTCCCCCTCAGCAACCTGTCCGCAAACGACGTGCTCCGGCTGGCCGCCTCCGCCGAGCGTTACTCCGAACACCCGCTGGCCGAGGCGGTGCGCGCCGAGGCGCGGGCGCTTGGCCTGACCCTGGCCGAGCCGCAGCACTTCGAGGCCGTGCCCGGCCTGGGCGTGCGCGCCATCGTGAGCGGCAGCGCGATCTTCGTCGGCAGCCGGCGCCTGCTCGCGGAGGGCGTCGCCCTCCCCGTCGCTGCTTCGCTCGAAGCCGAGGGCAAGACGCTATTGTTCGTCGCGCGCGAGGGCGAGCCGGTGGGCGTGCTCGCCGCCGCCGACACGCTCCGGCCCGAAGTGCCCGCCGCGCTCGAGGCCGTGCGCGCGCTTGGCTTCCGGCACATCGAGCTGCTGACCGGCGACAACGAGCGGACGGCGGCGGCCCTCGCTGACGCGCTCGGCGTGCGCTATCGCGCCAATCTGCTGCCGGAGGACAAAATCGCGGTCGTAAAGGACTATCAGGCGCAGGGCTGCACGGTGGTGATGGTGGGCGACGGCGTGAACGACGCGCCCGCGCTGGCGCAGGCCGATGTAGGTATCGCGCTGGGCGCTGCCGGCAGCGGCGTGGCCCTGGAGGCCGCGCACCTGGCCCTGCTGCGCGAAGACTGGTCGCTTATGCCGGAGGCCGTGCGCCTCGCACGCCGAACCATGGGTGTGGTCAAGGGCAACCTGATCTTCACCGCGATTTACAACGCGGTCGGGCTGACGCTGGCGGCCTTCGGCTTTCTGCCGCCGGTGCTGGCCGCCGCCGCGCAATCCCTGCCCGATCTGGGCATCCTCGCTAACTCCTCGCGGCTGCTGCGGCAGAAGTGATCAACGGATGGAACGGATGAAACGGATGGGACGGATAGCGCGGATGCGGATGGATGAAACGGAGGCGCTCGTTGACTCAGGCGATGTCATGGCTGCTCTCTGACCTGCGCCGCTGGTGGACGTTCAGCCTTAGCGTGCTGGCGCTGGGCGTGATCTGGGCCTGGGCGGCGCGCGTGCCGGAGTCCGCAGCAAGCGGCGCGCCGTTGCCCAGCCCGCGCGCCGGCTTCCTCGCCCCAGACTTTACGTTGGAAAACCTGGACGGCAGTTCGGCCTCGCTGGCGGACTATCGCGGGCGCGTCGTCATCATCAACTTTTGGGCGAGCTGGTGTGGGCCGTGCCGCGCGGAGATGCCGGCGCTGCAAGCGTTGTGGGAGGCGCAACGCGAGCGTGGGCTGACTGTGCTGGCCGTGAACAGCACTGTTCAGGACAGCACCCCGGCGGCCACGGCCTTTCTTCAAGGTTTGAACCTGAGCCTGCCCGTCCTACTCGACCGCGATGGCGTGGCAACTAACCGTTACCTGGTGCGCGCCTTGCCGACCACCTTCGTCGTGGACCGGCGAGGCGTTATCCACAGTGTGCTGATCGGCGGGCCGTTAAGCGCGGCGGTGATGCAGACGCAGATCGAGCCACTGTTGGCGGAGAACGGCTCAACGGATTGAACGGCTGAAGCGGAATTCAGGATCGCATCTGCTCCCTCCGGTAAAGCCCCCTTGTCATCCACCTGACCATCCGGCCATCTGACGAGTTGACCAGCCGATCATGTTCCCCATCCTCCAACTCGGCCCGCTCGCCGTCCCCGTTGCGCCGCTGACCCTGCTGGCGGGCATGTGGGTCGCGCTGTGGGCTGTGGAGAAAGAAGCGCAACGGCTGCGTCTGACCGATGCCGAGCGACTCAACACCCTGGCCTTTGTCGGCTTGTTGGCCGGCGTCGCCGGCGCGCGGCTGGCGTACGTGGTTCGGTTCGCAGCCGTGTATGCCGCCGACCCGCTCAGCGCGCTCTCGCCTAACCCGGCCACGCTGTCTGCGCCTGAGGGTGTCTTCATCGGCATCGTCGCGATGGCGGCGTACGGTATGTGGCGCGCGCTGCCGCTGCGCCCGACGCTCGACACTTTTGCGCCGGCGCTCGCCTGCCTGGCGATTGCGCTCGCGCTGGCCAACCTTGCCAGCGGCGATGCTTTCGGTGCGCCGGCCCGTCTGCCGTGGAGCATCTTCCTGTGGGACGACTACCGCCATCCGACGCAGGTCTACGCGTTGCTCGCGGCGCTGCTGACTCTGGGCCTCTGGTGGACGAGCCGCCGCGCCCTTGCTCCGGGCGTCAGTTTTTTACAAACACTGGCGTTGCTGGCTGCAGCTGCCGTTTTTATCGAAGCCTTTCGTGGTGATAGCCTGCTATGGGCCGGCTGGCGTATCACTCAGTTCGTTGGGCTGGCGGTCCTCGCCGGGTGCTTGGTTCTCCTCCCTCGCTGGCGCCGCCCCCTCGCCTAGCTGACGACCCAACCCCTGGCTGGCCTTTCCCCTCACTACTGCTTTCGCTCTCAACCCGCGCTTTGCCGAGGGAAGGCATCTCATCGGCGAGCATCCCTACGAGAGCATCTGGCGATAAACAAGTGGGCGGAGCGCAAAATCGGAAGACAGCTGCCCCGTCTTCAGCGCCTTGGCCGGGCGCCAACCGGTTCATCGCGGGAACTCCCCTTCCTTCAGCCTCGTCTAGCGAGCAAGTTTGCTGGCCTTTTGTTTCAAACCAAAGACGTCTGACGTTATTGGGTTTTGTGCCTGGGAATGCAGGCTGGCCTGCTGTGATCCAGTTCACTGACTTCGAGATGGGTTGAAACTATACTAGAGGACGTCAAGTAGGGATACGTCGCCAGGATTTCCTGGCTATGTGGCGTCGAGATGAGTTGAAATTACACTGAGGACGTCAAGACCAGAGTCCTTAAGTCTCATCAAGAAAGGCCAGCCGAAAAGACAGGCCGGCGTCGGGCAGCAAGTCCGTCTCACGGATCTGGAAGCGCGGAGGCTTTACCATGGAAACAGTTGAAGGCAGCTCGAGGCTTGGAATTGGACGCGTTGCCGTTTTAGGGGTTGCGTTGTTCATGCTCATGCGCGTGTTTTTCATGGTGGCCGGGGCTGATCGTGGTAGGGCAGAGCCGTCCCAACCCACGCCCACCGTCACGCCGACGGCCATCCCACTCTCGCAATATCTGAAGCCGCGGTTTGCTGCCTGCGCTGAGCTTGCGGACAAGGTGGGCCTTTACGCAGCCGCTGACGCCGATTGCCGCCCGACCAAAACCTTGACGTTCGAGGAGTTGGTGGCGGTAAGCCGGGCAACGAAGCTGTTGCGGGACGGCGAAAACTTGCAGCGCCTGGGCCTGGGCGGTCAGGCGACCTGCGCCTATGCCGTGATGGCCGACAATCAAGTCTGGGGCTGGCTATGCACTGATGCTTCCGGCCTGTATCGCGTAGATAACCTGGGGCGAGAGTGGGATGGCGGGACACGCTGGCACTGGTTCTCGGCGGGCAGCGGCATGTGGGAGCCTGTCCGTTCCTAAACCCCGTCCGAAAAACGGCCTCCGCGTTGCATTTTTCTTGCAACGGCCTACAATCGCAGGCGTTGTCAGCCCAAAGAACGGCGATAACGTGGAGGTTCGTATGTCTCATAACAAATCATTGCTTGCCGGCCTGGCCGGGCTGGCGATTCTCCTGGCCGTGGCGCTGGCGCTCAACAGTGGCCAGCGGCATGTGGCCCGCGCCCAAAGCGAAGGCGGCTTTTACACGGTTACGGTGAAGGCGGGCGAGACGCTGGCTACTTATGCGCGCCTCTATGGCGTCTCCGGCGTCGCCATCATCGCCGCCAACAACCTGAGGGATGGCAATCTGATCTTTCCTGGGCAAACCTTGGTGATCCCGGTGGTGCGCACCTTCACACCGAGCCTGACCACGCCTTTCCTCTACACCGCTCAGCCCGGTGATACGTTGATCTCGGTGGCGGAGCGGTTCGAGCAGGACCCGGCCACCGTGGCGCGCGTCAACGGCGTAGCCGAGCTGACGCCGGGCCAGACCTACTTCATGCCTGCCGGCCCACACCTCTACCGGCTGCGCCCGGGCGATACCATCGGCACAGTCGCCGCGCGCTATGGCGTCACGGAGTCTTTTATCCTGAGCGGCAATAACCTGCCTAATCCTGGCGTGCTCTATGCCGGGCAGCAAATCTTCATCCCGACCATCTTCGACGCCCGACCCATCCCCATCACTGAGCCGCCGACCCCCCTTGTCACGCCAACGCCCACCGCCACTATCGCCTCACCCGCCGGCTACATTCAGGTGGTGGTCCAACCGGGTGACAGCCTGGTGACCTACGTCAACCGCTACAAGGTCTCAGCCTCGGCCATCCTTGCCGCCAACCCGCAGCTTCAGGCCAACCCGGGGTTGATCTTCCCCGGCCAGGTGCTGTTGATCCCGGCGGCGCTGACGCCGGCCCCGACCGCCACGCCCGCGCCCGGCGTTACGGCCACACCATCCACCGGTTACATCCAGATCACGGCCAAGCCGGGCGAGTCGCTGGTTACCTATGTGCAGACCTACAAGGTCTCGGCCTCGGCCATCATCGCCGTCAACCCCCTGATCGCGGCTAACCCCGGCCTGATCTTCGTCGGCCAGGTCATTACCATCCCGCTAACGGCGGGCTTCACCACGCCAACGCCGACCGCCACGTTCCCCCCGGCGCAAACGGTCGTCCCGACCGGCACGCCTGTCCCGACGGGCACGCCCGTCGCCGGCAACTTCTTCACGGTGCAGGTGCGCGCCGGCGAGAGCCTGGCGACATACACCCTGCGCTATGGGGTGACCGGCTCTTCGCTGCTGGCCGTCAACCCGAAGTTGTGGGAGAACCCGGGCCTGATCTTCCCCGGCCAGACCCTCATCATCCCGGTGCCGGTGTCGTACACGCCCAGCCGCACCACACCGTTCCTCTACACAGTGGGTGAGGGCGAATCGGCGGGGGTCGTCGCGCTGAAGTTCGAAATGACGGTGGATACGCTGACGCGCGCCAACCCGGGCGTCGCCATCACGCCGGGCGCGACGATCCTGGTCCCGGCCGGCCCACGGGTGTACACCGTGAAGCAGGGCGACGAGCTCCGCACCATCGCCGCGCAGTTCGGCACGACGGTTGATTTCCTGCTCACGGGCAACAGCCTGCCCAACCCCGACCGCATCTACATCGGCCAGTTGATCTTCATCCCCGTGCAATACAACGCGCGACCGATCCCGTACAACTGACCGCTGACCGCGCCGCTCGTTCTCAAGTTGAAGGTTGATCGTTGGCGATTGAACCGGCCGATGCTCAACCTTCAACTCGCTTAACGGCCAGTTGTCCACAGCCGGCCTCGACGTCAATGCCGCGCCGGACGCGCACGGTGCAGGGGATTGCGCCGGTTTCGAGGCTGGCTTTGAAGCGGGCGATGCGCTCGCGCGTAGAGGCCTGGCCGGCGTAGCCGCGCGTCGGGTTGAGGGGGACGACGTTGACGTGGCATGGCAGCCCGGCCGCGAGCCGGATCAGCGCCTGCGCCTGCTCGGGCGTGTCGTTCTTGCCCGCGATCAGCGCCCACTCGAAGGTGATGCGGCGGCGCGTGGCGGCGTAGTAGGCGCGCGCGGCGCGAAAGACCTCGGCCAGTGGATACTTTCTGTTGATGGGCAGTAACTCGCTGGGCTCATGTATAGAACAAGTGCAGGCTGGCTGAACTTGTGGTATCGTCCGCCGCATGGACTTTCCCATTGTCGAACTCCTGGACGACCAGGCCAGTTTGGCTTGGCTGCTGAAACACTTTCACCCGACGGGTTTACGCTGCCCCCAGTGCCAAGCCAGCGTGGAACACGCCCGGCCCTTCCGCCAGACC
>JBBIQY010000128.1:0-6976 GCA_037442085.1 Anaerolineae bacterium
GCTCGTGATTTCGAGAGATTGCCTGAGACCTTCCGCAGTCTTCACTGTCTGGCTTTTGCTATTCTGATGTTGCAGACTTTCGTCAAAACTATTGCTCATATCCTTTGAAAGTGCCTAACAGGTTCTAGATATCCATCCTCCAAAAGGCCGCAATCTGTCACTACACCAGCCAGTCCCGGTCCAGTAACCTGTGTGCAGCCTTTCACAGAATAGGAGTCGGCCGAAACTATGCTCAATCGCACTACCCTACGACTGCTTTCTCTGCTATTTATCCTCGTCGGCGTTACCGGCCTGACCACCGCCTGCGGTTCGCAGCCCGCCAGCGACGACCACTACCACATGGCCTCGCTCGAAGACATGATTGCCGAAGTTCAAAACGCGCCTAAGCGCGTGCAGGAGGCTTATCAGTTCGCTGTCGCCAACCCGGAGGCGGCCAAAGCCATCCCCTGCTACTGCGGCTGTGCGGCGCTCGGTCACACCAATAGCTACGCGTGCTACGTCAAAGAAGTGGACGCCGCTGGCACGATCGTCTATGATCTGCATGCCATCGGCTGCGGCATCTGTGTGGATATCACGCAGGATCAAATGAGGATGATGAGGGACGGCAAGGGTCTGGCCGAGATCAAGGATTACGTGGATCGCGCCTACGCCAAGTACGGGCCTTCAACCGGGCCGTGATCTTTTTCGCTTCGAATTGCGCGGATGAGTGCAAAGGAAGAGTCCGCTCACACTCGCGAAGTTCGATGCTCTGGGAAACTCTTCTGGAAACAACAAAACAATGAGCAACAAAGCAAGACGACCAGCCGCCCGGCAGAACCCGAGCGGCCTACAGCGGGCATTGCCCTGGCTTGTGTTCGCCGGCAGTGCAGTCCTGATCGGCATTGCAGCCTGGGCGGCCTGGCCGCGCACTGCAGCGCCGCCGGTGGAAGTGACGGTGCAGGGTCAGCCCAGCCTGAGCGTGAACCAGGAGAAGATTGACTTTGGCGACGTGAAGCTCGGCGAGTGGGTGGAGGCCTCCTTCGAGATCGCCAACATCGGCGACCAGCCGCTGCGCTTCAGCGAAGCGCCTTACATCCGCGTCGTGGCGGGATGTTGACCGCCCGTCCCGACCATCGGTTCGATGGTCCTCCAGCCCGGCCAGAAGACGACGCTTTCCATGGAATTTATGATGCACGGCGATATGGGGGGAGTCCATGACTTCCGCGTGATACTGCTGACCAATGACCCCGCCCAGCCAATGAAGGAGCTGGTCGTGCTTTCCAATTGGGTTCCGTAGCTCAATGGCTGAAACGGACCTGACAGACGGATGAAACGGATAGCTGGAACTTCCGTTTCATCCGCCTGCTTTGTTTTTCTAGGGCTGTAACTTTTGTCCTGACTTGGCATCTAAGCTTGTGGTGTCCAGATTTCGGAGCTAGCATGTGCCCGACGCCGTGCTCGTGCCGCTGGCCGAACTGAGCGCGCGCGTGGGCGAGTTCGACCCGGAATCACCGGTGGCCGTCATCTGCGCGACGGGCAACCGCAGCCAGTCTGCCGCCGCCCTGCTCGGGCAAAAGGGTTTCAAGACGATCTACAACGTGCGCGGCGGCACGCTCGCCTGGCTGCGGCGCGGCCTGCCCCTCGAAAAGTGACGGCTGACCGCTATTTCAGACCTGCCGGCAGCGGTCTGCAGTCCGACAAAAAGGAACTCGCTATGACCTCTCATACAAACCTTGGGCTCCGAGTCCATCTCAACACCGATTTCGATTCCGCTGTGGCTCGCGTTACGCAGGCCCTCCAGGCCGAAGGGTTCGGCGTGCTGACGGAAATTGACGTGAAGGCTACGCTGAAAAAGAAGCTCGACGTGGACTTTCGACCGTACAAGATCCTCGGCGCATGCAACCCGCCGCTGGCACACCGGGCGCTGACGACCGCGCCGCAGGTCGGCCTGCTGCTGCCATGCAACGTCGTGGTCGCGCAGGCCGAGGACGGTTCGGGCGTCGAGGTCTCGCTGGTGGATCCGCTGGGGATGCTGGGCATCATCGGCGAGCCGGGCCTGGAGCCGATTGCCGAGGAAGCGCGCGCCCGCCTGAGGCGGGTGGCCGAAGCCCTTAAGGAATAACGATATGCCTCTCTTCGAGTTCGAATGCCATCAGTGTCACACCGACTTTGAGGAGTTGGTGCGCAACAGCGAAGCCGTCCAGGCGGTCACCTGTCCGAAATGCGGCGGCCACAAGGTGAAGAAGAAGCTCTCCACCTTCGCGGCCAGAGTGACCGGCAACGCCCGGGCGTCCGCGAGCGCAGCCGGCGCAACGGCCTGTGCGCCCGGCGGCGCCTGAGGCCTGCGTTCCTAGCGCCGGCCGTGCGCCGGTGAACGCAACAAGCGAGAAGCGTGCTGAAGTGCCCTGAGCCTTTACAACCCAGCCTGCCGGCAAGCGCTGGACGTGAATTCATTCGTGGAGCACAGGGCCGGCCGAGCAGTGATCAAAGGAGCGACCATAGAGATGCCTAAATCAACTGCATCCTCCAAGAAAAAAAGTGCCGGCGTCCCTCCGCTGTGGCTCTTCATCGGTGTGGCCGCGCTGGCCTTTGGAGCTGTAGCCGCCTTTGCGCTCAGGCAGGCCGACGCTGTCGCCGTCGGCCTGCCGAAAGAAATCTCCGTGGCCGAGGCCGCCGCCAAGCGCGAGGCCGGCGCATTTATGCTCGACGTGCGCCAGCCCGAGGAATGGGCCGAATACCACATACCCGGCTCCACGCTGATCCCGTTGAACACGCTCAGCGCGCGCCTGAGCGAGGTGCCGCGCGAGGCCGAAATCGTGGTCGTCTGTCGCTCCGGCAACCGCAGCCAGCAGGGCCGCGACCTCCTGCTTCAGGCCGGGTTCACCCACGTCACCAGCATGGCCGGCGGACTGCGTGCCTGGGCGGCCTCCGGCCTGCCGACGATCAGCGGGCCGTGACCGCTCCAGCGACTTGTTCCAACGCACAGTCCTTCACCCAGCCGATGAGCTGAGCGCCTGGCCCCAAACCGCACCGTCAAGGCCCGCAGCCCGCGTTCTTTCAAAGGGGATATCCTCTGCCAAGGAAGTTGTGCTATTCTGAAGGTGCAGAGATGAAAGCGATGGTGCTGAGGCGGCTGGGCAGCCTCACGGCTGACGGGGAACCACTGGAACTCGTCGAGCGGCCGAAGCCGGCGCCGGGTGAGGGAGAAATACTCCTCCGCATCGCGACCTGCGGGGTATGTCACACGGAGCTCGACGAAATCGAGGGGCGCACACCGCCGCCGCGGTTGCCGGTTGTGCCAGGACATCAGGTCGTTGGGCGCGTCGAGGCCAGCGGGCCGCGCGCGGGCGCCTTTCGCCCCGGGCAGCGGGTGGGGGTCGCATGGATCTATTCTGCCTGCGGTGTTTGCCGCTTCTGCCGCGCAGGCCACGAAAACCTCTGCCCCGCCTTCACGGCTACGGGCCGGGATGTGGATGGGGGCTATGCCGAGTACATGACCGTGCCCGAGGCCTTCGCCCACCCGATCCCCGACGCCCTCTCGGACACGGAAGCTGCACCGCTGTTGTGCGCCGGCGCCATCGGCTATCGCTCCCTGCAACTTACCGGCCTCCGCGACGGACAGACCCTCGGATTGACCGGCTTTGGGGCCTCCGCGCATCTTGTGTTACAGCTGGCTCGCCAGCGTTACCCCGACCTGAAAGTCTTCGTTTTCGCCCGCAGCGCGGCCCAGCGGGCCTTTGCCCGCGAACTTGGCGCGGCCTGGGCCGGCAATACCGACGACGCCCCGCCCGAAGAACTCGATGCCATCATTGATACGACGCCGGCCTGGCAACCCGTCGTTGCCGCCTTGAAGAATCTGGCGCCGGGCGGCCGGCTGGTCATCAATGCCATCCGCAAAGAAGCGAGCGACCGCGCCTGCCTGGCGGAGCTCGACTATGCCGAGCATCTCTGGCGGGAGAAAGAGATCAAGAGCGTCGCCAATGTGACGCGCCGCGACGTCCGGGAATTTCTGGAACTGGCGGCCAGCCTGCGTCTCCGGCCGGCGACGCGGGAGTACGCCCTGGCGGAGGCCAACCGGGCGTTGCGGGAACTGAAAGCGGGATCGTTGCGCGGCGCAACGGTTCTGCGTCTGGAGTAAGACCAGCGATTGCCCCGGCGCGCGCTCCTCAAGCGCTGCGCCGCTAGACTCTGTTCAGCCTGGAGGATCCCATGCCTGACCTGACCGAAGCTCTGATCGAGCTGATCCGCCGTACGTCCACCGACCTGCCGCCGGATGTGGAACAGGCGCTCGTGGCGGCCCGTGACCGGGAGGCCGTCGGCTCGGCGGCGCGCGGCGCGCTGGATTCCATCCTCGAGAACGTCGCCCTCTCACGCCGCGCGGCGACGCCCATTTGCCAGGATACCGGCACGCCCATCTTCTACGTGCGCCACCCGGCAGGCTGGAGCACGCGCCGGTTGCGCGAGCAGATTCGGAACGCAGTCGCCGAGGCGACCCGGCGCGCGTACCTGCGCCCGAACGCCGTGGACTCGCTCACCGACGTCAACAGCGGCGATAACCTCGGCGACGAGGCGTTCCCCACCATTCACTTCGAAGAGATCGAGGGCGAAGACCTGACCGTGGACCTGATGCTGAAGGGCGGCGGCTGCGAGAACGTCGGCGCGCAGTATTCGCTGCCGCACAGCGGGCTGGGCGCAGGCCGCGATCTGAAAGGCGTCCGCAAGGTGGTGCTGGATGCCGTGCACAAAGCGCAAGGCCAGGGCTGCGCGCCCGGCATCCTCGGCGTGGCCATCGGCGGCGACCGGGACTCGGCGTATCTGGCCTCGAAGGAAGTGCTGCTGCGCAAGACGGGCGAGCCGAATCCGGACCCGCAGCTCGCGGCGCTGGAGCAGCGCTTGACCCAGGAGGCCAACCAGCTCGGCATCGGGCCGATGGGCTTTGGCGGCGAGACCACCGTGCTGGATGTGAAGCTGACGAGCCTGCACCGCCTGCCGGCGAGTTTCTTCGTGACCGTCTCGTACATGTGCTGGGCGCATCGTCGGCGGCGGATGACGGTGCGCGGCGCTGACGTGACTTATGCGTGAATGGAGGCCCGTATGCGCAAGCTCTCTCTCCCACTCAGCGACGACGCGATCCGCGAACTCAAGGTGGGCGACCCCGTCGCGCTGTCCGGCGTCATGGTCACCGGCCGCGACGCGGTTCACAAGTGGATGGTCGAGACCTTCATCAAACAGACGCGCCCGCCGCAGGGCGACGACTTGAGCGTATATGCGGCGATCAAACCGTTGCTGGCCGGCAGCGCCATTTACCACTGCGGGCCGGTCGTGGCCGGACTTGAGACCAAAGCCTACCGCTTCGTTGCCGCCGGCCCCACCACCAGCACGCGCGAGGAGCCCTATCAGGGCGACGTGATGCGCCACTTCAAGATCAAAGGCGTGATCGGCAAGGGTGGCATGGGGCCCAAGACACTGGCGGCCTGTCAGGAAGTGCCGGGCGTTTATCTGCACGCCATCGGCGGCGCGGCCTCACTCATCGCGCAGACGGTTACCCGGGTGCTGGACGTATACAAGCTGGATTTTGGCGTGCCCGAGGCGCTGTGGGTGATCGAGGTCAAAGACTTCCCGGCCGTCGTCACCATGGACGCGCACGGCCGCAGCCTGCACGCCGAAGTGGAGGCAAAGTCCAGGGCGGCGTTGGAAAAGTTGCTGGCCGCATGAGGGCTGCCGCCCGGCGCCTCAGGCGCGCGCGGCAACCAGTTGCACGCGGATAGCGCGCAGCCGCTCCATCGCCGCGCGGGCCACCTGACGCATCAGGCCGTAGCCCAGCTTGCAATCCATTTCGCACAGCGCGCGCAGACCGGCCGCCTCCAGCCGGATCAGGCGGGCGGGGCCGGTCACCCGCGCCGTCGCGACGTAGATATGCGGCTCGATGACGGCCGAGATGCCCAGCGCTTCGCCGGGGTTGATATCACAAATGTACCGCTCCTGGCGCAGGCCCTGCGCGTGCTGATCGGTGATGATGGACCACAGCTCCACGGCGCCTTCGATCAGGAGATAGAGCGCGCTGGCCGGTCGCCCCTCTTCGAAGAGCGTCGCGCCCGGCTCCGGCGCGATTTCCTCGGCGATCATGGCGACGGAACGCAGCTCGGCCTCGTCCATGAAACCGAAGAAGGGATAACGTCGCAGCAACTCGGAAGAAACCATAGCGTTCAACCCTCCATCCCGAGAGGCAGGAGCAGACTCATGACAGCCTGCACTGCCGCAGGCACGGCAGCCTGCACCGCCGGCGAGAGCGTTTCGCTGAAGTCGTACACGCGCTGCGCCTCCACACCGACCACCCGCACTTCGGCAGGCAACGGCGCGCCCAGCGCGCGCCCCAGCCTGAGCGCGTTCTGCAGCGAAACGTCGTGCGCCGCGCTGGAGTGCGCGGTCGAGAACTCGGGCAGGTCGTCCAGCCCAAAGCAGACGACGGTCCCGGGTGGGCGGCCGGTGGTGACGGCGTCCACGAGGATAGCGCGGTCATAGCCGACCAGCCGCTCCATCAGGCTCAGCCCGCCCAGCGCGAAGCACTCTACTTCGATTTCCGATTTTGGATTTCTGATTTCGGATTGCGACACTGGATGACCGATCGGCAATCTCGAATCGTCAATCTTCAGTTGCCTCCGCACTGCCTCCGCCACCCGCCAGCCCACGCCGTCGTCGCCGAGGAGGGGGTTGCCGAGGCCCACGACCAGCGTCTTCATCGTCGGCTCCGGCTGGAATGCTGTGAAAAGATGCAGGCGATCACTCCCCCCGTCATCGCGACCAGCGCCAGAAAGCACACCAGAACCAGCAGCGGCACGAGGTTCAGTTCAAGCGCGTGCCCTAGCGTAACTTTTGTGCAATCAGAAGGCAAATCGTTCATCCGGATGCAATTTGGTACGGCTGGTGAAAGGCCAGCGCGGGTTGAAAGGCAGGCACACCTTTGAGGAACAAGGTCACGCCGGGCAACGAGCTCTCG
>JBBIQY010000129.1:0-6772 GCA_037442085.1 Anaerolineae bacterium
TCAGGCTCAATTCCACGACCGAATTGGCGCTAGTGTTACTGCTGAGGGCGTCCAGCAGATCCATGAGCGTATCGGCTCGTTTGTTAAAGTTCTGGTAAACTGCTTGCCGGAACTGCTTCAGTTGTGTGGCATGTTCGTCGCTGTTCATGCCCCCAATTTGAAGCAGTTCCCCCACTTTTTGTCAAATTTTGTCAAAAGTCCAAATGAATGAATGAATGAATGGAGGAAAGGATGAAAGGGTGATAGGGTGATAGGAGGAAGGAACGCCGCGTCTGACCATCCCCTTCACCCTTTCATGCTCAGGCCGCAGACACAAACCGGCCCGTCTTCAGCCCATAGCGTTCGATGGCGGCGTTGAGGATCATGTTGACGAGCTCACCATGGCTGATCCCCATGGCGGCGGCCTCAATGACCAGATCGCTGATGCCCGGGGCCAGGCCAGGCAGCGGGTTGATCTCGAGGATGTAGGGCTTGTAGTTGTCGGCCTCGTCCAGGCGGAAATCCACCCGCGACACGTCGTAGCAGCCCAGCACGCGAAACACGGCGGCGGTCAGCCAGTTGAGGTGCTGCACCTGCTCGCGCTTCAGCGGCGCGGGGCAGAAGTATTCCAGATCTTCGGCCAGGTCGGTTTTGAGCCGGTTGGAGTAGACGGCGTCCGACTCTTTGAAAGGCGCGAGGTTGATCTCGAGAGGCGGCAGGAAGGTGATGCCGCCGGCGCGCAACGCCGCCAGCCCAGCTTCCGAATAGTCGCGGTCCTTGGCCACATAGTAGCGCGCCGGCAAACGGCGCGCCGCCACGCCGGAGATGTTGCCCACCAGCCCGACGGTCACTTCGCGCCCGGCGATATACCGCTCCACCAGCGCCGTCTGATTGTAACGGCCGATAATGTAAGCGACCTGCTCGCGCAGCTCGTGCTCGTTGTTTACGATGGATTTGGCGCTGACGCCCATGCCCGTCCCCTCGCGCGACGGCTTGACGAACAGGGGAAAGGCCATGTCGTCGTCCAGCGGCTCATCCGGGCTTTCGAAGGATTGAAAGGCCGGCGTCGGCAAATCGTGCCACATCAGGATGCGTTTGGTCATCGGCTTGTCCAGCGCCAATGCCAGCGTCATCACGCGCGAGCCGGTGTACGGCAGACGCATCATTTCGAGCAGGGCCGGCACCTGCGCTTCGCGCCCGTCGCCGAAGTGTCCCTCGCACAGGTTGAAGCAGATGTCCGGTTGAAAGTCACGCAGGTGACCGACTAGGTCGGCGGTGCCCTCGAAGAAAGTGGGCGCGTGCCCGCCAGCGTGGATGGCCTCGAGCAGGGCCTCGACCGTGCTTTCCGAGTCCAGGTCGTCCCAGTGATCATCGGCCATGCCGGGGAACTTGGACGCATTCTTCTTGAGGTTGGCGAGGACGGCGACTTTGAGCCTGGACATGGAGCCTCCCATACGCCCGACGCGTCAGGCGCTCTGAGCCACGTCGTGCGGCGTGCGTAATCCGTAGCGCTTCACCGCCGCGTTGAAGACGGCCTGCAGCAACTGATAGTGTGTCCAGCCCTCGGCCTGTGCGCACAACGTCAGATCGCTGATGCGCGTCAGGCCCGGCAGCGCGTTGATCTCCAGGATCATTGGCTGCAGGTTATTGGTAATGTCCAAACGGAAGTCCACGCGCGCCACATCCAGGCAGCCGCAGACCCGGAACGTCTCGATGGTCAGGCGGCGCACCTCAGCGGCGATGTGGTCGGGGATGGGCGCGGGGCAAAGAGCGCGATAAGCGTCGGCCAGGTCTACCTTGAGCTTATGCGAGTAAAACGGCTCGGTGCCGGGCGGGTAAACCGAGTAGTCCACTTCGGAGATGGGGAAGAGGTGGAGGTCGTCGGCCGAGCCATCCGGCCGCAGGTTGCCAACCAGGCCGCAGGTCACGTCGCGGCCCTCGACGTACTCCTCGACCAGCACGCTTTCGTGATAGCCGACAAGCAGCCGCTCCACCGCAGCGCGCAAACTCGCTTCGTCACGTACCAGCGAGTCGTGCCGGATGCCGATGCCGGTGCCCTCGCGATTCGGCTTGACGAACAACGCGCCGCCGCGTTCCAGCCGGGCGCGCAGGCGTGCATCGAGCGGCTCCGCGGCGGAGAAGAATTCCTGAAAGTGCGGCGTGGGCAGGCCGTGGTAGGCCAGCACGCGCTTGGTCATTGCCTTGTCCAGGGTCACCGCCAGGGCCAGCACCTTGCTGGCCGTATAAGGGATGCCCATCATTTCCAGCAGGGCCGGCGCCTGGGCCTCGCGCGAGTCGCCGCGAAAGCCTTCGCAGGTGTTGAAGCAGATATCCACCGGCTGGGCCGCGAGGCGCTGCGGCAGTTCGGCGTTGCCTTCATACGCGACCACTTCATGGCCGAGTTCGCGCAGCGCGGCCACGTAGTCGCACACGTTATCCATGGTGTCCAACTCGTCCAGCGCGTCCTTGGGGCGGCTGCCGTTGAGGCTGGGCGCATTCTCTTTTAGGTTGTAGAGGACGGCGACGCGTAGCGGGCGACCCTTACCCCCTCGCCTCCCCTCTGCGTGTGAGAGGGGAAGCGATGACCCCTTCCCCGATGCGGGAAAGGGGGTCGGGGCGAGGTCGGTATGCGCTTCGGGTTGATCCGTGGACACTATAAAACTTCTCCATTCACGACGGTGACGGGGTCGCCGCCCTGCAATTGGGGTAGCTCTTGCGTTTCGGTCGCTTCACCTTCAATGAGTTTGGGCGACTGGCCGATGCCGAGCGGTTGCCACTTCTTCTCGTCCGCTTTTAGGCGATGTGCGCCGCCGCCGCGCGCATGTACCTGGTCGAAGTTCGCCGGCTTGATGAAGATGTCGTGGCCCTGCAGCAGGCCGAGGACACCCTCCTGCCCCGGCTCCGGGCGCTTGAGCACCTTATCCTCCAGCGGCGCGACGGCGTGAGGGTTGTAATCCTCTGGCTCGGTATAGGTCGTGATGAAGCCCTCGTAATTGCGCAAGACGACCTTGCCAGGTGCCTGTGAGACGACGTAATTGGGCATCACGGGAATCTTGCCGCCGCCGCCAGGCGCGTCCACGATGTACTGCGGCACGGCGTAGCCCGAGGTATGGCCGCGCAGGCCCTCGATGATCTCGATGCCCTTGGAGACGGTCGTGCGGAAGTGGCCGGCGCCCGCCACCAGGTCACACTGATACAGATAGTACGGGCGCACACGCATCCGCACCAGGTCGTGAACCAGCTTGCGCTGGATGTGAACCGAGTCGTTGACGCCGGCCAACAGCACGCTCTGGTTGCCGAGCGGCACGCCGGCGCGCGTCAGTCGGTCGCAGGCCTCGGCCAGCTCGCCGGTGATCTCGTTCGGGTGGTTGACGTGGATGTTCATCCAGATCGGGTGATACTTCTGGAGCATGTCGCACATCTCCGCCGTGACGCGCATGGGCAGGAAGACGGGGACGCGCGAGCCGATGCGGATGATCTCGATGTGCGGGATGGCGCGCAGGCGGCTGATGATCTCCTCGAAGAGCTTGGGCGCCAGCACCAATGGGTCGCCGCCGGAGAGCAGCACGTCGCGCACCTGGGGCGTGCGCTGGAGGTAATCCAGTTGCGCCTCGAACTCCTTGCGCGAGAAGGTCTGGCTCGGGTCGCCGACGATGCGGGAGCGGGTGCAGTAACGGCAATAGGACGCGCACTGAGTGGTGACCAGCATTAGCACCCGATCCGGGTAGCGGTGCACCAGGCCGGGCACCGGCGAGTGACGGTCCTCGGCCAGCGAGTCCTCCATCATCGAGGTGAAGGGGACCAGCTCGCGGGCGGTAGGGATCACCTGGGCGCGGATCGGATCATGCGGGTCGGCGGGGTCAATCAGCGAGGCGAAGTAGGGCGTGATGTCCACCCGGAACAGGTTGCGGGCTTCGAGCGCCTTACGTTCGCTCTCGCTCAGTTCGAGCACGTTGGCCAGTTCGCCGACAGTGTTGAGGCGGTTGGACATTTGCCAGCGCCAGTCGTACCACTTCTCGTCGGGCACGTCGGCGTAGAACGGGGCGCGACGGGCGCGGGGAAAATCGTTGACGGTCATAGTGAGGCTCCTTGCCTGGGACGAACAAGGCGAATGGGTTGGAGACTAGGAAGCTAGGGCCGGAAGGCTGGGCAGGAGCGGCGGATCGTGGTCGGGACGGAAGAAGCCGGCCGTGAGCGTTCCGCTAAGCCTGAGGACATTGCCTGAGGCGCAAAAGAGCCGCGTCAGCGGTTTCATCACTGTGCATTGTAGCGAGGCTGACGGGGATGGACAAGATACAAAACTTAAAGATTGAACCTGCCTCCTTGAACGACGACGGGGCAGCGCCGCATGGGCTGCTGCCCCGTCTGAGAGTTAGACCCTCAGGCTTTCAAAGATTCCGTGGAGTCTACCTGGGTTCAACTACGGTAGCGACCCCACCACATTGAAGGTCTGGTAGATCTGGTCAAGCGCATCCAGGTCGGCATCGGTCATGATGTTGACCTCGAGCAGCACCAGGAAAGCCGTCGGGTTGCTGATGGGACGCGCGGAGAGCACGACATACACGTTGCCTGCGCCCTTGCAGTCGGTGAACACGTCGTACTTGCCCTCGTAAACGGCATCGGCGTAGTCGTTGCGGCTCTTGAACTTGCAGCTCTGACGCAGGCTGTCGCGGCGGATATCCAGCACCTGTATATAGCCGCCCAGGCGCGCGATGTCGTCAGACACGCCGAAGAACATCCCCGGCTCGTCCCAGCGCTCGTTGAAGCGCTGCAGGTTGGGCGCAGCGCTCAAGCCGGCGCCGATCACGTCGCCGCCATCGGTCCAGTTGCCGCCGTTGATGTCGCTCCACTCGGCGGGGATCTCCACTTCAATCGCCCCGCTGTCGTCCGTAACCTTGACGTAGCGCGAGTAGGCGGTCGAACCGCTGCCCGTTCCCGAGGAGGGCACGTCGCTTTCCAGGTTGCTGGCGAAGGAGTAGGTCACCGCCAGCTCGCGGCCGTTCAACTGGCCGGAGAGCACTTCCTGAGTGCTGAAGCGCAGGACTTCGATGGACAGCACATCGTTGGGTGAGCGGGTGCTCAGGATATCGCAGTAATCGCCCTTGGTACCATCGGTCGCCAGCACCAGCCCTTCCATTGTCGTCAGGATGTCGCCGCCCCGGATGCCGGCTTTGTCTGCCGGCGAGCCGGATTTAACGGACGAAACCCAGATGCCGGTCAGCGAACCGTCCTCGGAAGCGACGGCCTGGCCATTGATGCCGATCGACTCGACATCCTGACCTTGTCGTAATTGCTCGACGATGGCCTGCGCGATGTCGGCGGCGATGCCGAAAGCTTGGCGTGTCTGCCCGCTGCCGGCGTAGTGGACGGCCACCACGCGCCCGTTCTGGTCAATCACCGGCCCGCCGGAGTTGCCGGGGTTGGTGGTGGCATCATACTCCAGCACATGATCTACCGAGGCCCAAGAGGTGCGCCCGCCGGCTTTCTCCTTCGAGATCACGCCGCGCGTCAGCGTGTATTCGGGATCGCCCAAGGGGAAACCGGCCACGTAGATATCCAGGCCGACCTTGGCCGGCTGGCTGCGCCATTCGAGATACGGATAGCCGTCACCCTCGATGTCAATCACCGCCAGATCGGAGCATTCGGAGACGCCCAAAATCCGGGCGTTGCGCGACCTGCTCTCGCCGCCCACCCAAACTTTGAGGAGCGCCGCCCCGGTGACGACGTGATGGTTGGTCACAGCGATGCCCGAGCTATCAATGATGAAACCGGAGCCGCGCCCGGCGGCGTTATACACCGTGCCAACCTGCGGATCCACGAAGGTGCCCTGCGCCTCAATCTGGATGACGGCGGATTTCACTTCTTCGACTGAGTTGACTGCGCCGGAGGCCGGTCTGGGGGTAGGATTGCTTGCCGCCGGCGTGATGGTGGGCCGAGGCGCCGGTGTGTTGGTAGAAGAGGCCGGCGCACCGCAGGCCAGTGCGGCAATGGCCAACGCCAACGGCGCAGCCAGGGCGGGGTACAGCTGACGGATTCTCATGGGTCTTCTCCTGGATGAGTAACTTGCTGAATAGGCGGGCGCTTTCAACTTAACACGGGACGCTCAAAAGCGGTTCAAGCGATTTTCAAAAAAGGAGGGCCTGCATCCCGGTGGCGATGCTACGCAGAGAGATGCCGGCCAGGAACAAGCCCATAAAGGCGTAGGTCAGGACCTCCCGCCGCGAGTCGCGCCCGCGCAGAAATGCGTAGAGACCGGGCAGCGAGATCACGAGCACGATCCCGTACAGGTAATGAATCCAGGCGCGCGCAGGGACCGCGCCTTGCAGCGCCAACGCCACGCCCACTGCCACCTGCGTCAGAAACAACAGCTCGCCGACGATCAGCACACCAAGGTATGAGCCGCTCATGCCTTGGTGGCGAAAGAACGTCCATAAACCATAACCGAAGATGATCAAGCTGAAGAGGGTGCAGGCGTTGGAAAGTCCATTGTGAATCAGGTTGAGCGACATGGCTCGGAGGTAGTGCAAATCAACGACATTCTATCATACATACGGCCTTTGGCTCATGTACAGCACAAGTGCTGGGCAACCATAACCGAGATGAAAGCTGGGGTGACGCGCTTGAGATTGATACCGAACTCGCAGATGGCGATGTAGCGGCCCAAGGAACGCTTATGGACGCCGCGAAAGGGGCGCAGAAAATTACGCACGGTGGTCCAAAGTCCTTCGATGGTGTTGGTGTGCACTTCACGAATCCCATCGCCGTCATCGTCGCGCGCCCATTCTTTTCGGCC
>JBBIQY010000130.1:0-6416 GCA_037442085.1 Anaerolineae bacterium
CCGCCCCACCCCCCATTCGCTTCGCTCAGGGGGCAGGTGGGGCGGAACAGCTCGCGCGCTGCGCTCCACCTTGACGGGGCCCCGGCCTCCGGCAAGGCGCTCCCGCGTAATGAAGCGGTTCGCTCAAATCCGTTCGCCAGGAGGATCACTCGGACGGTACGCCCAACGATAACAACAACCAAGTAGCACTCGATCTTTTACACCATTGACAGAGACGCTAACACTGCTCACGGCCTGCGCCAATGGTTGCAAACCATCGGCTGTGTGAGGGAAACCCGCTGAAGCGGGTGACAACTCGCGCCAATGCGCTTTCCCGCGACCCCGCTCGCGCGGAGCGCGGGACGGGGCAGCGCATTTCCCCGGTTTTAGCCGGGGGATTCCATCCCCCGGCGCGGCGGGCGTGATCAGTTACGATTGACGAAAGACTTCCGGGGAGGTCTGGTCGTTCATAAACCCATCCGAGCGCCGGTCGTCAATGCCCCCATTATAACGCGATGGCCGAATCGCGCGCGTGCTAAAATGCCCGCAGACCCAACGCTTCGGAGCAGCCTCATGCAACTTCGTATACTCTCCGCCGCCGATGTCCGCGCCGCGCTGCCGATGCCACAGGCCATCGCCGCCATGCGGCGCGCCTTCAGCCAGGTCTCAGCCGGGCAAGTGGTGATGCCCGCGCGCTCGCGTCTGCACACCGACGCCGGCCTGACTCTGTTCATGCCCGCCTATCTACGCGCCAGCGGCGACTTCGCCGTGAAGGTGGTCTCAGTTTATGAGGGCAACCGCGGGCGCGGGCTGCCTGCCGTACTGGGCGCGGTGCTGGTCCTGGACGCGCATAGCGGCGCGCCGCGCGCCTTGCTGGACGGCGCAACGTTGACTGAGCTACGCACCGGCGCAGGCGGCGGCCTGGCAGCGGAACTGCTGGCACGGCCGGAGGCGCGCGTCGTCGGGCTGTTTGGCGCGAGCGTGCAGGCGCGGGCGCAGCTGGCCGCCGTGCTCGCGGTGCGGGCCATCACCGAGGTGCGGGTGCTGAGTCGCAGCGAGAGCAGCGCCCAGCGGTTCGCCGCCGAAGTCAGCCGGTGGCCGGACGCGCCGCAGGTCAGCCTTGCCCGCTCGCCGCGCGAGGTGGTTCGGGGCGCAGACATCGTCATCACGGCCACATCCTCCGGCGCGCCGGTGTTCGACGGCCGCGACCTGACGCCCGGGGTACACGTCACCGCGGTCGGCGCACACACCGCCACGACGCGCGAACTGGACGAGGTCGCGGTACGGCGCGCGGCCAAGATCGTGGTAGATGCGCGCGAGTCGGCCGGCGCCGAGGCCGGCGACCTGCTGCTCGCCCAGGCGCCGATCTATGCGGAACTGGGCGAGATCGTCAACGGCCACAAGCCGGGCCGCGAGACGGCGGACGAGATCACGCTCTTCAAGTCGGTGGGGATTGCGGCACAGGATGCCGCGGCGGCAGGCGCAGCGCTGGCCGCCGCCGAGGCCCGCGGGCTGGGCGTGGTGGCCGAGCTATAACAACGATGACCAACGAATGTCCCGCTATCGCCCTGGCACCAATCATGCTATAGTCCCGACGTATGCTGTCCGAAATCCGCGAGAAACTGGCGGCGGCCCTGGGCGTTGTGCTCGGTCGGCTCAAGCAATTGGCCGCCAGCGCACGCGCGCGATTGAGCCGGCCCGCCGCCCAGGGAAAGAGCAATCCGGCCCCCGCCCTCGCCGGCACTGCTGCGCCCGAGCCAAAACGGCCTGCCGCGCCGCGCCTGGTGCGCCTGACCCTGACGCCGGTGCAGATTGGCGCGATCAGCGGGCTGGCCGTGGTCAACGCGGCGCTGCTGGTCGGCGCCACCGCGCTGGTCACGCGCGCCCTCTTTGTGGAGACGCGCACCGAGACGGTCATCGTCACTTCCACGCCACTGCCGCCCTCCGTGCTGGAGACCGAGATCGCGCGCCGACTGCCGCAGATCGCGGTGGAAGCGACGCCGCTCCCAGCCGGGCCGACCGCCAGCCCGCCGCCTAATCCACTATCCATCGGCGGCTCGGTGTTCTACGCCTACCGCGCCAATGGCCGCACCAACCTGTGGGCCCGCGACCTGGATGGCGCCAACTCAATCCGGTTGACCTCCGGCCCGTGGGATGACCGCGACCCGGCCATCAGCCCGGACGGAAAGCGGCTGGCCTTTGCCTCGCGCCGCGAGGGCAGCTGGAATCTGTACCTGCTCGAACTGGAAACCGGCGCCGTGCGGCGCGTGACCGACGGCCTGGACTACAAGGGCAACCCGGCCTGGAGCCCCGACAGCCAGTGGCTGGTGTACGAGATCTACCGCAACAACAACCTCGACATTGCCCTGCTTAACACGAGCAACGACGAGCGCTTTGACCTGACCACGCACCCGGGCGCCGATTACGACCCAGTCTGGTCGCCTAACGGACGCGAAATCCTGTTCGTCTCCATGCGCACCGGCAACCCCGACCTGTGGGTACGCTCGCTGGACAAGCCCTTCGACGCCGACGCGATTCAACTCACCAACACGCCGGATTTGTTCGAGGCCAGCCCGGCCTACAGCCCGGATGGCCGGTGGGTGATGTACAACGATGCGCTATCACCCCTGGGATTGGTCTACGTGCGCTCGGCCACGGACCCGGCGGACAAGCCGCGCGAGATCGGCCAGGGCCAGCACCCCGCCTGGTCGCCGGACGGCGCCGCCGTCCTCAGCGTCTGGCCGCAGGAGAACGGACAGGACTACCTGGCCGTCGCGCCCATCAACCAGACCAGCCTGGCGCAGATTCTGTTCAAGCCGGAAATCGGCCACATCACCGCGCTGGCCTGGGCGCCGATCACTCTGCCTGACCCGTTGCCCGGCTCCATTGGCCTGGCCTCGCAGGCCAGTGATGCGCCGCTGTGGACGGAAACCATCACTCGCCCCGGGCCCGGCGACCCGCCCTACTCGCTCGTCCCCCTCGCCGATGTCAACGCGCCCGACCCACGCCTGTCGGACCGGGTGGATGAATCCTTCCTCGGCCTGCGGCGCGCACTGGCACAGGCCACCGGCTGGGATGTGCTCGCCACGCTGGACAACGCCCTTGTGCCGCTGCGCTGGAACCCGCCGCCGCAGATGGAGGCCGACACCTGGCTCAAGGCAGGCCGCGCCTTTGACCTGACCCGCGCTTACGAACAGGCCAATTGGGTCGAGGTCACGCGCGAGGACTTTGGCCTGCGCACGTACTGGCGCGTGTGGGTGCGCGCCACCCGGCAAGATGGGAGCATGGGCGAACCGCTACGCACTCCCCCGTGGGACTTTGAGGCGCGTTTCTCGGGCCGGCCCCAGCCCTACGACGCCGGCGGCGAATACTTCCAGGCCATGCCGCCCGGTTACTTCGTGGACCTGACCACGCTGGCCGAGGATTACGGCTGGAGGCGCGTCCCGGCGCAGCCGAACTGGCGCTCGTTCTACGACGGCATCCTCTACTGGCGCTATGAGCATCGCGGTGAAACCCAGTGGTTCGACGCCATGCGCGAGGTCTACACAGCCGCACAGGTCGCTACACAGACACCGGTGCCTTCGCCCACCGCCACGCCCACCATCACGCCGACGCCCACCATCACGCCGACGCCGACGCGCACCCACACGCCAACGCGCCGGCCCACCAACACGCCGCTGCCCACACGCACGCCGCTGCCCACCGCTACACCGCGACCCATCATCATCACCGTCGTCATCACGGTGACGCCGGCGCCACCGACGCCGACACGCGAGACGGGGGTGTTGCCGTGAGGGTAGAGGGAACAAGCGACAAGGGACGAGGGAGGGGCGTCACATATCGCATGTCGTCCGCCACACTGCGCCTGCTTCTTCCGGCTTCCCTCTCCCTTATCGTCATCGTCGCCCTGGCTTCCTGCACTCCCCCCATCCCCTCGACCGTCGCGCCGGCTCTTGAAACACAGGCGCCGCTGCTTGCGCAGGCGCAGGCCGCCTTTGCTACAGCAAAGGCGGCCAACACCGCCGCTGCGCAATACCTCACGCCGCCCCCGCAAAGGACGCCCACGCCGGCTTTCGTCGTCCCCACCCTCTTGCCCGATTACGTGCAGGTCATCGTCCCGACGGTGAGCTTCGAGAATCCGCTGCGCCAGGTTTTCCCTACCCCCATCGTGCTGGCCACGCCGGAGGGCTGGCGCCCGCCCATGCAGAGCGTGCCGCTGGCGATCCGGCCACAAGACCACTTCTGGTTCGCGCGGCCGATCGCCTCGGACAACGTCAATTACCCGCTCGGCACGTATCGCTACGGCGCCGATTACTTCGGCCAGATGAACATCCATGCCGGCATTGACATTGACGCGCCACAGGGCACGCCGATCCTGGCCGCCGGGCCGGGCCAGGTCATCTGGGTCGGCTGGGGCCTGTTCAACTTCGACCCGCGCCGCACCGACGACCCGTACGGCATCGCCGTTGCCCTGCGTCACGACTTCGGTTACAAAGGCCAGGCGTTGTACACACTTTACGCGCACATGGAGGCGGCGAATAGCCTCTTTCTCGGCCAGCGCGTGCGCACCGGCGATATCCTCGGCTGGGTGGGCAGCACCGGCAACTCCACCGGCCCGCACGTCCACTTCGAGGTGCGCGTCGGCCAGAACGATTACTATCAGACGCGCAACCCCGAGCTGTGGATCGCGCCCTACACCGGCTGGGGCGTGCTCGCTGGCCAGGTGCTGGATAAAGCCGGGCGCTACGCTTACAGCGTCCCCCTGGAAATTTACGACGCCAACAACCGCCTGCTCTACACGGTCTACAGCTATGGCGACCGTGTGGCCCGCCCGGACGACGAGTGGCGTGAGAACTTCGCCATCTCCGACCTGCCGGCGGGCCGTTACCGCGTGAAAGCCACGCTCGGCCTGATCCTGCCAAAAATCGAAGCGCCGCCGATTGTGTCTACGGCCGACCCTGCCGGCGGAGTCGAAGGCGCGGCCGTTGCGCCGCTCACCCCCTATCCCCCGTTGCCCCGGCCCATCCCGGGCGGCGACGTGAAACATATCGAGGGCTTCGTAGAGGTGTTCCCCGGCCAGACCACGTTCGTGATCCTGCAGGAAGAGACAGGCCTGATCACAAACGCCATGCCGGCGCAAACGGCCACGCCGCCCTACCCGACGCTCACCTTCACGCCTTCGCCCACTGCGACGCCGACGGCCACGCCGACGGCCACCCGCACTCCGCGCCCGACCCTCACACCGCCGCCCACCCGCACCCCGCGGCCTTCGCCATAGCGAGGGCCTTCGCTATCGGGCGCGGTTGGACAAGCGGCAAAACGAAACCGGCTCAAGAACCACGCAGGACCAAAAGGCATACAAACTTGAAGCCCTGCCGGCTCTTGCTGGAGTGGTTGGCTTGCTCATCCGCAGGGCTATCAGCGCCCTTCATTCAAATCACCGCTTCGGCGCGCCGCCCCCTCGAATCTGCTCCACACTAGCGGCTCACCCTTGCTGAGGGGTGACGGTAGGCCGCACTGTTTGCCCGCGCTGGCCTTGCCCGACCATTGTCCCGCTGGCTGCCCCGCGTTGTCGTGTCGGCGACTCTGACCGTAAGGGGGTTCACCCTGACGGCTCGGCGCCTTTCCCGCGCGGCGCTTTTGCGGCAGCGTCCTGCAAGTTCGCTTTCGCTTCGCTCTGGCTGAGCTGCAGCTAAGGTCACGCGAGCAGGGCGTGCCAATAAGTGGAGGGGACACGGCACCTATGCCAACGACCGCCCGCCGATTGTCGGCACCGAAAGGCTATGGGCCACATGCGTAATCTTCCGTGCCCCTTCCGCGGCGTCCATAAGCGTTACCTGGGGCGATACATTGCCAGCTGCGAGTTCGGTATCAATCTCAAGCGCGTCAACCCGGCTTTCATCCTGGTTATTGTCACTAACACTTGTGCTGTACATGAGCCGCCCGTAACTTTCATCAGGCTATTGCGACTTCCCGGAGTAGGACACTCGAACCGTGAACCGAAAACTCCGCCTCCTGACTGACTTGAAAATAAGCTGAGCAGGGATTACGCCAGAGCCTCACCAGCCTGTTTCTGAAGTGTGACGTGATAGCCCAGCGCCTCCAACCGTTTCTGCAAGCGTTTCGCCGTGGCCTCGGGCCGGAGTTGGTCGAAGTAGTCGGCTCCCGCTTCGCAATAGGGTTCTTTGCGCGTGAGCCTATGATAGGCCATCACCAGGATCGAATGCGCTACGGCCGGAATGGCCCGCTTCTTGCCGCGCCGAGCGGCCAACCGCCGATACTGAGCGGCCAGATAGGTCTTGGTGCGCGTGGCGGAGTGTGCGGTTTGGGTCAGCGTGGTGCGCAAGGTCTGATTGCCTTTACGGGTCTTCCCGGAATAGCGTTTGCCTGCGCTTTCCTGATTGCCCGGCGCGACCCCCGCCCAGGACGCCAAGTCG
>JBBIQY010000131.1:0-6269 GCA_037442085.1 Anaerolineae bacterium
GGACTCACTTATGGAATATCTACCTGACCCTGCGCCAAGTCTGGCTCACTGTTCGGCGCTACGGCTCCCGTGTGCGCCGCATTTGGCTGACCCTTCGTCGCCTCACGCTTTTACTCTCTCGTTTGCTGGAGCAAGCTTTCGGCATTCACCCAATTGAGCAAGGCCTATGCGCGGAGGCTATTTCGTGATGTACTGATACTCGTGGTTCGATTCTTGCGCCGCCACAAATAGCCGAACAAGGTTGCAGCTAGCGGAAAAATGCCGACGCGATAAGGCGTCGGCATTTTGTTTGTTGCTCAATCCGCGGCGGGCAGTTGGCGGCGCCGAGGCGCGGGGTCGGCGGGAGCGGGCAGCGGCCCGGGCGCGGTGCGCGCGAGCGTAACACGCTCGGCCAGGTAGACGCCGCCGAGGATGGCCGCGCCGCCCAGCAGCATCGCCGGCGTCACCGCCTCGTTCAACAGCAGCGCCGCGACAATCACCGCCGTCAGCGGCTCGATGTTTTGAATCAGCGCCACGCGCGAGGCGGCCAGGTGCTTGAGCGCCCAGGTGGTCAGCAGGTACGCGCCCGCCGTGCAGACCACGCTCGTAAACAGGATCGCACCCCAGCCGGCGACCGAGACCGTCGCCAGCTCGCGCCAGCCCTGCTGCACGATGAAAAGCGGCGCGACGAACAGCCCGCCAAAAAAGAACATCGCCGTCGTGACCAGCAGCGGCGGGCGATTCTTCACGGCGCGCTTGCTCAGGATGGTGAGCAGCGCCCACACTACCGACGAAGCCAGCACCAACAGGTTGCCCGGCGCGCCAAAATTGCCGGTGAGCAGCCCGCCCCACTGGCCGTTGGTGGCGACGATGATCGCGCCGCCGGTTGCCAGCAGGATGCCGGCGATCTGCCACGGGCGCGGCGCTTCGCGCAGAAAGAGGGCGGCCAGCAGAACGGTGAAAGCCGGCGCGGTCGAAGCCAGAAACGCGGCCACGCTCGCCTCCGCCGTGGCCTGCCCGCTCACCTGCAGAATCTGTTGCAGCGCAATGCCGATCAGGCCGACGCCGGCCAGCGCGGGCAGATCGCGCCGGCGCAACTGGCGGAACTCGCCGCGCGCCCAGGCCGCCGCGCCCACAATCAGCGCGCCGAGCGCGAAGCGCACCACGATCAGCGTCACCGGCGATACTTCCTGCAGGGCGAGCTTGATCGAGATGAACGACACGCCCCACAGGCCGATCGCCAGCGCGGCGGCCCAGAAGGCGAGGATCTCGCGCGAAATCGTGAGGGATTGCATGAGCGAACCGGAAGAGGTGCGGTTCAGCGGCGTCATCGAGTCTCCAAGAGAAAACGCCTCTACACCGCTTCCGAGAGCGGGTGGAGGCGTCGCGGCCTGAGAGATTTGTTTGAGCGCTCGGCAAGCCGAGCAAGCAAAATTATACCACGAGCCGTGGGCCTTACAACAGCCGGCCTTGTGCTGCCGCGTCCCGGTCGAGGGGCAATGGCTCGCCCGCCGCAAACTTGTGCGCCCAGCGGGTCGGCTCAGGCAAGCGGTAGCCGGCGCAGCACTTGAGCACGAAATCCAGCGCGTGGGGCACATCAATCAGATGGCCGGGGGAGACATAGAGGGGGTTGCCGCGTTTGCGCGTCCGCAGCACCACGCCGAGCACCTGCTCTGGGTGGCCCGGCGCCGTGAGCGAGGCGTAGTCGCCCGCCTGTGGGCCGGGCTCGGCATAGCTGCCGTACAGCCTGGATTTGGCAACGCCGATGGTGGGCCGCTCCAGCCACAGACCCATCTGCGCGGCGATGCCCAGCCGTCGCGGGTGCGCGATACCTTGTCCGTCGAACAGCAGCAGGTCAGGCTGCATCTCCAACCGCTCCCAGGCCGCCAGCACGGCGGGGCCTTCGCGAAAAGAGAGCAGGCCGGGGAGGTAGGGGAAGACGAGCGGCGCGTCGGCGGTTACGCCCTCCAGCGGCTTGAGTTCCGGGAAGCTGAGAACGACAATGGCGGCGTGCGCCTTCTCGCCCGCCAGGCTCATGTCCACGCCGCCCACGGTACGCACTGTGCGCCCGTCCCACGCAATCACCAGCCGCTCGCGCAGCTCATCTTGAACGCGCACGGCCTCATCCGGGCTGAGGTCCCAGCGATGAAGTTCGCGCATGTGACTCAGCAGGTGGCAGTCACCCGAAAATCAGAAGAGTTGCAACCAATCTGTGCCGGTGAGGATGCTACAGAACAGGATGGCGGAGGCCAGGGCAATGATCACGCCGCAGCCGATGCCCATACACGAGCAGCCGCGCCCAAATCCAAAGCGCTCTTGCAGCCAGTCGGTGACCGATTTCAGCAGGAACAGTTGGAACAGGCCGATCAGGCAGCCGGGACGATCATCGCGCATGAGGACCTCCATGTGTTTAGTCAGTTCAGTTTAGTTCTACGCGCGCTTGGGGAAAAGGTTGTGGCGGCGGCTTAGGCCGGCGGTTCGGTGCTCTTAAATTTGATCTCGCCCGCCTGCTCGGGGTACAGCGGCGTGATGCGCGCATAGAAGTGACGGAGGCGCTCCAGGTCGGCCTCCACGTCGTCCGTCGGGAAGAGGGCCGGGCCGAGGCCGCCAGCGCGTCGCTTGTAATCCAGATACGCCAACACGATGGGTATGTTCGCCGTGCGCGCGATGTGGTAGAAGCCGGACTTCAGGTAGGGCGTCTTCTTCCGGGTGCCCTCCGGCGTAATCGCCACAAACAACCGGTCGGCCCGGCGAAAGACCTCGGCCATTTGCTGCACGGCGTTGAGCGTGGCGCTGCGGTTGATGCCGATGCCGCCCAATCGGCGCACAATGCGCCCGATGATCGGCCATCTGAGCGCCGAGTCCTTGACCATGAAGCCGTACGGCCATTCCGAGAGCAGGCCGATGGCGTAGGCGCACATCAGGCCGATGGGCAAATCCCAGTTGGAGGTGTGCGGGTAGAGGATGAGGACGAACTTGGGCTGATCGGGCAGGCGACCTTCCACGCGCCAGCCGATGAGTGGCAGGAGCAGGCGGCACAACCACTGCATGGGGCGGCGACGGAAGGAAAGGGGACGGATGGCGCTGATATCGGGCATGGGCGCAAGGAGACGATGTAAACGTAGAGGTTGAGCGGATGAGCGTCGCCCCCAACGCGCCGGCTACCCGTCCGCCAGGACGCCTTTGGGCGCGTCCTTGTCGTACACCTGCACCTGCACGTCGAGGCCTTCGCTCACCAGCAGTTGAATCAGCCGGTCGCGCACGGCAAGTTTGACGGCCTCGACCTCGGCGGCGGGCACGTCCACGCTGAGGCGCGCTTCCTCGTCCGAGAGGCGCATCAGCTTGATGGCGGCGCCGGCGCTGGCCGACAGGATCAGGGCTTTCACTTCGTCAATCGCATCGTCGAGACTCATGACGGCAGGCCTCCGCTGAAGCTGGCGCAAGTGTACCAGAGGAAGAGGCGGAGAAAACTTCACCGCCCCGGGCGGGGCGGTGAGTTTCAGCGGTCAGTTTTCTACGACTTCGGCCTGCGCCACCGGCGTAAACGTCAGCGCGCCGCCGTCGGCATCTACGCGGATCGTGTCGCCGTCCTGGAATTCGCCCTGCAAGAGTTTGAGGGCCAGCGGGTCCTGCAGCTCACGCTGAATGGCGCGCTTGAGCGGCCGTGCGCCGTAGGTGGGGTCCCAGCCGGCGCGCGCCAGCAGGGCTTTGGCAGCGTCCGTCACCTCCAGGCCGAGCCGGCGTTCCTGCAACAAGCGCCGCACCCGTTCGAGTTGGATGTCCACGATTTGCTTCAGGTGCGCCTCGCTCAGGCTGTGGAAGACGACGATCTCGTCAATGCGGTTGAGGAACTCGGGCCGGAAGGTGGCGCGCAAAGCCGCCAGCAGCTGCTCGCGTTCCGGCTCGCGCAGCCTGCCGTTGCTGCCGACCAACTGCCAGCGCTCGCTGCCCACGTTGCTCGTCATCACAATGACGGTGTTCTTGAAGTCCACCGTGCGCCCGTGGCCGTCGGTCAGGCGACCGTCGTCCAGCACCTGCAACAGCGCGTTGAAGACCTCCGGGTGCGCCTTCTCGATCTCGTCGAAGAGCACTACACTGTATGGCTTGCGGCGCACCGCTTCGGTGAGCTGGCCGCCCTCATCGTAGCCGACGTAGCCGGGCGGCGCGCCGATCAGGCGCGAGACGGTGTGCTTCTCCTGATATTCGCTCATGTCAATGCGGATCAGCGCCTGGTCGCTATCGAACAGGAACTCGGCCAGGGCGCGCGCCAGCTCGGTCTTGCCCACGCCTGTCGGGCCGAGGAACAGGAACGAGCCGAGCGGCCGATTTGGGTCTTGCAGGCCGGAGCGCGCGCGGCGCACGGCGTTGCTCACCACGCGCACGGCTTCGTCCTGGCCCACCACGCGCCGGTGCAGCCGCTCTTCCATGTGCAGCAGTTTCTCCACTTCGCCCTCCAGCAGGCGCGTCACCGGAATGCCCGTCCACTTGGCGACGATGGCGGCGATGTCTTCCGCGCCGACTTCTTCCTTGAGCAGAGCGTCGCCGCCCTGGCGGGCCTTGAGTGCGGCTTCGCCCTCGGCCAGTTGTTTCTCCAGCTCGCGCAGCGTGCCGTACTTCAGCCGCGCCGCCTGCTCCAGGTTGGCGCTGCGCTCAGCCTGCTCGATCTGCACGCGCGTCTGCTCGATCTTCTCTTTGATCGCCTGCAGGTGGATGATGGCCGCCTTCTCCGCCTCCCAGCGGGCGCGCAGCGCACTCGAGCGCTCCTTTGCTTCGGCGATTTCTTTTTCGAGCTTCTCCAGCCGCTCCTTGCTGGCAGCGTCGCGCTCCTTCTTCAGGGCTTCGCGCTCGATCTCCATTTGCATGATGGCACGGTCCACCTCGTCCAGCGCCTGGGGCTTGCTGTCAATCTCCATGCGCAGACGGGAGGCGGCCTCGTCAATCAGATCAATGGCCTTGTCCGGCAGTTGCCGGTCGCTGATATAGCGGTGCGAGAGCGCGGCGGCGGCGATTACGGCGCTATCCTGGATGCGCACGCCGTGATGGACTTCATAACGTTCCTTCAAGCCGCGCAGGATGGAGATGGTCTCTTCGACCGTCGGCTCGTCCACCATGACGGGTTGAAAGCGACGCTCGAGGGCGGCGTCCTTTTCGATGTGCTTGCGGTATTCGTCCAGCGTCGTCGCGCCGATCAGATGCAACTCGCCGCGCGCCAGCAGCGGCTTGAGCATGTTGCCGGCGTCCATCGCGCCCTCGGCGGCGCCCGCGCCCACCACGGTGTGCAGCTCATCCACGAACAAGATGACTTGCCCGGCGGCATCGGTCACTTCTTTCAGCACTGCCTTCAGGCGTTCCTCGAACTCGCCGCGATATTTGGCGCCGGCCACCAGCGCGCCCATGTCCAGGGCAACCAGGCGCTTGTGCTTCAGGCCCTCGGGCACGTCGCCGTTGACGATGCGCTGGGCCAGCCCTTCGGCGATGGCCGTCTTGCCCACGCCGGGTTCGCCCACCAACGCCGGGTTGTTCTTGGTGCGGCGGCTCAGGATCTGGATGACGCGCCGAATCTCCTCGTCGCGCCCGATGACCGGGTCGAGCTTGCCCTGCCGCGCCAGCTGTGTCAGGTCGCGGCCGTACTTCTCCAGTGCGGCATAGGTGCTTTCCGGATTCTGTGAAGTGACGCGCTGCGAGCCACGAATCGTGGTGAGCGCCTTGAGCAGGGCGTCGCGTGATAGCGTGCGTCCGGCGGTCAGCGCCTGGAGGGTGTGTTCCAGAGCCAGCAACAGATGCTCGGTGGAGACGTACTCGTCGCGCATAGCGCCGGCCTCGCGTTCGGCGGCGGTCAGCGCCTCCGCGGCAGCGCGCGACAAAGCGGGCTGCAGGTTCGCGCCGTAGACGCGCGGGCGCGCGGCAAGCTTCTGCTCCACTTCGGCAAGCAGGGCGCGCGGATCCGCGCCGGCCCGCTGCACCACCTGCGGCGCTACACCCTCCGCCTGCTGCAGCAGCGCAGCCAACAAGTGCTCCGGCTCGATCTGTGAATGGCGATACTCGCCGGCCAGTGACTGTGCGGCGAGGATGGCCTCTTGCGCCTTTTGAGTGAATTTGTTGAGGTTCATACCGATCTCCATACCTAACTGAACGTCTAGCTGAGGTTAGGCGGACTACATTAGATTTGTGTCTAACCGACATCAGAGAAAGGTTGGCAAAGGCCGAACAGGCAAACCAGCACCGCGGCTCGCGCTTCCACGAAGCACGAAAAAGGCGCCGATCGGCCCGTTTCTCACAAGGGTGAGTCC
>JBBIQY010000132.1:0-6253 GCA_037442085.1 Anaerolineae bacterium
AATTTTGAGCCCGGTTTCGCGAAAGGACAGGTCCGCCATAACTCAGGGCGAATGCGGGTAAACGCGTCGTGCGGTGGCCAGCGCCTCCGGCTGGGGCGCCTCAGATGAACTCGATGGTTTCGGTCGTCGCCCGGCTCAGGTCGGCGTAATAGCCGCGGCGATGCTCGGGCAGCATAGCGGCCAGGACGTACATCGCTTCGTCCGTCATCAGGCGCAGGCGCTCGCGCGGTAGGCGGCCGGCCACCGGCTTGTAGCGAAAGGGCCGGCCAATGCGGAACCAGGCGCCCGGCTGCCGCGCGTTCCACGGCCCGAGCAGTGTCGGATAGCCGGCTGTGTCGGCCACGGCCACCGGGAAGATCGGCGCGCCGCTCTTGTGCCCGATGTAGGCGATGCCCTCCTTGCCCTGCCTCAGGCTCGGATGGCGATGGGCCTCGGGCGCGATGAGCAGCAGCTCGCCGGCGGACAGCACAGCCAGCGCCCGCTCCACTGCGCGGCGATCCAGCTCTTCGCGCCGCACCGGGATCACGTCCCATAGCCGAGTGAAGATCCCCCAGACCGGGTAGTTGTAGACCTCGACCTTTGCCAGCGGCGTCAGGTTGCGCGGCAGGTTGCCCAGCACCACGATCGGATCAATGAAAGCGATATGGTTGATCATCAGGATGCCCGGCCCGGCCGCCGGCAACCGCTCCAGCCCCTCGATGCGCGAGCGATCCACGCGTGCCAAAAAGCGCCAGCCGATGTGGGTGATCAGCCAGCGCAGCACGCGGCGCGTCGGCTCGTGCGCGGCGTGATCGTACCGAAGCCGGCCGCGGGCTTGTTGTCGGGGGAGGGTGTTCACTTTGCTGGTCACGCGGCTATTTTACCGTCCGCCGCTCGATGTTGGTGGCAAGGCGCAGCCTGCGCCGATCAGGCGCTCAATCGCGGCCACGACGTCGGGGATGTCCAGGTCGGTGGTGTCCAGCAAATGTGCGTCGGGCGCGTGGTACAGCGGCGCCGTCTTGCGCGAAGAGTCAAGGCGGTCACGCTCGCGCAGGTTGGCCAGGATGTCGGCGTAGCTGCGGGCTTCGCCGCGCGCCTGCGTTTCCTCGAAGCGGCGCCGGGCGCGCGTCTCGACCGAAGCGGTGAGGAAGATCTTGCAATCGGCCTCCGGCACGATGGCGCTGCCCACGTCGCGGCCGACCATCACCACGTGTCCGCGCAGCCCGACTTGCCGCATCCGGCTCGTCAGGATGCGGCGCACCTGCGGGATGGCGGCTACCCGCGAGACGTTGTCTTCCACTTCTTTCGAGCGCAACTTCCAGGTGATGTCCTCGTCGCCCTCGGTCAGCACCGTGCAGTCGCGGCCATCGTCCACCGTCGGCGGGCGCACGTCCACATGGGCGCGCAGCGTGTACACTGCCATGGCGTCGTCATCGTCCAACGGTACGCGGTCGCGCAGGGCGAGGTAAGTGATGGCGCGGTACATCAGCCCGGTGTCGAAGAACAGGTAGCCGAGCCGCTCGGCCAGCCGCCGCCCGATGGAGGACTTGCCCGAGGCCACCGGGCCGTCAATGGCGATGATGGATGGGAGAGATGAAGGGGACAAGTGCAGATGGTGATGGCGGGCTACGGTGTCTGAACCGTGCGCGGTTGTTGAATGTCCTGCCGCACCCAGAGCACCACGCGCTGGCTTTCGGTGGGCGCGGTGCGGTTGAGCAGCCAGCGCACCTGCTCGCCCTCCAGCAGGTTATCGGGCCGCCAGGTGCGGTAGAGGGTGAAGGCCTGGCCGACGTAGGCCGACCCGAGCACGGGGTCTTGATTGTCGGCGCTGGTGATGACGACCGGCGCGTTCACCAGCGCGTCCAGGTTGGCGACGAACCGCACGCGGACGAAGTCACGCAAGGCCCAGGCCAGCGCGCCGGTTTGCGCCTCGGCCAGCGCCGCCTCCGCGCTCTCACCCGGCTGATCGGGCGGCAGGTGGACCACGATCTCGATTTCGTGCTCCTGCCCAACGGCGAAGTTCGAGGTGGACTTGAGACTCTCGACCAATCGCTGCACGCCCAGCGCGGTCGGGCGCGTCTGCCAGACCTCCACCGGCTCAGCCGCGCGCACCTGCGCCAGGCCCCAGCCGGCATTGACGGTGGCGGCCAGCAATGCGAAGGCGCCAACGAGCGTCGCGCCGAGCACCGCCGCCCGACTCGACCAGCCGACGGCGAACAGGTATGTGACGAGCACGGCCGCCACCAGCGCGATCAGCGCAAACACCAGGCCGATGACGCTGGAGAGGGTCGCCCCTTCGGGCGCGTTGAGCAGCGCGGGGTTGAAGCGCAATTGCGCCGCGAAGCGCGTCAGGTGAATCTGCGCGAAGCCCCAGAGCGCCAGCAACACGGCGGACAGGCCGGCGACCAGCGGCCATTCCTCCGGCGACCAGCGCGCCGCGACGATTTCGGCCAACGCCTTTGCGGCCAGCGCGGCCAGCGGCACGATCAGCCAGACCGCGTCCGACAGCGTGCGCCCGGAATAGAACAGGCTGAACAGCGCCGCGACGAGGAGAAAGGTGACGAAGAGTTGCCCCGCCGGCTCGGGTCGCCGCAGCGCGCGCCCGAGGCCGATGAGTCCGAAGACCAGGATGAGCGGATCGTAGGCCAGCAGAAAGACTGGCAGCGTGAGGAAGGAGCGGCCCGGCGCGGTGAGGGCGAAGCCGGTGAGCCAGTTGAGCCCGCTGTCCGCCAGCGCGCCCAGGCCGGAGCGATAGGTCAAACCGACCGTGCTGACTATGAGCACGGTCAGGCCAAGGGAGGTTAGGAAGCGCCAGCGCTCGGCGGCCAGCGTCGCCCAGGCGGCGCGCCAGTCGAACGAATCGCTCAGGAAGGTGCGTGAGGCAATGAGCAAGGTGAGGCCGGTCAGGAGCAGGCCGGTGAAGAATGGCCGCCCGCTCGCCAATCCGACGCCGAGAGAGATGCCGGCCCCGATCAACCAGGCGATCGAACCGCCCGCGGCATACCGCCGCCATAGCGCGACGCTCAGCCCGAGCGCGAACAACGCCAGCATGGTGGCGTCCACGGTGCGTGAGGCGGCGATCATCCCGCTGGAGATGGCAAACAGCGCGCTGGTGAGCAGCGCTGCGCCCCGGCCCAGCCAATCGCGGAACAGCCAGGGCAGCAGCACGATGAGCGAACCGAAGAGCGCGGCGGTCAGGCGCGCCGTGGCGTTAGCCGGCTGAAAGATGAAAAACGTGAAGTAAGTAAAAAAGAAGTAGGCCGGGCTGGCAGGCAGCGCCAGCTCCGGCTGGCCGCGCAGGAAGTTAAGGACGGACAGAGCGTTACGCGCCTCGTCGTCGGTGAGCGGGGCTGCGCCGAGCTGGTTGAAGCGCAGGAAGACGGCCAGCGCGAAAATTGCCAGATACAGCGCGTTTTCGACGGTGAGGCCGGTTCGGGTTGAAGAGTTAGCAATCATCAGTCATCAATCATCAATCTACGGCCCGCCGTTGAGCCGTTGATACAGTGTCAGATCGCCGGATTGGAAGACCGGGCGCATCAGTTCGGCAAACTTGGCTTCGCCGCTACGCCCGTACTTCTGTCGCTCCAGGTCGCTCCAGACAACATACTCGATGCCGTGCTCGTCGAGCGTCCGCAGCGCGGCCTCATCCCAACTGCGCGACTGGTACAGGTTGCGGATTTGGTCCTCGCGCCCGGCGACTTTGCCGAAGTAACGTCCGCGCCACTGGCCCTGGTGGCCGGGCCAGCCCATCACCGTCGGCAGACCGGTCGCCATTGAAAGGCGCGAGAAGCGGCCCTCGATCCAGTATTGGCCGCCGATGCCCTCGGCCAGCGTCGGCGTGCCCGGCACGTTTTGATTCAGCCATTGGATCGCTGCCCAGTCGTTCGGATAGCTGCGCGCGAAGTAGGCCATGCCATCCAGCGTGGGGGGGCCGGCAAAGCCGCGCGTGGCGCTGAACGTGGCGGCGATGGTGTACACCAGGCTCGCGCCGATGGCCAGCACCATCATCCCGGCGCTCAGCCGCCAGACCCAGGGCCGCGCGTGTTGGGCCATCAGCCACAGCCCGAACGCGCCGGCCAGGCCCCACAACACCCAGGTCTGGAAGTAGAACTTGAAGATGGTGTTCATGCGCGAGCCGAAGTTGTCGCGCAGGTAAACGAACTCCGGGCCGATCAGCAGCAGCGCGCCGGTCAGTAGCAGCACGAGGGATAACAGCACAGCAGGGGAATGCAGGGTTGAAGATTGGCGATTGGCGATTGGGATGTCTATCTTCAACCTGCCACGAACCGCGCCCACAGCCAGGCCGACGCACAAGCCGATCATCAACGCCGGGACGAGCGCAGTGAACGAGTCGATCAGGCGGCGCTGGACGGTAAGGGCCAGAGCCTCGCCCAGCGAGAGCGGCGCGACGAACTGCGCGGCGAAGCCGGACAGATCCGGGCTGAGCGCGGCGACCAGCGCGAGTGTGACGGCCACGAGCAGCAGCAGCGCGAGGAGTCCGCCGCCCGCCCACCAGGCCGCGCGCCGGTCGAGCCAGGCGCGCTCGCGACGGGACAACCAGATCAAAAACAACAGCGCGCCAATCAACGTGTGCGCGAAGAACACCACCGTCTGCTGGAAGCGCGTCGGGTAGATGAGGTTGGGCAGGAGGCCGCCGGCCTGCGTCTGGAAGCCGACGTAGAACGGCAGGTACAGCGCCACGCCAGGCACGAGCAGTGCGATTGCAAACGTTGCCACCATTCGCCACTGCGCCCGCAATTTCTGCCAGCCCCAAGCTTGCGCTGATCCAAGCGTCAGGGCCGCCGTCACCACGAAAAGGTAGATCGGAAAATCCCAGGTGTTGAGGAAGGCCAGCCCGCCCAACACCAGAGCGGTCAGCAGCAGCGGCGCTGCCTCCGCCCGCAACATCACTCTCCAATCTCCACTCTCGCTCCTCTGCGCCCACAGCAGCCAGTGCAGCGTCAGCGCCAGCGCCAGGAAGACGAACGGCAGAGCGAGCACGTGCGGGTGCAGGTCGCCGAGGATGAACGAGAAGGCCGGCATCTCGGTGATGGCCTCGGTCTCCTGGCCGAGCAGGTTGCGGTCGTGGGTGACGCGCGCGCCGTTGAACCACCACCAAAAGCCCGGGTCCCAGTTGAAGGCTGCGCCGGGTGCAACAGGCGCCGGCGCGGTGTTCATGCCCTTCAGGTCGAGCCAGGTGTAGAGGTTGAAGAAGCCGAACTGCGCGCCGGGTGCGCCGCCGCCCAGCTCGGGCGCGCCGGTGTTGTAGCGCAGCGCCGGGATTTGTGCGCCGGCCAGAATCCCGTTCGCGTGCGCCAGCCGCAGCACGCCGTAGAAGTTGCCGGCCACGACGATGATCAATGGGGCGAGCAGGGCGGGCCAAAAGGAGGGGAGAAGGACGGAGGAAGAAGGGCGAAGGTGCGCTTCTGCCCGCTTCCTTTCTCCTTCTTCCTTCGTAAGTGCGATGAGGTTGAGCGCCACGCCAAGCGCGCCGGTGACGCTGAGCGCGAAGAGCAGCGCCAGCGCCAGGTTGAAACCGACCGCCGAAGCCACGCCCGTTACCTTGATGAGCGCAGCGACCAGGACGTAGCCGAAGTAGTAGTAACTGATGGAATAGCCCGCGAGCCAGGCGTCGTTGGGCGGGAAGGCCGGGCTGCGCAGGATGGCGTTGATGAACATGAACTCCATCGGCTTCTCGGTGCCGAGGATGTCCGGGTTGTGGGCGCGCACCCAGGCCCAGGCGGCGAAGGCCAGCAGGAACAGCGCTTCGACGGCCAGTATCAGCCCGCGCTGTGTGGCCAGCCAGGCGCGTAGTTCGGCCCAGCCCTCGCGCCGCAGCCAGGTTGCGCCCACCAGCGCCACTATCAGCGCGGCAATCAGCACACCCGCCGCGTCGTTGCGCACAAAGCCCAGTGAGCCGAGCAGCCAGAAGACGTAGCCGCTGGTCAGCAGGCCGAAGGGCCGGGCCAGCGTGTAGCCCCGATCCGGCAACAGCGCGAACAGCCGGAAGGCCAGCGGCAGGGCGATCAAGCCGGCGACCGTGACCGCCAAGTACCAGGACAAGAACGCTAAGAGATCGGACATGCTTCAGATAAGGCGGTGAGCACAGGTGAAGTAACTGCTCAGCCCGCTAGCGTCCTGAGCGGAGCGGCGCGCACCCTGAGCGGAGCGAAGTCTCCATGCGCGCCGGCGCACAACGGGCGATGAAAATGAGAGGCTGCGCCGATTCAGAACTTCTGCTAAAGTGAATGTGTCGGCAAGCCACACGTTGCAC
>JBBIQY010000133.1:0-6123 GCA_037442085.1 Anaerolineae bacterium
CACAAAAGTTACGTTAGCTGGCCGCTTCAGTTTGATATCGGCCGTTCGGGACGGACGCCCGCAACACGCGCAGTGCGCTGCCTTGCGGTTCCAGGGTGTAAGCGCCCGTCTTCGCCGGGACGATGACGCTCTCGAAGCGGCCCAGCTCCAGAGACTCATCACCCGTTGCCACTTTTGCGCTGCCGCCGACGACGGTCAGCGCATGAAAGGACTCGCCGCGCGTGTCCAGCGTCAACGTCTTCGTTTTTGCAGTGAGCAAGTCGAGCTGAAAGTAGCGACAGGCGACGAGCGGATGCTGATCGTTCTCCACCAGCGGCGGCAGGCGCTGGATCTGGACTCGCGCCGACGGGTCGGTCACCGCCGCCGATTGCTCGAGGTGCAGCGCGCGCCCGGCGCTGGCGGGCCGGTTCCAGTCGAAGACACGGTAGGTGATGTCGGACGTTTGCTGGATCTCGTACAAGAGCAGGCCGGGGCCAAGAGCGTGCAGGGTGCCGGCGGGCATGAAGACGGTGTCGCCGGCCTGCACCGGATGATAGTCCACGAGGTCCGGCAGCGTGCCGCTGCGGATGGCCTGCGCCAGCGCCTCTGCTGAGACGCCGGGACGTACGCCAGCGATCAGCTGCGCGCCCGCCTCGGCCTCCAGGATGTGCCAGGCCTCCGTCTTTCCGAGATGGCCGGGGCCTTCGAGGCGCACGGCCTGCTCGTCGTTCGGGTGTACTTGAATGGAAAGCCAGTCGGCGCAGTCGAGCAGCTTGATGAGCAGTGGAAAGCGCCGGCCGGTGGGCGTCCTTGGCGGTAACGAAGGCGCCCACGCGCCGAGCAGGGCCGCGCCTTCGATCTCGGCGGCCTCTGCCAGAGTGCGCCCGGCGAGCGGGCCGGCAGCGATGTGGTTGTGCTCGTACACGATCCACGCTTCGCCGATGGGCGGTTGCGCGGGTTTCAGACGCTGCCCGCCCCAGACGCGCGTGTGGTATTGCGGCAACAGTTGCAGCAGGGACATGCTTTCTCCAGGTCAGTGAAATCAGCTTGCGCCCAAGAACAGAAACAGCGCCGCCAGCGAGGTCAGGCACAGCCCCGCGCCAATCACGGCCAGCACCGCCAACGCAACAAACAGCATCACACTGCCGCCGAACAGCCCGACCAGCGCAGGATTCGTCCGGGCAAGCTCAACGCCCTGTGGAATCACAGGCGCGTCGGCCCGTGCGGCCTTGAGCGCGGCCAGGAACTTCGGCTGGTCCTGCACCGTGAACCACTCCAGGTGGCCGCCCGTAAACTCCAGCCGCAACATGGTGTGGAACATGACCTGCTCTTCCCGCACGTTGACCAGGGCGTAGAGCGGCAGGGTGCGCTGCGGCCCGAAGCCGGCTTTGAGAATCAGCCGCTGATTGGTCAGCCACAGCCGGATGTTGGAGCCGCGCGACGAGACCGTGCCACGCACCTGATACACCGTTGCGCCGTACTCGCCCAGCACGGCTTCACCCTCGCGCAATTCGGGCTTAAGCTCAATCATTGCTTGCCTCCTGTTCGTGCTGGCCTGCGCCAACGCCGCAGGCCCAAGGCTACCACAGCCGGCCAGCTAATTCCCGATATCCACAATCCAATCGTCACCGCGAGAGGTGCGTAGCGAAACTCAATCCGGTGCTCGCCCTCCGGCAACCACACTGCACGGAACATCAGGTTCGCCCGGAGGATGGGCGCGGGCGCGTCGTCTATCGTGGCCGTCCAGCCAGGATAAAACGCATCGGTCAGCAGCAGGTAGCCGGGGCCGGCGGCGGTCAGGCGGATGAGTTCGGGGGTGTACTCGGTGATGGTCGCCGACTGCCGACCACTGACCGCCGGTGAGCCTGCTGCGGTCGGCGGTTTGCCGTCGGCGATCACTATCACCACCGCCTGCGGATCAAACTCCCGCGCGGTCAACAGCGCCCGCGCCGCGTCGTCGTCAGCAACTGTCACGGCTTCAGGCGCGACGAAGGCCCGCGGCAACACTTCCAGGTTCTCGTACACCTTCACATCGCCGGAGTGCACGAGTCGGTAGGGCCCGAGGGTGAGCGACTGGAACGCGCCGGTGCGCGCATCAATCAGGCTCAGGCCGCGCACGGCGATCGGGCCAATGAGGGTGATTTTGGCTGGGACAAGAGGGGAGGGGAGATTAATGACCGGTGACTGGAGGTTGGAGATTGGGAACTCATAGACGGCGCCGGAGGCAGCGGTCAGGCGGAGGCTGCCGGAGGCGGTGTCGGTGATGAGGCCGATGGCGGTGGCCTCGAAGGCCGGGATGTGGGCAATGTCAAAGGTTTCACCGGCGGCGAGGGTTTGGGTGAATTGCAAATCGTAAAAGACGTCATCCAGCCAGCGGTCGTTGACCTTATCCGTGATGAGGTGGCGCGCGTTGACCAGGCTGAGCAATGCCGTCGCAGGCGGCGTTGTGACGTTCTCCCGCAGGCGGCCATCGGCGGAGGGCGCGCCGGTAAATAGCTGCGTGAACGCGGCGTAGTGGCGCAGCGGCAGCACGCCGCCATCGAAGCCGTCTACAGACGGGATGCGCCAGGTCAGCGGCAGGTTGGGTGAGAGCACTTCTTTGTGTTTTGTCGCGACGATGGCCTCGTACACGGCCTGGGGCGGCAGTTGCGGGTCGAGCGCGCTGCGCAGTTCAGCCAGATCGCCGGGGTCAAATTGCAGGGCGGACATCGAGAGGAAGCGATCGGAGATTGGAGATCGGAGATTGGCGAGCAGTTGCGTCATCGCGGGCCGCACCGAGGTATAGGCTTCCGGCGTGGTCAACTGGTTGAAGGGCAAGACTTGCGATGCGGCGAACAACTCGAGGCCGACGAGGACGGCGAGGCCGGGCGCGCGCCAGCGATTCGGTGCAGGTAGGTAGATCAGCAGCGCCAGCGCGCCCAGCGCCGTGAGCCAGCCGGCCACATCCTGCGCGGCGGGCAAGCCAAGCGGGCCGGTCTCCCCCGGCGGTGTAAAGTTGATCGCCAGGACGCTCAGCGCCATCAGGGCTGCCGGCGCAATCCAAAACCTCCAATCCCCAGCCCTCAGCCTCCTTCCCTCCCGAACCCGATCCAACCCATGCCCCGCCAGCAGCGCCGCGCCAAAGGCGAAGAGGAACAGCCAGCGCGCCGGGACCCGAAAGAGATTGACCGGCGGCGCGAGGGCCAGCCCGGCATAAAGTGGATTGAACGCGCCGAGCGCGAAGGCCAGCCCGACTCCGGCCAGCACCAGCAGCGCCACGCGCTTCCGTTCCCGCGCCACGCCGAACGCGACCAAAGTCAGCGCAGCCAGGCCGGGGTAGGCCACGAACTCGGTGAACGTGCTGCGCGAGTAGCCGGGCAGCAGGGCGCGGCCCAGCAGGCGCGGGTCGAGCGAGAACGAGAGCGCCTCGCTCCACGGCAGGCCGCCGGCGCGAAGCGACTCGCGCGACAGCTCCAGCGTGGGGAGAAGTTGTGCGGCGGAGAGAAGGAGGGCGATCGCCAATGAGTAGAAAGTGGAAAGTGGAAAGTAGAGGCTGGAGTGCGGAGCGCCCTTCCAATTGATGATCAATCCGTAGAGAACAAAACCGGCCAGTGAGATAAACACGCTCTGCGTGTGCCCGGCCAGGATTTGCAGCGCGATGACGACGGCCCGGGCGATGATCTCCAGTCTCCACTCTCTGATCTCCAGCGTCAGCAAGAGCCATGGAAACCAGGCCAGCGCCTGGAGTTGATTGACGTGCTCCACCTGCGCAGTGAGGTAGCCGCCGAGGGCGAAGGCGGTGGCAGAGAGCAGCGCGGCTGAGACAGACTGGCCCAGCGCGCGGCGGGCGAAGCGTTGCGCCCCGGCAAAGGCGATGACCAGGTGCGCGACGATGGCGATTTTGACGGCGTCCGGCGCAGAGAAAAACGCGAGCGGCCAGTTGAGCGGGTAGAGCACGCCGGTCTGCGGGTTGGCGAGGAACGGCGCGCCCATGAACAGATACGGATTCCACAACGGCAGGCGGCCCGCCAGCAACGCCTCGGCGCGATAGTCCCACAGCGGGTAGAAGTACAGAAACGTATCGCCGCGCGCGAAGATCAGGTGGGTGACGATCGGCTGCCAGAAGAACAACCCGACCAGGCCCAGGCCCAGGCCGAACTCCCACCAGCGGATTTGGGGAGTGGAGGACACGCCGCTATTGTACCGATTGCGCTAAAAGCGCATCTCTGACCTTTGTCTGGCAAAGGCATTGCGGGTCTAGCGAAGGCATTGCCTTCGCCAGACCCTTCTAAGGCTGCCAGTCGGCGGAGTAATCGTTGGCCGGGTGCGTGGTGAGCTGGCGGATCTCGGCGCCGTCGGCGCGCACGGCAAAGAGGTCGAAGTTGCCGTTGGGATTCGCGCCGAACAGAATCCACTGGCCGTCGGGCGACCAGCGCGGGATGCGGATGGCGCCGAAGTTGCCGAGCAATGGCCGCTGTTCGGTGCCGTCGGCGGCCATCACGTACAGCGCGCGTTGCCCGTCCCGTTCGGAGACGAAGGCCAGGCGTTGGCCGTCCGGCGACCAGGCCGGATGATCGTTGCGCGCCAGCGTCTGCGTCAGGCGCACGGCGTCCGAGCCGTCGGCGTTCATCACGAAGATTTGATAGGCGTCGCTCTCACGCCGCGATTGGAAGGCGATGCGCGAGCCGTCCGGCGAGTAGGCGGCTACCGCATCATCGCCCGCCGAGTCCGTCAGGCGCTGCACCTCGCCGCCGTCGAGCCGCAGTCGGTACAACTGAAAGCGCCCGCTGGCGTCCGAGTCGAACAGAATCCAGGCGCCGTCGGGTGAAAAGCTGGGGAACTCGTTGAAACTCTCGTCGAAGGTCAGGCGTTGCTGGCGCGCGCCGTCGGCCTGCATCACGTATAGGTCGGGGCGGAGGCGGTTGCGGTTGGCGCGAAAGGTGATGAAGCGCCCATCGGGCGACCAGCGCGGGCTGAGGTCGTCGGCCTCGCTGAAGGTCAGCCGCCGCAGCGCCGCGCCGTTCACGGTCATCCGGTAAATTTCGGGGTTGCCGTCGCGGTCGGAGACGAAGACCAGGCCGCGCGCGCCGCCGAACGTCTCTTCGCCGACGGTGGCGATCGGTGTGAGGGTGGGGGAGGCGGAGGGGGAGGGTGTCGGGGAGGGGGTGAGGGATGGGGCCGGGCCGGTCAGCGAGGCGGCGGTCGGCGTGAGCGAGGGCGCGGGTTCAGGCGTTGCGCTTTCCGCCGGTTTGGCGGGTGTGAGTGGGCCGTATGCCGAAAATTGTGTAATTCGGCCTGTAGGCGCGGGTCTGAGAGCCGCGCCTACGAAATTACACACAAATCGGCAAACCGCCGGTGTGAGGCGCATCACCGGCGTCTGCGTCACCCAGGCCAGGGCAATGCTCAGGCGACCGGTGCCGAGCACGAAGAGGCTGAGCAGGGCCAGGCCGCCCAGGAACAGCGCAAGCGTCACGGCCTCAGCGGCTCTTCGCCTGCTCATACGGAAGCTGGAGTGTGGCAATGGTGCCCTGGCCGGGGCGCGAGCGAATCTCGAGCTTGCCGCCGTGCCGCGCCGCGATGCGCTGCACCATCGCCAGGCCAAGGCCGCTGCCGTTCACGTCGTGGGCGTTCCGGCCCCGGTAAAGCTCCTCGGAGACGTGCGGCAGGTCATCGGGCAGGATGCCGCGCCCGGTGTCTATCACTTCCACGAGCAACGCGCTGGACAGGTCGCGCGCGCGCACCTGCACCGGGCCGGCCGAATACTTGAGCGCGTTGTCGGTCAGGTTGCGCAAGGCCATGAGCAGCAGCTCGCGGTCGGCATGGAGGGGCGGGATGGGCCATGGCACGCGCTGCACGTCGAGCATCAGGCGCTGCGGCGCCTGCAACAGCTCCACCATCTCGTCCAACAGCTCGCCGATCTCGACACGCTCCAGTTCGAGCGGGCGGCTCTCCAGGTCGGCCAGGCGGCGCAGGCCGCGCGTCAACGTGCTCAACCGGTCGGCCTGAGACCGCACGTCCCGGATCGCCGGGCCGGCCTGCGTATCGGCCTGGAGGTTGTCGAGCTGCACCTGGATGGCGGTGAGGGGGTTCTTGAGTTCGTGGTCGAGGCGCTGGAGGAAGCGACGGCGCTCGGCGTCGAAGGCGGCGGCCTGCGCCGCGAGCGCG
>JBBIQY010000134.1:0-5954 GCA_037442085.1 Anaerolineae bacterium
TAGCGGCGTTCCTGGCGACGCTGGGGCCGTGACCGTTCACCGGCTATCGGCTCTCTGCCCCACACCGTTCACCTGTTGCAAACGATTTGCAGTAAAATCAGCCTATCCTTATCCGGTTTGAATCAGTCGTAACGATTGTCGGCTGCCGCCCGCGTTTTCGCAGAGGTCCGTCGTGCCCATCAGTCCCGTCATGCGTAAATATCTTGGGGAGATCTATCGCCTGCAGGCCACGCCCGAGGGCGCTACGACCTCCGCGCTGGCCGAGAAGCTGGAGGTCTCACCGTCGGCCGTTGTGCGGATGCTGTGTCGCCTCGACCAGTCCGGCATGCTCTCGCACACCCCCTACAAGGGCATGACGTTGACGGCCTCGGGTGTGCGCGAGGCGCTCCACTCCATCCGTCGCCATCGCCTGATCGAAGTCTTTCTGGTCAAGATCATGGGCTTCACCTGGGATCAGGTTCATGCCGAGGCGCACAGGCTGGAGCTGACCATCAGCGACAACTTTGAGGACCGCATGGATGCCGTCTGTGGCTACCCGACTCATTGCCCCCACGGCGACCCCATCCCTACCAAGGATGGCCGCATCGCAGAAGTCAACGACCAGCCGTTGCTCGAAGCGCCGGTGGGCGCGTCCGGCGTGGTCCGGCGGGTCAAGACCGATGATGCGGCCAAGCTGCGTTACCTCGCCGAGCTGGGCCTGGTGCCGGGCACAGTCATCCGCATCGTCGGACGCGCGCCATTCAACGGCCCGGTGCGTCTGCGGCTCGGCACGGGCCTCAATCATCAGGAACACGTCCTCGGAGTCGAGATCGCCCAAACGTTGCGTGTGGAGCTATCGTCGTGACGGGCGCGAACATCCTGGACCGGCTGCGCGCTTCTGGCGGCCGACTCACCGCCTCACGCCGTGCGCTCATCGAAGCCCTGCTCGCGGCCGAAAAGCCGCTCACCGCCGAAGAGCTGCACGCCCGCACCCGCGCTGTCGGCCTCAACCTCTCCACCGTCTACCGCAACCTGGCGACCTTTTGCGAGATGGGCTGGCTGGAAGCCGTGCCCGGATTGAACGGCGGATGCTACTATCGCCTGCGCCCCGAACATGAGGCGTCCGTCTCCGTGCTCTGTCTCGATTGCGGAGCGCTCAACCCGCTGCAATCCGCTCCCCCGGCGCCCGACCTGAGTGCCGCGGTGCGCAACCTGGGCTTCCGCACGGAGACGTTGCGCATCACCGTCGCCGCGCACTGCCAACAGGAATGCGCCCGCCGCGCTGCGACGTGACGGCGCACGATGTCGGCCTTTCACTACCAGGATGCTCACCTGTATTGCGAACGTCTGCCGCTCGCCGCGCTGGCGAGCGAGTTCGGCACGCCGCTGTACGTCTACTCGGCGGCGGCGCTGCGCGAGAACTATCGGCGGCTGGCCGCCGCCTTTGCGCCGCTTCGTCCGCTCGTCTGCTATGCCGTCAAAGCCAACGGCAATTTGAGCCTGCTGCGCTTATTGAGCGAGGAGGGCGCGGGCTTCGATATCGTCTCCGGCGGCGAGTTGCACCGCGCGCTGGCCGCCGGCGCGGATCCGCGCCGGATCGTTTTCGCCGGTGTGGGCAAGACCGAGGCAGAGTTGGCGCAGGCGCTGGCCGCCGGCGTAGGCTGCTTCAACATCGAATCAGCAGATGAACTGGCACGGCTGCAGGCGCTGGCGCAGATGCGCAGTCGGAGGGCGACGGTGGCGCTGCGCCTCAATCCCGGCATCGAGCCGGACACACACCCCCGCATTCGCACCGGTGGCGCGCACAGCAAGTTCGGCTTGCCGCTGGCCGAGGCGCACGCACTTGCCTCACGTCGCCGCGATTTTCCGGCGCTCGATTTTCGCGGCCTTCACCTCCACATCGGCTCGCAAATGGCCGACCCCGTGCCCGCGTTGCGCGCCCTCGAAATCGCCCTGGATTTCATCGAGCAGTTCCCGTTCCTGACGGCGCTCGATCTGGGCGGCGGCTTTCCCGTGCCTTATCGCGAGACCGACGCTTACCCCGCCATCGAACACTTCGCTGCGCCGCTGATCGCGCGTTTGGCACCCTACGTCGGACGCTTGTCGTTTCAGCTCGAGCCGGGGCGATATCTGGTTGCGAACACGGCGGCGCTGGTGACGGAAGTACAGGCGGTGAAAGAGATGGCGGGGCGGCGATTAATCATCGTGGACACGGGGATGCATCACCTGCTACGACCGGCTCTCTACGACGCTTATCATCGGGTCTGGGCATTGCAGGCGGCAGAACCCCTGGCGGCGACGTGTGAGGTGGCCGGCCCCATCTGCGAATCGAGCGATGTGCTGGCGCGCGACCGGCGCCTGCCGGAGTTACCTCCCGGCGACCGGCTGGCGCTGTTGGACGTGGGCGCCTATGGCTTCAGCCTGGCCTCGAATTACAACGGCCAGCCGCGCCCGGCGGAGGTGTTGGTGGAGGGGGAAAGCGCGCGGCTCATTCGCCGGCGCGAGACGTACGAGGACCTGTTGGCCCTGGAACGCGAGGCGGCGCTGGCGGGCGCCGATCACCATGCCGGGGATTAGCGCCGCGTGACCTGTGCCTCGAGCGCCGCGTTGCGAACGGCGGCCACCTCGGCGTAACGGCGCAACCACATGCTCAGGCTGGAGTCGGGCGGATCGAGCAAAGCGGCCAGCAGGTGCAATACGTTAATACTCGCTGAGCCGCTGATGGCAGCGAACTCGCCGGCGCGGGCAAAGGCTGCCCTGCTGGCCGGCGAGCGATGGATCACCGCCGAGTCGCCCTCGTGCTCGGGGGGGCGCAGGATGCCGGTGCCCAGATTGCTGATCAGGCTTAACATGCCGGAGGACTTGCGCTGGCGCAGCTCACGCCGCAGGTTGGCCGGGCTGAGGTTGAACTGATAGAAGACGGCGTTCAACATGCCGATCTCCGGCTGCATCACCTCGGCATCCGCCGCGTCGTAACCCAGGTCAGTCAGCGGCGTGACGGTGGCAAAATCCTCCAGCTTGCACAAACCGATGAAAAGGTGCTCTGGCTCGATCATCCGGCTCTTGGCCTGGCCGGCCTCGTTTGCGGCAATATCCCAGGCCAGCAGTAGAGGCATTGAGAAGTTGGTCATAGGCAACCGTCCTGCCTGCGCTTTTACGACGGAGGTAAGGCAAGCGTAGCGTCCCCCAGCCGTTAAGGCAAGTCATGTGCAACCTGATTTCCAACTTGTCTACAACCCGCGTGCTATACTCCCGCCGATGACCGCCCGAATCACGACGCGCAGCGAGGCGTACGCCCAGTTGCGTGATTGGCTCAATCCGCGTTCGCCGGCAGACGCCCGGGCCGTGTACTACGCCTTGCACCATCCGCCTGAACGCATCACGCTGGTGACCGAGACAGAGGCCGAGGGACGACCGGCTGGCTTTCTAGTGCGAGCGCGCACCAGCCTCGATCTATTTCGCCCGCTGGTTACGCTCCGGGCCCGGAGTGAAGAAGCGGCGGCGGCCCTGCTGCGCGCCGGCCTGCCGGCCGGACAGCCCGTCTATCTGACGGTGCCCGTCGCTCTCGGGCCATGGATGAACCGCCACCTGATGACCTCCGACGCGGAGATTCACCGCCTTTACTGCCTGCGCTCCGAGCGCCATCAGCCGCTCATCAACGTGCTAACGTTGACGAGCAACGACCCCAGTGGCAGCCCGCGCTGCGAGATCCGACCTGGTGGTGAACCGGGCGCGGTTGCCGGCGTCAACTGGCAATCGCCGGATTACGCCGAAATCTACGTTTACACTGCCCCGGCAGTGCGCGGCCGGGGCTGGGGCAAGTCGGTCGTCTCCACACTGGCAGGGCTGTTGCTGAAGTCGGGCCGGACGCCGCTCTATGTCGTGGCTGAGTCGAACGATTACTCCATCCGTTTGGCTGAGGCCGTTGGTTTCGAAGACACCGGCTTTCGCGAATACGTCGCGCAGGCCGTCCGCAGTGAAAGTTGACGAATGGCGCGCGCCGCCCACTCCTTCCCCGACTCGTTTCTGTGGGGCACGGCCACCTCCGGCTACCAGGTCGAGGGCCAGAGCAGCCGGACGGATTTCTGGCAATGGGAACAGATCCCGGGCCGCATCGCCCAGGGCCACAAGTCCGGGCGGGCGTGCGATTGGTGGGAGGGCGGGCGCTGGCGCGAGGACTTTGACCGTGCCGCCCGCGACGGCCACACGGCGCACCGCCTCTCAGTGGAGTGGAGCCGTGTGCAACCTGCCCCGGACCGCTGGGATCAGGCCGCGCTCGACCACTACCGGCAGATGGTACAGGGCCTGCGCGACCGAGGCCTGACCCCCCTCGTCACGCTGCACCACTTCGTCAACCCGCTCTGGCTCGCGGACACGCAGCGCAACCTGTGGGAGAGCGCCGACATCGTTCCGCTGTTTGCCGAGTATGTGCGGAAGGTGGTCGGCGCGTTGGGCGACCTGGTGAGCCTGTGGGCCACCCTGAACGAGCCGAACATCTACATGGTCTTCGGCTGGGTGACGGGCGTCTTCCCGCCCGGCAAGAAGAACATCTTTGAAGCGATGCGCGTTGCCGCCAACTTACTGCGTGCGCACGCTGCCGCCTACCGAGTCATCCACGAGTTGCAGCCGCGAGCCCTGGTCGGCTTGCCCATCCACTTCCGGCCGATCTTCCCCGCGCAGCCCGGCTTCGTGCTGGATCGCTGGGCGGCGCAGACGCAATTCGATCTCTTCAGCAGCCTGTTCCCGGACGCCGTGCGCACAGGCCGACTGCGGCAGGTGCTGCGCCCGCCCCTCTCTCTGCCGGAGGCCAGGAACACCCTCGATTACTTTGCGCTCAACTACTATTCCGCCGATGTGACTCGCTTCGATTTGACCAATCCGATGGAGTTGTTCGGGCGGCGCTCATTCCCTGCCGGCGCCGAGCCGGACAGTTCCGGCTTGTACGCCTCCTATCCGCCCGGCTTTTATGAGGCGCTCAAATGGGCGCGCAGCCTGCGCCTGCCGATCTATGTGACCGAGAACGGCATTGGGGATGAGACCGATGAGCTGCGACGGCGTTACCTGGTGACCCACTTACGCCAGTTGTGGCGCGCGGTGAATTTCAACTGGGATGTGCGCGGCTACTTTCACTGGTCGTTGGTAGATAACTTCGAGTGGGAGCGTGGCTGGACGCACCGCTTTGGTCTGTATGCACTGGATCCGGAAACCCAGATTCGCACGCCGCGCCCTTCGGCGCATTTATATGCCGAGATCTGCAAATCGCGCGCCCTGTCCTCCGACGTGGTAGCGCAGTACACGCCGGAATTGCTGGCGACGCTGTTTCCGTAGCGCAACCGGGCGCGTTGCGCCCGGCCCGCTCAAGGCCGGATCACCAGGTTGTCCCAGAAGATGATCTGCCCGTCGCGTTCCCGGCACAGGTCCACGCGCTGCGCGTTCCGGGCGGCGGCGACGTACTCGTCCTCGGAGAGCGGCGGATACTCGACGCCCGTGCGATAGGCGGTGAAGCCCATGCGCTTCATCGTGCGGTACTGTTCGCGGATGGCCACCTCAGGCGCTGTGTCCATAGGCATCTTTCACCGCACCGAACTCTACACGCGCCCGCGCCACCGTCAAGCCGTTCTGCGCGCCATACAGAGCCTCGTGCACCGCCAGGGCGGCAGGCAGAGCCTCGCGCGTTTCCGTGCCGTCGGTGAGCGTGCGGATCAACGTCACCATCGGCCCCAAAAAGCCTGGGGCAAAGAAAGCCTCCACACAGGGGGATAAAGAGAAGCGCTCATAAAAACCTCGCTCTAAACGAGCGCGGCGGCCGGGCGCCCGCACCGGTGGCCCAACCGCCGCTCTAGCGTAACTTTTGTGCAATCAGAAGGCAAATCGTTCATCCGGATGCAATTTGGTACGGCTGGTGAAAGGCCAGCGCGGGTTGAAAGGCAGGCACACCTTTGAGGAACAAGGTCACGCCGGGCAACGAGCTCTCG
>JBBIQY010000135.1:0-5915 GCA_037442085.1 Anaerolineae bacterium
TGGCACGCGTATGGCGAACCGTGCTCTTGGCGGATTTGCGTTTCTTACCCGGTTTGGCAGTCTGTTTTGGCATTCCGCCATCTTACCCGGATTCTGACTTGACGGAAGGCCTAACTTGTAGCCAATGGGGTTACACCCTAAAGTACACCTGTCCCACCCCCATCCGCTCCAGGCCTTCGTCGGCCCAGTGCGCCACCAGAGGCGAGCTGTCCTCCAGCGCGCGGAAGAGGGCCGGGATGGCGCGCGGGTCGGCGATGAGGGCCAGGGCGCGGGCCAGTTGCACGCGGACGCGCGCTTCCACTTCGCGATCTAGCGCGTCGCACAGGGCAGGCACGGCCGGCGCGCCGATTTGAATGAGCGAGTCGGCCGCCAGGCGGGCGAGGTAGGGGCTGGAGTCGCTCAGCGCGAAGAGCAGCGGGGTGATGCCTTCCGGTGCGTGTTGCTGGCCAAGGGCGTGCAGCACCGAGGCACGTACTTCCGGGTTCGGGTCGGCGGAGGCGGCCACCAGCGCAGAGACGGCCTCCGGCGCGTGGAGCGTTCCCAGCGCGGTCGCGGCCCAACTGCGGGCCTCCGGCTCGCCGGCCGAGAGCGCCTCGACCAGCGCCGGCAGGTCGTCGGCGGTCACCTGCGCCAGCGCCGTCTGCGCGCGGTTATCGTCGCCGGAGAAGAGGTCGGTGAGGACAGTCATCGGTTTTCAGTCTTGAGTTATCAGGGATGAGCGATGACTGATGCTTGATGATTACTCGGCCGGCGGCGGCACGGGCAGGTCTTCGGCTTTCGTTTGCGCCCACTTGTCGCCGGTCTCGATGAGCATGACGGGGATGTCGTCCACGATGGGGTATTTGCGCCCGCAGGTCTCATCAATCAACCAGCAATCTTTGTAGAGGGTCAAGCGGCCGGGATCTTCGCCGGGCTGGCGCGTCTGGTGTGAGACGCAGTACGGGCAGCGCAGGATGTCGAGCAGGTCTTGACTGACGGCCATAGGGAGGTCTCCTTTGCCGTGATTCTAACCGCAAAGACGCGAGGGCGGCAAAGACTTTGCAGGCTGTACAGTGGCGGCGATGCGAGTTTTGGCTTCGCGCGCTTGGCGGTTTCGTAGTTGAATTCAGGGAGTGGGCGTTGGCGTGGGGGTAGGGATGCCCTCGGTGCCGGGGCCGTATTGATAGATAGCGCGCCAGGGCTGGTATTTAGTGCGCAGTGGGCGCTCGCTGGCGTTGATCTGCATGCCGTCACGGGTGACGACGCGGGTGACGGTCACGTCCGCGCCGACAGCGGCGAAATCCACCTGCTTGATCTCGCCCGCCGCCAGTTCGGGGTTCTCTTCGTAGAGTGGCTCGGGCGCCGGGATCTCGTTCTCCACCACCGGCCCGAAGGTCTGCACTTGGCGCCCATCCGAGGTGGAGTAGAACTTCCAGGTCAGCCGGCCCGCGCCTGCGTTGAAGTACGTCTCCATCAGCAGCCAGTGGGGGGTGTCGTTGGTGAACTTGAAGTCCACCAGCGGCGTGAACACGGCGGCGTCCAGGCCCGGCCCCTGCCAGGAGGCCGTCTTCTGTTCGTAGTAGCCGACGCGATAGGCATGCGAGTGGCGCTCGACGATGGGGTAGCCGCCGAACCACACGGCACGGAAGAGTGTGGTGCTCACCTGGCAGACGCCGCCGCCCACGCCGCGAATGGTGCGCCCGCCGTAAATGATGAGCGCCTCGGCAAAGCCGGAGTCCAGGCTGATGTCGCCGATGTGCTCCGCGAACGAGAAGGTCGCGCCGGGCGGGACGAGCAGGCCGTGAAAGCGCTCGGCGGCGGTCCGGATGTTCTGCATACGTTCCGGGCCGGAGCCGCGGAACGAGGTGTACTGCTCGCTGACCAGTTCGGTGATGCCCAGCTCGGCGGCGGTGGCGGTATCGCTGACCTGCGGCGCTTGCGTCTTGAAGACGAGCGGTACGGTGTGCTCGCCCTTCGGCAGCGCGCTGTTGATGGCGCGGATGGTCGCCTCAATGTCCAGCTCGCGCGCCTCGAGCGAGGGTTGAATGACTTCGAGCTGGCGCGTCTGGTCGTTGAAGATGAAGCGCGCGTTGCGGGCTTCGCGCCGCAGCGGCTCGACCAGCGGCTGCAGGAAGTTGTAGAGCGCCAGCTCATCCAGCGTTACGTCGAAGCGTGCGCCGCTGCCCTCGGTTACGCGAGTGATGCGCAGCATCGTCGCCAGCTGCTCGGGGTCGAGCGTCCATGGGCCGGGATCGCCCTGCGCCGGGTTGGCAATCGTCAGCGTCAGTGGTCGGCTGAGGATGGCGCGGGCGGCCTCGGCCTGGGCGGAGGCGTCCAGCACCAGCGGCGCCGTCTCGATGAAGGGGAGCGTGAGGCCGGCCTTTTCGACTCGGGCGATGTGGCCCAGCAGGGTTTGTTCCAGCGCGCGCACGTCCAGCGCGCGCCCAATCTGTCCCGGCTCGGCGATGACGTTGACGCCCTCGGCCCGCAGGGAGGCCTCGACCGTGGGCTTGAAGGTCTCCTGAGCTAACGCGTTGAGATAAGCGGCTGTTCGGGCGCTCTCCACTCTGACGACAGGCGCAACCTGCACGCCATCATGCCAGGCCGTATACTGTGCGCGCCAATCGTCCAGCAGGTCGCCCGAGCGACCGATGTTGTAGGCCGCCAGCACCGTTGCGCCCACATCGAACGTCACGCCCAGATCGGCCGGGCGGAGTGTGCGCATGTTTGCGCCGTCGGCCAGGAGGAAGGCGTCGTTCTGTGGATAGGTGAACGCAGCGGTCAACGCCAGCGCCGCTTCTTCAGGCTTGAGGCCGGATAAGTCCACGCCCCAGGCCTGCACGCCGGGATAAATGCGCCCGCGATGCGCCAGATCAAACATCGCGCCAACAGCAACGCCCAGTGAGACGAAAATCACGCCGACCAGGGCTACCGCGGCAGCCAGGCGAAGGAGCAGCAGATTGAGCGAGCGGGTGCGCGACATATGCCTTCCGGAAAGGATTATAGCAACAGGCCGTAGTGCCGGAATGACGGCTAAGGTGCAAGAACGGTTCCGTGGCGATTGTATAATCGGCGGCAAGGAGATTATGGGATGCCTGATTGGAACAACCCGGATTATTTCACCGTGGTCATCGCCGTCATCGTGCTGGCGACGATCTGGGGCGTGCTGCAGCGGCTGGTGAAATTCACCGCGCGCATCTTCGCCTGCGGTTGCGCCGTCATCCTCGGCCTGGCGCTGGGGATATTCGTGTTGGTGAACTGGGGGGAGATTGCGCGGACGCTGGGATTGTGACGCCTTCCGGATCGAAAGTTGAAGGTTGACGCTCCAACTTTCAACTTACCAACCTGTCTCCTTCAGCCCTTGGGCATGATCAGCCAGAGCAGGAGGTACAGGCCGAGGCCGGGCACACCGCCGGGCAGAGCCGCGATCAGGAAGCCCAGCCGGAACCAGAAGGCGCTGATGCCGGTGAACTCGGCCAGGCCGCCGCACACACCGAGCAACATGCGATTGGAGCGCGAGGTGCGCAACCGATTGGAGGGTGCTGTCATCGTCGTCGTCTCCTTTGCCAGCGATCGTTGCTGAGTTCTACGCAGGCCGGGCCGGTCAGGTTGCTGCCGGCTGGCTCGTCGGCCTTGCTCAAGAAACAGCCAACCAGCCGGTTCCCCGGGCCGTGATCCAGGAAACAAAACGGCCCCGCGTACGCGGGGCCGTTTTTCTTCGAGAGGTTGCGCACCGGACGGCCGAGCGCCTTTGACCGGCTGCCTGCGGCGCGGCTGGGCGTTTCGGTGGTGGAGCGGCTATTGGCTGGGAAACGTGAAGTGGTGGTCGGGATGCATAGGCAGGCGGTCGTCGCTACTCCGCTGGCCGGGGTGTGCAGCAAGCGGCGCCGCGTGGAGCTGGACGACTACCGCATGTCGCGGATGCTGGCGAAATGATTTGGGCCCAAAAGGGTGGACATTCTGAAAGTGCTGAAATGGACAGCGGGTTACTGCCACCCCACCGTGATCACTGCTCCGCCAGCGTTCTCGTAATAACGCGCTTCGATTGGATAAGTGCCCGGGCAGAGCCAGCGCGTATATGAGTTGTTGGTTGGGCCGTGGTCAGTCCAATTGTCGATCAGGGTCTCGTCACCCCCGCCATAGGGCGCATGGTTGATTTTGAAGAAAACACCATCATCGGACCGAGTCGAGAAAGTCACGTAGCGACAGGAAGGGATATAGAGATTTCCCTGCCACAGCGCCGAGAAGGTATTTTCAAATATTCGTGCTGTGCCTTCGCGTGTATCTAAAGGCGAGTTGTTGCCCCAATCGAACTGGATCGCTGAGTCTGGCCGTTGAATGATAGCTGTTGAACCGGGTGCGCCGGTTTTCGGAATAACGTTGTCGTAATATGCCGCAATCATTCCACGGCCTCGTGTCCAACTCATACGCGCGACTGCCCCACCACTCGCTTCGTAGTAACGAAAGGTGATACTGTGATTTCCAGCCACAACCGGCAGACTGACACTGTACTGGGTGGGAGCTTGAACAAACCACTTGTCCAAAATCAGAGCGTTATTCCAATAGAGCCGAAAGCCATCATCGGCTGTTATGAAGAACGTGTACCAGTCGGTGTGGGGAAAGTTGACGCTGCCGTTCGAGTAGTTGATGCAAAAGTTGTCCGTAGCCACGCCGGGAGCTGGCGAACCGGCTCCCCAGTCGAAGTTGATGTGATACACGGTCTGAATATTGACAGGCGATCCAGAGCAACTCGTATTGTTGTAGTGCGTGGCAGTGAAGCCGGGGATCGCGCCCATCGTCTGAACGCCCGTGTAATAATGAACAAGCAACTGATACCAACTTGCATTGTGGTCATTTGCCTGGGTCCAGCTATGTGAGGGCGTTTGTGCCCACCCCGGGCCGTCTCTGAAACCGATTGTGTAGGGATTATTCACAGAACGCAGATAATCATAGCCCGACGATGTCCACGATACAGTCGGATTTCCGGGGTCGCGTCGGAACTGAGCGTCAAAGATTACACCATTGAAAGGCGATTGTAGAAGCAATCCATCATACGACGAGTAGATGCCCCTCATAGCGTAGGAGACATTTATATAACGCGATTTGGTCGCGCTGCTGAAGCCGACGTGATATTACCCCTGAGGCGCCATTGAAGTTCCACTTACGACACCAATACGAAGCCCATGTGCGAGCCGCCACTGACTGAGCTTTGAGAACCTCATCGCTCCAGGTATTGCCAGTGTAAGGGCCATTGGGGATCGTGGCCCCCAGTTCCCCCATTACAACTCCATAAACGTAGTCCTCATAGGACACCCCCATTTGATACTGGGATGAGCCAGCGGGCCATTCACTCAAAAAAACAACAATCCAAACGTTGATCGTGGCCGGTAGAGTTGCACACTGCGGATTCGTACCATTGGAAGTCTGTGCATAAGCCTGAGAGGCCGAAACTAATGATAAAATGAGTAAAATAACTAAAATTGTTCGCCAAAAAAGGGATTTGGTCATTGTAGGAGCCATGCTCAGAAACTCCTTTTGTGCGTTTATTTGACGTTCTCAACTCGCGAATTCAAGAACACCACAGACGCATCCTTTTGGTTGACACCCAAGCTCAATGACTTGCCGTTGGGCATCCAGGTTAAGAAGAGCGTCCCTTCGGGCATGTTTTCTAAATTGCGCCATCCGGCGCCATTCCGGTCAGCAATATGCACACCGTCTGAGTCGACATAGATTACGGAAGCGGCATCAGGAGCCCACGCTAGAGACCAGGCCACACTACGAGTCGCACGCGGCAACTTCACAATGGTGTCGCCCTCTGTGTCTATGATGGTCTGGACATCGCCCACCTATAATTTAGTGTAGGGCGGAAGGAGATCGTTATGTCCCAGACTACTGCGCTTACCCATGGCTCGCTGCCCGCCGCCCCCGCGGGGGCG
>JBBIQY010000136.1:0-5864 GCA_037442085.1 Anaerolineae bacterium
CCAGCGCCGTCGCCTGCTTGAAACGTGATCTGGAAGCCTGCCTGACCTTTTATGCCTTCCCCAAGGCCCACTGGAAGACCATCCGAACGACCAACGTCATTGAGCGATTGTTCAATGAGGTCAAGCGCCGCAGTCACAAGATGGCCGCCGCGTTCCGTAACGAAGGGAGCTGCCTATTGATGTTCTTCGCCGTCGTCCGTTCGCTCAAGTTCCGCCGTATCAGCATGCCGACCACGTGAGCCGGCCCGCCCTTTTACACAGAACTTGACAAACTACCATCCTGAGCGGCGGCGACGCTGAACAATTGTCTATCCGTCGTCTCAGTCCAGCCAAAGGGCAACTGGTCGGAGACGCTCTCGCCAGACCAAACCAGAATAGTGTTGCCGGAACTCGAGACGAAGGTCGAGCCATCCATGCTAATCGCAGCAGCGTCAATCGGGCCTTCAAATTCCAGCAACGGTTGTTCGACAAAACCAATCCCGGTCTCGGTCTTGAACGTCCAATAGGTCAGCACATTGTCCGCGCTGGCATACATCAACTCGCCGTCGGACAGGAACCGGGCCGACAGGATACGGCTGCGCGTGTCGAGCGGCGACGTATCAATTATCTGACCGGTATCGGCCTCCCATAAGGTCGTCGCCGGCGTCCAGTCGCCGGCCACAAAGACATCGCCCTCCGGGTCGAAGGCCAGCGCCGAAACCGGCACAATGCGGTTCACCGGCTCCCACAGGGGCGTGGCCGTTTCGACGTTCCAACCGGCAATCGTCCCGAAGAAGCTGCCCGAGACCAGCCACTGGCCATCCGGGCTGAAGGCCAGGCTGATGATGCTTCCTTCGTCCTCGCCCTTCAATTCGCCCTGCGGTTCGAGGGTCTCGCCAGCGAGCAATTGAATGTTGCCGGAGAACAAGCCCACCGCCAGCAGGCCCTGGCTGCTGAGCGTCAGGCTGGTGGCGCTTTCCGATAGCGGTTGGGCGTTGCGCAATTGCCCACTGGCGACGTCCCACTGAATGAGGCGTTGGCCGGCGTCGTCGGCGGAATACAACCACGCACCATCCGGGCTGAAGGCCAGGCCGCGAATCGCGCCGCTGTGTCCGGGCAAGGGCTCGCTCAGAAGCTGACCGGTCTTCAAATCCCACAAGCGCAATAAACCATCCTGATCGCCGGAGGCCAGCACCTCGCCGGTTGGGCTAAGCGCCAGCGCGCTCAGTCGCGCGGTGTGGCCGCGCAGAAAGTGCTTGAGCCTAGGCGTCTTTTCGAGCACGCTGAACAGGCTGCTGGCATTTTTGAGGGCGACGGTCGAGCCGGCCCCGTCGTCGGGATGAGTCTGATAGGCCTGGGCCGCCAGCAACAGGGCCAGGTCCAGCTGCGTCGCCGGCAACCCGAGGGCCTGCGAGGCCAGCGCCCCGGCCAATGAAACCTGAGCTTCGCGCTCGGCTCGAATGGCATTGGTGTTGGACTGGATGCCGAAGAAGATGGCGCCGGCGGCGGCAGCCGCGGCGATGAGGCCGACGATGGTGATGATGCGGTTGCGCGTGCGCATGCGCTGATTGGCCTGCGCCTGTTCCTCCGCCCGCTTCCGCTCGCTCTCCGCCAGCTTGCGCGCATCCTCCAGTTCTTTCTGACGCCGGGCCTCTGCCTCCCGCTCTTCCCGCTCGATCTCCGCCTGGCTTTCAGCAAGAAGCTTCTCCGCGGCGGGCGTGAGCCGCAGGCCGGCCAGATGCGGCTTGATCACAGCCAGACGCTCCGGCGTGAGCAGGGTCTTGTATTGCTGATAGGTGCGGACTTCCTGCTCCAGCAGTTCCTGCGCCGCTTTACGGGCCTGCACCTCGGGGTCGAGACGGATCTGGTCAAGCAGATAGTCGTGCGCCAGCTCATAGGCTAGCTCGGCCACCATCTGCGGCGTGAGGCCGGAGGCTAGCTCGTACGCCGTCGGGCCGACCTCCGATTGATGCACGACCAGCAGGCGGCTGTCCACCAGTTGGTTGAGCACCGCCGTCAGGCTGTCGGCGTTGACGGTGCTCGACTTACCGGCGCTCAATTCTTCCAACAACTCGCCGCGTGTGCGCACCGCGCGTCGGCCCTGGGAGGTGATCAAGGCCTCGAACACATGCTGGGCGATGGGGCGCTGCACGGGCGTGAGGTTCCGGCCCATCACCCGGGCCAGGTGGCTGTGCAGGAGGCCGGGGGCGCGGCCCAACTGATCGTATTGCGTACGAGTAAAGCGCTTCGCGCCGGCAGGCAGCTCGTCGTACAGGCCCGAACAGACTAACTGCAACTGCGGAGGCGGCAGATTGTCCCGGCCCAGGTCCTGCAGGATGGTCTCGATCAGGCCGGCCTCGAAACTCAGCCCGAGGCGACCGGCCGGCTCAGAGACGACCTCGGCCGCTTCGGCGCGCGTCAGGCGGTTGAGGCGAAAGTCGTTGTCGTACGGATTGCGCACCTGTGGGCGGAAGTTGGCGAGGTGGCCGAAGAATTCCGTGCGCAGCGCGAGCAGCCAGCGCACATTGAGGCTCTCGTCATCCAGGCACTCGGCCAGTTCGGCGACGAACTGTGTTCGGGCGGAATCCGCCAGTTGCGTGAACAGCTCCTCGGCTTGGTCGAGGATGAGATAGACTGTCACGCTCGCGCCCAGGATGTCGTTCGCCTGCCGCAAAAACTCGCGCAGCGGGGCGGCGGCCAGCTGCGACGCCGCGCTCGGATCAGCCAGGAAGGCGCGCTTGACGACCTGCACCGGGCTGGCGTTGTACGGTCGCAGGAAGACCGGCAATTGGCCGGCAGTGATCAGGCGCGGCATGATCCCGGCCTGAATCAGCGACGACTTGCCTGCGCCGGACTCGGAGTGAAGGATGGTGAGCGGCCCACGCCCAAGCCGGTGGAGCACGCTAGTGATCGCGCCCGACCGCCCGTAGAAAATCTCCGCGTCGCTGAGGCGATAGGCCAGCAGGCCCCTATAGGGGCTGCCGGCGCGGTTGCCATCCGCACCTTCGGCGGCGATGGCTTGCAACCGTCGGGCGTAAGCGCCGATGCCTTGTGCCAGTACGCGTCGCTCGATCTCACGGTCACTGGCGGTGGCTTCGGCAGCCGTCAGGGCGCGCTGATAGATGTTCTGAATGTGGTTGATGATTTTGTCGCGGCCCACCACGTCGCCGGCAATAGTAAGGTTGCCCGTTGCCGCCAGGCTAATCGCGCCGACGGTTTCTTCGGCGACCGTCGGCGAGGCCGCAGGCAGCGGAACGGTTGGCATCCCTTCCTGTACCACGTCGGTCAGCACAGTCGGGAGCGGCAAGGGGGCAGCGCGGGTCACGACCGGCGGCAGCGGTTGTGTGACGCGACGAGGCTTTGGGACCAGCGCCTCAACCTCGGTCACGGTGAGGGCGGGCGGTTCCGGCGCGGAGTCCGTCGGCCAGCGGAAACTGTGCGCCGCGGCATAGGTCGTTTCGCTGCGGCCCGCCGCGACCTCGGGCGCGATCACGCGCACGAGGCGGCCAGCCTCCAGCTCGTCGAGCACGGCGGCGATGGCCAGCAGGCTGAGCGTCATCGGTTGTGGCGGCGCCGCAGCGCGGAGGCGCTCCAGCAAACCCGATACGGTCTGGAATGGCTCGGCTTCGAGCGCCTTCAGCACCTCCTCGGCAAGCAGGCGCAGCGGCGGCGGGAGGCGCTGGTCGAGCACCCTGCGCCGCTGGTGTTGCAGGATGCCCATTGCGCGGCCCGCCGCTTCGTAGGCAGCGCGCGTGAACGCACCGGAATACGGCGGGGTGCGCGCGCCGGCAGGCAGAGATTCGTACAGCGCCGCGCCCACCAGTTGCACTTGCGCCGGCGGAATGTCGTGGCCGCCCAGATCCGCCACAATTGCCTCGACCAGCCCGGCCTCGAAGGTCAGCCCGGCGCGGCGAGCCGGTTCGACGAGGGCGGTGATCGCCTGACTGCGCGACAGATTCCCGAAGTGGCTCTCGTTGGCGAGCGGATGCTGGATTTGCGGCTGCAAGCTCGTCAGGCGCTCCTCGGAGTCCGAACGGATCGCCAACAGCCAGCGCACATTCAGGCTGGCGTCGGCCAGGCACTCGGCCAGATCGGCAGTGAACTCGGCGCGGCCCCCCTCATCAACGTCGGTGAACAGCTTCTCGGCCTGATCAATCAGGAGGTAAAGTGTGGTGTCTGCACCCAGCACGTCGCCGACCTGGCGCAGAAAGTCGTGCAGGGAGGCGGTTGCGAGCAGCGGCGCCCGGCTCGGGTCCGCGAGGAAGGCGCGCTTGATGAGGAAGCCCGGGTGAGTGGACTGCACACGCACATAAACGGGCAAATGCCCGGCCGCGATGAGATAGGGCGATAGCCCCGCCTGCAGCAGCGACGTTTTCCCGGCCCCGGCCTCGGCGTGCAGCAAGGTGAACGGCCCGCGCTCCAGTCGTTCGAGCACTTCGGCAATAGCCGCCAGGCGGCCAAAGAACTACTCGCAATCGCTCAAGTCGAAGGCGGGCAAGCCTTTGTAGGGACCGCCGGCCAGCGGCTGGTCATCGGTGGCAATGGCCCGGAGCCGCGCAGCCAGGGCGCTCACGCCTTGCGCCAGCGCCTGCTGTTCGAGGGCACGGTCATGGGCGGCTTCCTCCGCCGCCGTCAGCGCGCGCTGGACGAGGTTCTGGATCGTGGTGACGATCTTGTCCCGCCCGATAACATCGCCACCGAGACGAAACTCACCCTGCGCTTCGAGTTGGATATCATTTGGGTCGGACATCACCAGGCCTTCGCGCGGTCACAGCCTCCGAGAGCCGGTCGGGGCCGGTGTGTTGGATTATCGGGCTGGGCGTGCAGCCGATGACGGTCATGCCGGAACGAGGCCGGCGTTTTGGGGATGAGTGAGCAGTGGGAGCCGTTCGGCGACGGTTCACGGGGCCGGGCCCCCGAGTTTCTCCACCGCTCGCTCAATCGCTTGCACCACGGCGGCCATATCGGCCTTCAATGCCGACTCTGAGACGGCCACATAACGCCAGCCGCCCCGCTCCCTGAGCGTCTTGAGCTCCCCTTCTTTCTGCACCACGACGCCGAGATTGCCCAGCGCGCACCACAGCGCAAAGTCGAGTTCGCCGCGCCGGGCTGTTTCATAGCCGCGTTCGGCGGTCAGGCCGCGCTCGCGCAGCGCCTTCCACAGCAACTCGCGCTCTTCCGACTGGATGATGAGGTCGTTGATCTCGGTCGCGGCCAGCAGCCTTTCACCGGTGGTGTAGAGGAAAGTGATCCGGCGCCATTTGCGCGAGGGGATGGGCCGCGCCAGACGCTCAAGCGGGCCGAGTTGAATCTTGTAATAGGGTTCACCGGCGCGCGGATGGTCGGGCTGGGTGCGCAGCAGTTCACCGCGCGTGGTCAGCTCATGGCCGCGTACGGGAGCCGCGTAATGAATCGCCCACTTCTCCTCGCCGAACTTGGCCGTCTGATAGAAGGCCAGCCAGTCCACGGCGACGGTCTTCGGGGAATGCTTAAGGGGGATGCGGTACCAACCGAGCACCCGCGCGATTTCCAGGTCACGCTTGTTGTTGAGAACCGCTACCAGGATCAGATCGGTCGGTGAGAGGGGCATGCCCTATTTTAGACTAAATTGGGACGGCTGACTTATCCGCCAGCCGCGCGGCGATCTGATCGCCCTACCCCATAAGATCGAGCAGCTCAAGTTTGGACTTTTGACAAAATTTGACAAAAAGTGGGGGAACTGCTTCAAATTGGGGGCATGAACAGCGACGAACATGCCACACAACTGAAGCAGTTCCGGCAAGCAGTTTACCAGAACTTTAACAAACGAGCCGATACGCTCATGGATCTGCTGGACGCCCTCAGCAGTAACACTAGCGCCAATTCGGTCGTGGAATTGAGCCTGA
>JBBIQY010000137.1:0-5625 GCA_037442085.1 Anaerolineae bacterium
CCGGCGCCGTCGCGGGGATCGTAATATTCGCGGAAGCCGGAGCGGGCAATGAGTTCAAGCGAGTTACGGCGGAGCGCCTCGGCCAAATCGTCGAAGCCGTAGCGGCGCAAACCATCCCACAGGATCCAATTGAGGATGATCCACACGGGCCCACGCCAGTAGCGGCGCGCATCCCACGCCGGTTCGGTTCGGCTGGTCGTGGTGAGGCGGTAACGGACATGGCCGTCGGGCGCGTATTCGGCCGGGTTCTGCCAGTGTTCTTCAATCAGCCGCCGCGCGTTCCGTTCGTCGGGCAGGCCGGCGAAGAGCGGAGCGAAGGTCATGGCGGTGTTCACGCGGATCGGCTGGCCGGCCCGCAGGTCGTAATCGAAATACAGGCCGCGCCTCTCATCCCAAAAGCGCGCCTCGAAGCTGGCGCGCATCCGCTTCATCCATGTCTCAATCTCTCTGGTCGGCTCGCCGAGTTCGAGCGCCAGCGCGCGCAGGTCTTCGTCGGCGCGATACAGGATGGAATTGAACAACACATCCTGAACGAGGAATGGCGAATACCCTAGCAGGGCGGCGGGGTCGTAGCGGTGGCGGCGGAAGACATCGATCAAGTGGATGAAGCGCTCGTAATCGGTCTGATGGGGGCGCTCGGCGGCAGCCACGTGGGTCGTGTCGCTCCGCTGGAAGGGGGGCACACTCACTGGCGTGATGGCCGTCATCGCGTTCAACCAGCGCGGGGAATCGTCCGTGCCGGACTCCCAGGGGTGGATGAGGCAGGCCAACCCGCTGCCGTCGGCGTCGCGCGCGGTGTGCAGCCAGCGGTGCCAGCGCACGAGCGCCGGATAGGCTTCGCGGATGAAGTCGGGGATAGGCGCGTGGGTGTGAATCGCGCGAAGGACGGTTGCCAGAATTGGCGGCTGGGTGATGCCAGAGGTGGGGATGGCGGGCGCGTGCGGGCTGGCTTCGATCTGCCAGAAGGCGGGGTCAGGAAAGTAATCCGAGGGGCCGGTGTGATAGACGATGTGCGGCAACATGCCGTCACGCCACTGGCTGCGCAGGAGGGAGCGGATTTCGGTCAGCGCGCGCGGCAGATCGAAATACGACAGGCCGAGTGCAATGACCGCCGCGTCCCAGTTCCACTGATGCGGATATTGATACGGGCCGGGTTTCGTGAACACGCCGGCGTCGTTGGCGCGGAGGGCGGCCTGGGCGCGCGGGATGAGTTCTGACATGTCCATCGGGCAGGATCGGTGAGTTGGAGAGGGGTCTTACAAAATTGCGCGGCCGCTTTCGCGGTCTATCCAGCGGATTTTCTCCGGCGCGAGTTTGAGCCAGATGGCCTGCCCCGGCTGATAGGCTGCGTCGGCGTGGGTGTTCACCTTGACACGCTCACCACCAACCTGCACGGTGAGCAAGTTGTGCGAGCCGAGCGGCTCGACGACGAGCACCGCGCCGGAGAGCGCACCGTCGGCTGGGATGGCTGTGGCCTCGATGTTCTCGGCGCGGATGCCGAGCCGCACGCGCGCGCCACTCATCCGCGCCAACGCGGCGCGGACATCGGGCGGGGGCGCGAAGGACGTTCCTCCGGCGGCGACGGCCTCCCCGGTATATTGGCCGTCGAGGAAGTTCATGGGTGGGCTGCCGATGAAGCCGCCGACGAATTCGCTGGCCGGACAATCGTACACGGCCAGCGGCGTGTCGCACTGCAAAATCTCGCCGTCTTTCATCACGGCAATCCGGTCGCCGAGGCTTAACGCTTCCACCTGATCATGCGTGACGTAGACGACGGTGCTGTTCAACTCTTTGAGCAGGCGTTTGAGTTCGGCGCGCATCTCCAGCCTCAGAAGCGCGTCAAGGTTGCTGAGCGGCTCGTCCATCAGGAGCACTTCGGCCTGCACGGCGATGGCGCGGGCGACGGCTACCCGCTGGCGCTGGCCGCCGGAGACTTTGGCCGGGTAGCGGTCGAGCAGGTTGGCAATCTGCAATAACTCCGCCGCCGACTGCACACGCTTCTTCACGTCGGGGTCGGGCAGGCGCTGCATCCGCAGGCCAAAAGCGATGTTCTCGTACACGGTCAGGTGCGGGAAGACAGCGTAACTCTGAAAGACCATCGCAATGCGGCGCTGGCGCGGAGGCAAATCCGTTACGTCCTTTCCGCCGATGTGGATGCGCCCGGCGTCAATCTGCTCCAGCCCGGCGATGCCGCGCAGGAGCGTGGTCTTGCCGCAGCCGGAGGGGCCGAGCAGCACCATGAATTCGCGGTCATGGATGGTCAGGTTCACGTCGCGCATGGCGACGGTCTTGCCGAATGTCTTGCGGACGTTGTCGAGGCGGATGTCGGCCATTATTTCGTCACCCTTCCCCAGAGGTTAAACAGATACTTGCGGATGAAGAGCATGAAGATCAGCGAGGGCGCGAGCATGAAGAAGCCGCCGGCGAAACGGTAGGGCAGAGGCGACTCATCGAGTACGGTGAGCACCAGCGCCGGAAGCGTGCGATTGCGGACGGTGAGGATGACGGCGGCGAAGACCTCGTTCCACGACAGGACGAAGGTGAACAGGGTGGCGGCGGCCAAACCGGGGAGGGCCAGCGGCAGAGCCACCCGCAGAAACGCCTGGAGTTGATTGCATCCCAGCGTCATCGCCGCTTCTTCCAAATCCTTTGGCACACTGGCGAACACGCTGCTGGTGATGAGAATGGTGAACGGCAGGGCCAGCGCCGTGTGCATGAGCGCCAGGCTGTATACCGAGTCGTACATTCCCCAGCGAATAAAACTTACCGCCAGCGGGATGGAGAGGATGACGATGGGAAAGGCGCGGGTGGAGACGACGAGCAGGCGGAATGCATCGCGCCCGCGAAAGACGAAGCGGGCAATGGCGTATCCGGCGGGCGCGCCGATGAGCATGGACAGAATCAGCGTAATGAGGGCGACGACGATGCTGGAGCGGACGGAGGCCATCACCCCACCGGATCGCAAAAAGAACAACATGGTTTCGGTGGAGAACGGCGCGGGGAAGAAGGGCCGGGGATACTGGTAGACCGCCAACTGCGGGCTGAAGGCGGCGACGCCGATGAGGTAGATGGGGACAAGCACCCACAGGGCGACGAGCACGGCCAGCGCGTAGGTGAGCGCGCGGCCAGCAGCGCGAAGAAGCCCAGCCGATGATTTCATAGCGACTGCTCCTCCGGCGTGCGCAGGCCCCATAAATACAGCGCCGTGCTGGCAATGGAGAGCAGAAGGATGAGGGCGGCAAAGGCGGCCGCCACATTAGGGTTGCGGTAACTGTCGTACCAGCGGTACGCTTCGGCGGCCAACAGGGTGATGCCGCGCCCGGCGACGGCGATGGCGACGGCGAACACCTGAAAAGCGAGAATGGTTCGCAAGATGAGGGCGACTTGCAGGCTGGGGCGCAGGAGCGGCAGGATCACGCGCCACACCTTGTCCCACAGCCTCGCGCCGAACACGTCGGCGGCCTCCAGAAATTCGTGCGGGATGGATTGCAGGCCGGCGACGAGGATGACCATGATGATGGAAGTGGCCCGCCACGCCTCGGCCAGCACGACCGCGAACAACAGCCAGCCCGTGTTCTGGTAACTCAGGAAGAGATAGGGCTTCTCCAACAGGCCTAGCCCGGTAAGAATGGTGTTGAGATAGCCCCGATCGGTGAAGAGGGCGAACCAGACGATGCCTGCCGCCAGTTCTGAGATGCCGAGCGGGATGGCGTAGATATACAGGAACAGGCCGGAGAACTTCAATTTGGCCTGCACCAGCAGCGCCATCGTCAGGGCTAGGATGAACTGTACCGGGATGATGATCAGGATGAGCAGGAGCGTCGTGCGAAAGGCGGGCGCGAAGGCCACGTCGCGGATCATCGTTTGGAAGTGCTCCAGCGTCCAGCCAGCCTGCCCTGAGCTTGTCGAAGGGTCGGCGCGGAAGGCAAGGGCGAAGGCCGCCGCCATCGGGTAAGCGAAGAAGATCAGCAGAAAGACGACTGAAGGTAGAAGCAGAAGATAGGGTGTAATTAGTTGCCAACGACGGGTGGTCATGCGGGCCTCGCTCTCTCTTACCCCTTCACCCCTCTCCTACCGGGAGAGGGGTGAAGACATGGGCAGAGCGCAGGAGTTGCTCCTATTTTACCTGGCAGGGTTGGCCGCCGCTGTCCGGGTCGGGCGACCAGCACGGCGCGCCGGTTTCGGTCATGATCGCCTGCAAGGCGGTCTTTTGCTCGGCGAGGACGGCCGCAATGTCTTCGCCGTTGAGCACAATGCGAGTGAAGGCATCGCGGAAGACTTTGTTGAAGTCGCCGCTCTTGCCGCCCAGGCCCTGGGGCAAGAGCGCCGGGAGCGCATCAGGCGCGTTGACCTGCTTCGCCACGGCCTCGCCCGCCAGTTTGACGCCGGGCGAGACGAAGCCGGGAAAGTCCGTGTTCACCGTCGGGAAGAAGGCGACCTCGCGCAAGGTGGTGATCTGCACACTCGGCTGTGTCAGGTAGGCAATCAACGCCTCGGCCCCGGCCTGATTCGTCGTCGTGGTCGGGATCGCCAGCCCGGCGAGGACAGGCATGAAGGCGCGCCCCTTCGGGCCGGCCGGGACGGGCAGGGCCACGAAGTCGTCAGGTTTCTTCTCAAACGCATCCTTCAGCCGGGCTACGTGATCCCACGCGACCCACACTTCTTCGGAAAGCAACGGCTCCTGCATAAAGTTGTAGGTGGTGGACTGGGGGTGGACATACGGCCACATGTCCACCAGCCACTGCCAGCCGGCCGCCGCATCATCGCTGGCGAAGGTCGTCACCACACCGCCGGAGTAAGCCGGGACGAGGAAGCCCTGGAAGAAGCGATGTAGCAGCCCACTCTCGCCGGCCGGGAAGCCGAACTTGGCCTCGCCGGTGGCGTCGGCCACGTTTTTGGCCCACTCGGCGTATTGCTCGTAGGTCAGCGCCTCGGGGTCTGCTCCGGCAGGCAGGTACTCCAGCGCCTTCTTATTGGCGGCGACGATATAGGTGGCCTGCATCCACGGCACGTAGTAGGTCTTGTCCGTGTTCAACTGCGCCACCTTCCAGAAAGCGTCGGGGATGCCGCGGTCGGCGAGGGATTGGCGCAGGGCGGTGAGGTCTTGGAGTTGCCCGGCGGGGGCCATGGTCGAGAAGTTGCCGTGCAAAGCGCCAAGCACGTCCACTGTGCCCTTCCCGGCCTGTACTTCGGCGGCGATGCGGTCGTGAAATGGCGCTTCGTCATCGGGAACGAACTCCACTGCGCCGGGGAAGTCGGCGAGGATCACGCCGCGCACTTTCTCGGCCTCCTGCACCGGGCGGAGTTGGGTGGAGAGCCACACCAGGCTGCCGTAGTTCACCGGCGTCGAGGTGACTTCGACAACCGTTTCGATTTGCTTGGTCACTTCCACCTGGCGGGTGACCTCGACCGGGCGCGTCACTTCGACGGTTACCGTCGTCGGCTGGCACGCGCCCAGCAGCAGGCTCGCGGTGACGATGAGCGCGAGGGCGCTCATCCACTTTTGATTGAGTTTCATGTTTTCCTCCTTGCTTGAAAAGTGTTCTTCGGCAGATTGAGCATGAGGGCGAGTTGATCATGTCTTAACTCATACACCACCTCCTCGAGGCTGAAGCACTTAACCCA
>JBBIQY010000138.1:0-5229 GCA_037442085.1 Anaerolineae bacterium
ATAATGCTCTCCAACCCTCCATTGACAGAGACGCTAACATGGGTTACTGCAATTCTGGTTCGCCGTGCTGGGTTAGGCCGTCAATAATAGTGTTTCCGTTACCGTATTCAAAAGAGCAAAGGGCATGCTTGGCAGCATGCCCTTCATTTCTGTCCCGCATCAATCCGATTTATTTTTCGCCCTTCGGAGCCGCGTCGTCCTTCTTCTCCTCGGCGGGCTTATCCGTTGGGGCAGCCTCGGCCTTCGGCGCGGGTGTGGGCTTGGCTGCCGCCGCCGGAGCGGGTTTGGCCGCTGCGCCGGCTGCCGGTTTGGCCGCTGCCTTGGCCGCCTTCTTTGCCTCCTCCTCGGCGCGGGCTTTCTCCTCGCGCGCGTAGTTCGTTGGGCGGATGCTGGCGTAGTAGCTCACCGGCTTGCCCAGCTTCTCCTTATCGAAGATGTGGGCGGTGGTGCGGTCGTAGGACGCCAGCTCGAAATCGTGATCCATCTTGATGGCGTCGAACGGACAGAACTCGGCACAGAAGCCGCAGTTCATGCAGATGTCAATATCAATATAGAAGTTGCGCGGATCGGGGATGGGGCGGCCCGTCTTCGGGTCGTTCGAGCGCTCGATCCAGATGCACTGCGGCGGGCAGACCTTGGCGCAGATGCCGCAGGATGTGCAGCGATACTCCTTCTCGGCGCCCTTTTCCTCGTAGACCAGAAAGGGGATAAAGCGGAACTCTTCCGGCGTTGTCAGTTTCTCTTCGGGATACTGGACGGTGAACACGCCCCGCGCCTTCGGGCTTTGGCGCACCTGCAACGCTTCCGGATTGTAGTAACGGTTGCCCAGCCAGCGGAGGTCATCCAGATACGAATCTACAAAGTGCTTGAAGACAACGCCGAGGCCGCGCAGAATGCCCATTCCGTACATAGTTCTCTCCGGTGCAGGTTTCAGGTTGTCAGTTGGGCCTTCAACCTGCCAACGTGTTTTCAGCGATCCACTTCACCTAACACAATATCAATGCTGCCCAAAATGCCGACCATATCCGCGATCTTGAAGCCCTCGCACATCTTGCCGAAAGGCGTCAGGTTGATGAACGAGGGAGCGCGAATGTGGTAGCGGTACGGGTTGGCTTTACCGGTGGAGATGACGTAGTAGCCCAGCTCGCCCTTGGGGTTCTCCACGCGGCCATACGCCTCGCCCGCCGGTACGCGCGCCTGATACTGCGGCTTGCCGGTCTGGATTTCGCCGCCGGGCATGTCACGCAGGCACTGTTTGAGGATCTTCAGGCTCTCGCGGATCTCGTCCACACGGATCAGGTAACGGTCATAGATATCGCCGTTGTAGCGCACGGCGCACTTAAAGTCGAAGCGGTCGTAGATGCTGTACGGCTCGGCCTTACGCACATCGTAGGCCACGCCTGAGGCGCGCAGCACCGGGCCGGCGGCGCTGTACGCAATCGCGTCTTCGGCGGAGAGTACGCCCACGCCGATGCACCGCGACTTGACGATCTCGTTGTGAGTAAGATAGGCCTCCATCTCGTCAATGGCGCGCGGCAGGCGTTCGTGCACCAGCTCCCTGATCTTGGCGAGTTGATCATCGGGCACGTCGCGCGCCAGGCCGCCGAAGCGCATGTAGTTGCACATCATGCGCGAGCCGGCCACCGCCTCGAACACATCCAGGATCAGCTCGCGCTCTTTGATCAGGTACAGCGCCGGCGTGAAGAACGCGCCCAGGTCGTTGAGCAGGAAGCCGATGGCCCAGACGTGATTGCAAATGCGCGTCAGCTCGGCCATCATCACGCGGATGTACTCGGCGCGCTCCGGCGGCTTGACGTTCATCAGCTTTTCCACAGCCAGCACGTAGCCATGGTTGTTGCACATCGAGGACAGATAGTCCAGCCGGTCGGTGAAGGGGATGTTCTGGAGGAAGGTATTGCGCTCGCCGATCTTCTCGTGATTGCGATGCAGGTAACCCATCACCGGCTCCAGCTTGGTGATGGTCTCGCCATCCAGCGTCACCACGACGCGGAACACACCGTGCGTGCTGGGGTGCTGTGGGCCGAGGTTGACCGTGACCAGGTCGGTCCGCATGCCCTCGACGGTTTCGCCGCTGCCGCCCGTGGGCAGGGCCGCGTACACAGCACGCTCGGCTTCCTCCGTCCAGCCTTCCAGCGTAAAGCCTTCCGGGTACGTTACGTTGTGACCGAAGGGATTGTGCTCCTCGGAACGGTAGACCTGCCCGCCCGGCCAGCGCGTCTCGAACGGCTTTCCCTCTTCCTCGTAGTACGCTTCTTTCCAGTCCTTGCGCATGGGATGGCCGTGGAAGCCTTCCCACATCAGGATACGTCGCAGGTTAGGGTGGCCGGTGAACTTGATGCCGTACAGGTCCCAGGCTTCCCGCTCCTGAAAGTTAGCCCCCGGGAAGACGGGCGTTAGCGACGGCAGGACAGCGTTGTCGCGCGGCGTCTGCGCCTTGAGCACGAGGGCCGGCCCGCCCGCCCGGAGGTTGTACAGGTGATAGACCATCTCCATCTGTCCCTGCTCGAGATAGTCCACCGCCGTGGCAGAAGAGAGATAGTTATAGCCGTACCGGTCGCGCAGGGTGGTTGCGATCTCCACCAGCCTCTCCGGCTTAACCACGTAACCGCTGTAGCCCTTACGGGTATCGGCGGTCACGTCGCCGGCAAATTCCTGGTCAAGCTTCAATTCGGTGACCGAGGGGGCTGCTGCAAGAGCCATGACGTATTCCTTGTATGAGCGGTGCGCAATAGGTCGTTACGCCGGCTGGGCATCCGCGCTCGGCGCGGCGGGCGCTTCCATCTGCTTGGCGGCAGCCTCGGCCGCCCGCTTGCGCAGGAGCGGGGCCTGGCGCGGATCAATGATGTCCGGCCCGAGGATGGGCACTGGCACCGGCTCGGATGGGCCGGGGCGATACCACGGCACCTGGCTGATGGATTGTCCATCAATCTTTTTTTGCAAGGCGATCAGGCCGTTGAGCAGCGCCTGCGGAGTCGGCGGGCAACCGGGGACATACACATCCACCGGCAGGTACTTATCAATGCCGGAGACCACGTTGTAGCCCTCTTTGAAGGGGCCGCCGCCGCTGGCGCAAGCGCCCATCGCCAGCACATACTTCGGCTCGGGCATCTGGTTGTACAAACGAACGATCTGCGGCACCATCTTCTTGGTCACCGTGCCGGAGACGATCATCATGTCCGCCTGGCGAGCCGAGGGCCGCATCACTTCCATGCCGAAGCGGCTCAGGTCATAGCGGCTGGCAGCGGTGCAGATCATCTCGATCGCGCAGCAGGCCAATCCGAACATCATCGGCCAGAGCGAATTGCGCCGACTCCAGTTGTAGATGCGGTCAATTGAAGTGATGAAGACGTTGTTTTGAAGTTCGGTCGGCACCACTACGGCGGGGTTGGCGACCTCTTTGGCGATCGAACTCATTAGGGACTCCTCTCTTCCAGCCACTCCAGGAAAATGGCGGTCAGCAGTTCGTCATTGGCAAGTTGTGGATCGTCTTGGAATTCTGGGAGGGCGACGACCCAATTATAAATCATGCGCAGGGTCACAGTGCTCAAATCAATGTTGGGATGAACTTCCATTAAGCGCCGCGCTATGGCGTAAGACGAATCCCAGTACAACGTCTCGGCGCTCATTTCTCGAACAGATCGTTTCCACACAGAAATTCAAGTCCGGCCAGGGCTTCGAGCGCGACGTTGGAGTCTGCCCCGGCGGTCTCACTGATCCATTTGTCGCGCTGCTGCTCCGGCCAGGCATTTGTGCCGTGCTTCTCAAACGTGGAAATTATACTCAAATTGGTCGTGGTTATTCATTGGATGATTGGTCAACGGATTGAGCGGATGAGGGCAGATGAAACGGGGGTGGGCTGCGGGTTAGCTGACCCAATCCAAAAACTGATACCACTTCTCCACCAAAGGCAGGAACCACGGGCGGCCATCGTACAGGCCGAGTGGCGCGCCGGGGAAAGCGATCTCAGCAAAGGGATTGTCCACTTTCAGACCACACAAGGTCTCTGCGGTACGCAGGCCGAGATAGGTGGCCAGCGCGACGCCATGGCCGGCGTAGCCAAGCGCATAGTGCAGCCCATCCTGCTGGCCGGCGTGCGGCATCAAATCGAAAGCAAAATCCAGCGTGCCGCCCCAGGCATATTCCACGCGTGCCTCACGCAATTGAGGGAAGACGGCGACCATGTCGCGCCGCAGAATGGCCGCGCTCTCGCGCACCGTGTCCGGCGTCTCCGGCGCAAAGGCAGCGCGCCCGCCGAACAACAGCCGCCCGTCGGCGGAGAGCCGGTAGTAATGCAGAAAGTTCTTCGAGTCGAAGACGACGCGCCGGTTCGGCAACAAGCGGTCGGCGACGAGCCCGGGCAACGGCTCGGTGGCGATGATGTACGAGCCGATCGGCACAATCTTCCGCTGGAGCGCCGGCGTGACCCGGCCCGTGTAGCCACTGGTGGCAATAAAGACCTGGTCGGCCAACAACGCGCCGCGGCCCGTGGTGAGACGGAAGCGCCCACCGTTCTGGCGGCTGAGCTGGGTCACCGGTGTCTGAGCAAACAGCTTCGCGCCGACAGCCTGCGCCGCACGCGCCAGCCCGGCCACATATTGCGCCGGGTTCACACGGGCGCTGGCCTCATCTATCAGCCCGCCGTAGTAAACGTCCGAGCCGACCTCGCTGCGCAAGTCGTGCGCCTCCACCAGGCATGTCGCGTGGTTGAACTCCCGAAGCATCACTTCGGCGGCGCGCCGGAAGTCCTCGAAGTGCGCAGGCTTGCAGGCTGCCTCCAGATGGCCGCATCGGGCAAAGTCGCACTCCAGTTTCTCTTCGCGCACAATCTGCTCGACGCAGTCAATGGCCGAGAGCGAGGCGGCGAACAGGCGACGCGTAAGATCGCGCCCATAACGGGCGAAGAGCGAGCTTACGCCAAGCTTGAGGCCGGTGAGGACCTGGCCGCCGTTACGCGAACTGGCGCCCCAGCCCATGGTCTGCGCCTCGAGCACCGCCACTTTTACGCCATGCCGCGCCAGCCAGAGCGCCGCTGCCAGCCCGGTGTAACCGCCGCCGATGACGGCCACATCCCAACGTCCGTCCGGCGGCTCGGCCTCGCCCGCCGGAAACTCCGTCGTCGTCCACCAGAAGACTTTTTCTTGATGCATGTTTGACAAATTCGAAGACGGTCTTGTAAAATTTTAGCGATCGGCCTGTAGTTTATCGGTT
>JBBIQY010000139.1:0-5199 GCA_037442085.1 Anaerolineae bacterium
CGCGCCGTTCGACATCGTCGTTGAGGGCGTGACGCCCGGCGACAAACCGGCCAAAGCGCGCGACGCGACCGGGCCGTGGGCCGAGGCCGGCGCGACGTGGTGGATCGAGGCGCTGTGGAGCGCGCCCGATCCGGCGGCAGTGCGCAAGCGCGTGCAACAAGGCCCGCCATGCCTGTGACCGACCGCGCGGCGAGGTCGCATGCAACGTCCCTGCGCGCCTTCCCCATGCCAAAGACAATTCCCCAAAAACGCTGAGACAGCCGCCGGGTTTTTGGCGGAGATCTACGCAATCACGATCTGCAGCATACGTGGAGCTGGGGTTTTGTGGATAATTATGGGGCAAAGGACTCAGCTGTGAGCGACAAACTGATATTACTCACGAACGACGATGGCGTGGACTCGCCCGGCTTGTGGGCGGCGGCGGCGGCGCTGGCCCCACTTGGCGAAGTGGTCGTTGTTGCGCCGATGACGCAGTGCACCAGCGTCGGGCGCGCCATGCCGCCGACCTACTCGGGCCGCATCGAGCGGCGCACGATCAGCCTGAACGGCTCGACGTGGCACGCCTACGCCGTGGACGCCTCGCCGGCGCTGGCCGTGCAACATGCGGCGCTGGAGATTCTGCCGCGCCGGCCCGACCTGGTGGTGGCCGGCATCAACTTCGGCGAGAACGTCGGCAGCGCGGTCACCGTCTCCGGTACGGTAGGTGCGGCGATGGAGGGCGCTAGCCTGGGCGTCCCGGCGCTGGCTGTCTCGCAGGAGACCGATCCCGCCCACTACTACACCCACTCCGGCAACGTGGACTTTGCCGCCGCCGCGCACTTCACGCACTTCTTCGCGCGGTTGCTGCTCGCCCAGCCGCTGCCGTTCGACGTAGATGTGCTGAAGGTTGAAGTCCCGCGGGGCGCGACGCCGCAGACGCCGTGGCGCATGACGCGCCTCTCGCGCACGCGCTATTACCTGCCGGTGAAGCCGCAACGCGCCGACCTGTCGGCGCCGGGCCAGATCACGGCCCACAACCGGTTGGAGTTGGAGATCCTGGAGCCGGACTCCGATGTGCATGCCCTGGTCGTGGATCGGTGCGTGGCCGTGACGCCGCTCAGCCTGGACCTGACTTCACGCGTGAGTTTGAGCGAATTGACGGAGAGGCTGGAGAAAACCGAAGCGGCTTGAGCCGTGAAAGACAGCCGGCTTTTCGGGGACGGCCTTCACAGCTCTTGTGGTGAAAGCCTGCCGCCTCTTCTCAGGCCCCGGCTTCTTCAGGAGTAGCCGCTTTGTCGGGCGCGCCGGCTTTCTGCTGCGCGCGTTGCAGTTGCCAGAGAATGAAGCGCACACGCAAGGCCATTGCGCGGGCGATGTTCCACAGGACGCGCGTGCCCAACTCCGGATCCTCGTCGGCGAGCGTTAGCAGGCGCTCACGCTCGAGGATCAGCGTGGTGGCGCCCTCCGATCCGCCGTGCAGGTCGGCGCTGCGCAGGCCTCCGTCCAGCATTGCCAGCTCGCCGGTGATCTGGCCGGGCGTAAGCGTCGCGATGTGACGCAGGCGGCTGGCGCCTGAGCCCGCGCGGGTGCTCTCCGGGTCGCTCCACACCTCCACGGTGCCCTCGCGCACGATGAACATCTCCGTGCCGCCGTCGCCGACGCGGGCGATGACCTCGCCCGGCTCGTAAGTGCGCTGAACGAACTGACCGGCCAGTTTGATGAGCTGCGCCGGGTTAAGGTCGCGCCCTACGTCCGAGTTGCGCAGGAACTGTGCCACATCGCGTGCGGCGATCAACTCCTCGTCGCCGACGGCCCGCAACTCCGTGCTCAACGGCAGGCCGAGGAAGGCGGCAATGTGGCGGCGGGTGATGTCCGGCGTCTCGAACTGCGGCCAGTGGCCGGCCTTGGGGATGATGCGCAGGTCCGCCTCCGGCCATTCGTCGGCCACCACGCCCGAATCGCGCAGCGGCACGGTGTTATCTTCCGCGCCCCACAGCACCAGCGACGGCGGCTCGATCTTGGCCAGCTTGCCGCTCAGTTCGTTCTCGCGCATGGCGTAGAAGCACTCGTAACGCGCGCGGCCCTGGCCGGGCCGGCGGGCGTCGGCGCGCAGCCGCTCGTAATCGCTGCGACTGATGCCGGTGCGCTGGGCGAAGGACACCGGGCGCATCAACCGGTCGGTCAGGCCGACGAAGGAGTTCTCGAAGGTCTTGACGACCAGGCTGCCCAGGCCAAAACGCTCCAGCATGGTGATGGGCGAGATCAGCAAGTTGATCATGGTCGAGAGCTTGCCGCTGACCGTCGGGCAGATCAACACCATCCGGTCCACCAGCACCGGGTGACGCAGCGCCAGCGTCATGCTGATCATGCCGCCCATGCTGTGGCCCACCAGCACCACCGGCCCCTGACTGACCCTTGCAATCAGCTCGGCCAGCAGATCGGCGTAGGCGTTGATGGTGACATTGCCTTTGAGCGGCGGCGACTGGCCGTAGCCGGGCAGATCCACGGCCAGGCAATAGAAGCGCTGCGAGAGAAGCGGCAGCACGGGCGAAAGCGCGTACCAAGAACTCGACCAGCCGTGCAGGAGCAGGGCCACCTGTCGGTTCGGCTGGCCCTGTTCCATCGCATAAATCGGCTGGCCGTTGATGTTGAAGACACCCATACTCGATTTTCTCAGCCAGATTTTAGGCAAATGGTGTCAAATTGGTAATCGGGAAGAAGTAGGCCTTTGGTTAATGATACGGGCCTGCCGGGAGCGGGCAGGTCGTAAGCCCCCACTCGAAACCTTACCCGGGCGGGTGGGGTAAACTCTGGCAAAGACACTCAGGAGCACCGCGATGTTCAAACTGGATGAGGGTTGGGCGACCGTCCTGCTAGTAGTCGCACTCGTGACGGTGGCGGCCTGGGGTGTGGAAGCGCCAGGCTGGGCGCCGGGGTTGTGGGTCGCCAGCCTGGCCGGCGTGAGCGGCGTGTTGTGGGGCGTGGTCGTGAGCAAGAGCCGCTTTCGCGGGCCGACGGCCATGCTGCTGGCCGCCGGCTACGGCGTCTTCGTCGTCGCTTTCGCCATCCTGCCACAGCTCAATGGGTCGTTCTATCGCCGATCTTGGGAACTGATTATTCGCCTCAATAACTTTCTCTATTACGCCCTGCACGGCGGCACCTCGCGCGATATCCTGCCCTTCACGGTCTCGGTCGGGTTGATCTTCTGGATCATCGGCGTGACGGCGGCCTGGAGCATCTTCCGGCGCGGCGCGGCCTGGCCGGCGGTCATCCCTGCCGGCCTGATGCTGCTCATCAATGCTTACTTCTACACTACTTCGCAGATCGAGTTCTACCTGGCTGCCTATCTGGTGCTGGCCCTGCTGGTGCTCACACGCGTCAACCTGCTCAACCACGAGCGTGAATGGCGGGCGGCGCGCGTGGCGTTCACATCCGAGGCGCGCTTTGAATTCTTGCGCGCCGGCCTGGTGGCGGCCGTGGCCGTCGTCGCCATCGCCTCCTTCACCCAGCGCGCCACCGACCTTTCGGCCTCGCCACAGGCTGTGGCCACCTGGAAGCGGGTGGACGGCGCCTGGCGCACAGTGCGCGAGAACTTCGAGCGGCTGTTTAACGCTGTGCGCAACCCGGGTGTCGTGGCCACGGATTTTTACGGCGACTCGCTCCTGCTCGGCGGGCCGACCAACCTCACCGACCGGCGTATCTTCGACGTAGCGATCGGGCCGGTGAATCCCGATGACGCTGCCGCCGAAGCCGCTGCCGCCCGCGCCGCGCCGATCGTGCGTTATTACTGGCTGGCGACAACCTATCAGCAGTATAGCGACGGAACCTGGCAGATGGGCAACGGGTTGGAGTTCCGTGAACAGGACCCGAGCCAATCGCCGGCACGTCTGCCCGCTTACCGCCAGCGCCGCGATGTAGCGGCCACGTTCATCTCCTACCTCGAAGCGCCCAGCCGCCTGTACGTCCTGCCACAAACCAAACTGCTGGATCGCCCGGTGACGCTGGAAGTCTTCGTCGGGCCGGGCGGCGTGCTCGACCCGGTGTCGGTGCGTGCTCAGCAGATGCTTACTGGCAACGACAAGCGTTACCGCGTCATCGCCTCCCTCTCGGTGGCCGACCGCGACAGCCTGCGCAACGCCACCACGCTTTATCCCGATTACGTCCGCAACCTGTTCCTGCAACTGCCGGACACTGTGACGCAACGCACCCGCGATCTGGCGCAGCAGATTGTGGCCGAGGCGGGCGCGCGCACGCCATTTGATCAGGCGCAGGCCATCACCGACTGGTTACGGCGCAACATCGAGTACGACCTCAGCATCCAGACCCCGCCGCAGGGCGTCGAGCCGGTGGACTGGTTCCTGTTCGAATACCGGCGCGGCTACTGCAACTATTACGCCTCGGCGGCGGTGGTGATGCTGCGCTCGCTCGGCATACCGGCGCGCCTGGCGGTCGGCTTCACACAGGGCGTCTTCGACAACAGCACCGGTGTGTTCATCGTCCGCGAGCGCAACGCCCATGCCTGGCCGGAGGTGTACTTCCCCGATTATGGCTGGGTTGAGTTCGAGCCGACCTCGTCCGAAGCGCCGCTCATCCGCCCGGAGCGCACTGCCGCCTCCGCTACCACCGATGGCGATGATGTGCCCGACCGGGACACGATCCCGACGCGCGAGCCGGAAAATCTGGAAGACGATGAAGCGAACAACGCAGTCCAGCCCCGGCCCACCGACTGGGGCGCTTTGCTCTCGCGCTGGAGCCTCAACCTGGCGGCGATTGCTGCGATCCTGGGGGTGATGCTGCTGACCGGCCTGGGCCTGATGTTGCGCGCCAACCTGATCGGTCTGGAGAGCCTGGGCGGGCCGGGCAAGCGCATGCTGACGTGGCTGGGCCGGACGGTGCCTTCCGCGGTCACCGCTGCCTACCTGGAACTGGAACGCGCCGCGCGCTGGCTGGGCCTGAAGCTGCCCGAGACCTGGACACCGCGCGAGCGCGCCGTCGCGCTGAACAACACCTTCCCGGAGGCGCAGCCGGCAGTGGATATCATCACCGCGCAATATGTTGCGGAGCAATACGGCCCCGACCCGACTCTGCCCAACGGCGCCCTTGCCCAGACAGCCTGGCACGACCTCCGTCCCAGGGTCTGGCGCGAGGGTATTGCGCGCGCCTTCCGGCGCTGGCTGGCAGATGACACGAGCCGGGCCGCCCGGCGGCTGAGCGAAAAAG
>JBBIQY010000140.1:0-5140 GCA_037442085.1 Anaerolineae bacterium
TTATCGCAATGTTGGGTTGATGGGGCTGCTGGTGCCAGTTTACGCCTTTAGCGGCGGCGGCTGGACTGTGGATAGCTGGATGATGATGCCATCCAGCGGCCTTTCCTGGTTTTCAACCGGCTTGGGGGCGCTGCTCGCAGGGTGGCTGGCCATGCTGAGCGCCGCCCTGCTACTCCAGTGGCTCACTCGACGGAAGCCGGTCAGATCGGCCAACTCGCAACAGGCGCAGTAGCGCTGCCTACGGAAAGAAGAACGAGGCCATGAGCAACAAACCGATATCACGCCGGAATTTCCTGAGCGGGATGTTCAAGACAGTCACGGCGGGTATGCTAGCCAGCATACTGAGATTCGTCCCGGAGGCGCAGGGAGTATTGGCTGCCGAGGGCCGTTTACCAAAAGATACTCGGGTTGATCGCCTAACAGGCGTAGCGGCAGCAGACGCTATTGCGGCTGCGCTGAACGCCCGCATATCGAAACGGCTGCTATCCAAACTGAATGCGAATTTTGCAGCGGACACCAGCAACGGTATGGCTGTTAGCGCATCCTGGAGCAACACGTCTGGCGAGTCATATGTTATGCCCGTCGTCGTGCTCCCATTCAAGGATGGGAAGGGAGGAGAAGCATATCTGTTTTATTCCCCGATTGACGAGGGGGCGCAGTCGATCATGGTTGACCTCAAAGCAAACAGGAAGGCGTTGATAGAGGCCAAGATCTATCAAGTGATCAATGGCGCAATCACTGTCAACCCGGTTTCTTCAACAGCGAAAGGCAGCCCACAGCCAGCGACCCACCTCTGTAATCAGGACTGCATGATTCAGTGCCTTCAACTCTATGGGTGTTCGGGCCTTTCTTTGACCCTTTGTATTGCTGCCATCATCGCTTGCCCGTTCTCCATCATCTCCTGTATAGGCGCATGGGCCTGCACTCTTTACTGTGGAGGAGCATTCAGCATTTGCTGGAGCAATTTCTGCTGCGCCAATCATTAGGAGTCGCTTTGATAGACTAATGAGCGGAGGCTCACCATGACTCAGACGACTTGGCAGATCAAACTCGGTTGGATGTTATATACCAGCTTATGGCTGCTGTTGCTCGCCAACATAGTGTATGACTGGCTCAGCTACCATTGGCTCTCTCCCCTGAGCGTCATCTTTTTGATCGTATTGGGCTTGGGTACGCTACTCCTGTATCTCGGGGGTAAACCCATTGTTTCGACCGAGGGCATGAAAGAGAGATTCCTGGTTACCCTAGTGTTTGTCCTGGCGACCATCACGGGCGTTTTTGGCTATATTATCTTTGCGACTTTGAATTAGCCGTTGAGAGCTGATCCGCTGTCGCTCTCCACAATTCATCCTCCGCCGTTCACGATCTGCCTGTAAGCGTGTCATAATTCTGCTGCGCAGCTTGGTGATTTTGGCATCGGTGAATGAGTGAGCACCCTGGCCGGATAGTCCACACTGCACACCGGCTGCGGAGCACGTCTGCTGCTTTAGAAGAAGCTGGACGTACACGAGCGCCACGGGCGGTGGCTAGGTTGGCTGCCAGCGCCGGAATAGAACGGACGATTGTCTGCAGTGCAGACTTTCCCGGTGGCCTAACAAATTGCTAGAGTGATGGTATGTTGATTGACGCGGGAGTCTTCGCAGCGCGGTTGATCGTCGGGGGTGTTTTGCTCGTCGCCGGCCTGGCCAAGATCAGGTCTGGCCCCACGCGGTTCCTCCAGGCCATCGTTGGCTACGACCTCCTGCCCCGCCCCCTCGCCGCCCTGATGGCGAGCGCCTTACCCTGGCTGGAAGTGCTGGTGGGCGGGCTGCTCCTGTTGGGCTGGTGGACGCCCCTCGCCGCCCTTCTGGGCGCGGGCCTGTTACTGGTGTTCGCTGGCGCGGTGGCGATCAGCCTGTTGCGTGGGGCGGTTTGCCGATTTGTGTGTAATTTCGTAGGCGCGGCTCTCAGACCCGCGCCTACAGGCCGAATTACACAATTTTCGGCATACGGCCTTGCGTGGAAAGCGCCAGGAGTGCGGCTGCTTCCCTTCTTTGACGCCCGTGCAATGGCGACTGGTTTATCGCAATGTTGGGTTGATGGGGCTGCTGGTGCCAGTTTACGCCTTTAGCGGCGGCGGCTGGACTGTGGATAGCTGGATGATGATGCCATCCAGCGGCCTTTCCTGGTTTTCAACCGGCTTGGGGACGCTGCTCGCAGGGTGGCTGGCCATGCTGAGCGCCGCCCTGCTGCGCGAGAGCGGCGCAGCCTTCGCCGCGCCCCTGTTCGAGCGCGTCCTCGATGGGCTAGGCTTCGCCCTGGGCGTCGCATGCCGGTCGGACGCGATCCGCACATACGGCACGTGGATAACGCGGGTTGAACGGCATGGCTTGACCGCACAAGGGACAAGCGTGAGACGACATCGGGAAATTTTAGAGGGGCGGGCGCCTTGCTCTGCGCTCGACGGATAAACCGCTTATCGGACGTGTATACTCCGTGGATGGCCCGGGCCGGACAAACGCACGGTTGCCGGACGATCGGTCCAGAGACCCGGGATTTTCGTCCCACATGATGGGCAGGTGCCCTGGGCCGTGAGGCGGTAACTCAGAATGATATAGCCGCAACGCTCAATCAGCTTCGTCCGACAGTGCGGGCAGAAGGTATGCTCATACTCGCCCACCTGCCCCGGCAGATTGCCCGCGTACACATAGCGCAGGCCGGCCTCCCGTCCGATCTCCGCCGCGCGGAGCAGGGTGCGCGCCGGGGTGGCCTCCGGCCCGATCATCTTGTAATCCGGATGAAATGCCGTGACGTGCCAGGGGATGTCGGGCGAGAGCGAGGCCAGAAAACGTGCAGCGTCCCACACCTCCGCGTCGCTGTCGTTGAAACCGGGCACCAACAGCGTCACCACCTCCAGCCAGAAGTTCATGGCATGCACCAGACGTATGCCATCGAGCACATTCTGCAACACTGCGCCCAGCTGCCGGTAGTGCCTGTCCGACATCGTCTTCAGATCAATCTTGTAGCCGGCGACGTAGGGGCGGATGAACTCCAGCACCTCGCGCGTGGCGTTGCCGTTGGAGATGTACACACACGTCAGGCCGGCGCGTTGGGCCTCCCGGAAGACCTCGACCGCCCACTCGCTGGTGATGAGCGGCTCGTTATACGAGGAGCCGATGAGTTGCGCGCCGGCCTGCCGGGCCAGTGCGACCAGCTGCTGCGGCGTCACCGGTAGCGGGTGCGCGCCCGCCCTCTCGGAAGCCGGGTCGCGCAGGGCCTGCGAGGTGACCCAGTTCTGACAATAGCTGCAGTGCAGATCGCAGCCGAGCATGCCGAAGGTGAGCGTCTCGGAGCCGGGCAGGATGTGGAAGAAGGGCTTCTTTTCCGTCGGATCGCATTGCAGCGCGCCGACGTACCCCCACGGCACTCTGAGCGTGCCGCCGTCGTTGAAGCGCACTTTGCAGATGCCGGCGCGTCCGGGCCGGATGAGGCAGCGATGAGCGCAGGCGTAGCACGTTACGGAGTCGTCAGCCTGCCGGGTGTACAACTCACCGTTAATGGTCAGAGCGCGCAGAACCCGTTCGAGTGTTGCTGCAGACATAGCACACCTGCCCCACGCTGCTCCTGGTCGTTAGACCACGGAACTCGTGCAACGTGGCGACTTCAGTCGCTTCTATCGGCGCAGCTGATGTCGTCATGACTGGCCCGTAAGCTATCCTATTATAGTGCGGCGGGCCTGCGCCGCGCCTGGCCGCGCCAGCCAGCCGCCACTTACCCCCTCAGCATCGCGCCCAGCGTCTCCTGCAAGCGCTTGACGATCTTGGCCCGCACTTATGCGCAGCGCATTCGGGAGAAACTGGACGTACACGAGCGGCGCGGGCGGCGGCTGGGCGGGCTGCCAGCGCCGAAATCGTCTTGGCCTATCATCGAGCCACCCTGAAGTACCTGAGCGCGCTCAAGGTGATGGGCGAGCCGGAAGAAGCCTTGATCCGCAGCGTGAGCGAAGTCGAGTGGCTGGCTCACCCCGTGGACGCTGACCATGCCAGCGTCGAGCGTGAGTACACCTTCACCCACCCGGGCACCCGGGGCAGTCGGTCACCGACCGGGCGTTGATCACCTTGAGCCGCACCTTGCGGCGGCGGCAACGCCATCACCGCCGGGCACAACTCCGCGAACGGCTGGCGACGTTGGAGACGCTGGCTCGCGAGCAGTTGAACCGGCGCAAGTACAAGCGGGCGGCCTACGCCTGGGCGCAGATCGAAAAGCAAGTGCTGCGCCAACCCGGCGGCGAGTTTCTGGACGTGCGCCTGACGGGCAACGACGGCGAGCTGCGGCTGACGTGGCGGTTGCATGTGCCTGCCTTGCACGCCGCCATGCGGCTGGACGGCAAGTTCATCCTGGTCACCAATGACCGCACGCGCACCCCGGCCGAGTTGGTGGCTTGCTACGGCGAGAAAGACAAGGTGGAAAAAGCCAACCGTACCCTCAAAGGCCCGCTGCGCTTACGCCCGGTGTTCCTGCACAACGACGCGCGCATTGAAGCCTTGATCTTTGTGACGATGCTGGCCTATGCCATCCTGGAGATGAAATGTCGTCGGCACGGCCTGCACGTGACGGCGGAAGCAGTGTTGAAAGGCTTCGCCCGCCTGGCGCTGATCTACACCATCTGCCGGGACAGCAGTCTCATGGTACGGCTCACGCCCCTGACCCGCTTCCAACAGCAGGTCGTGGCGACCCTGGCCGAAGTGACCTGGCCATTGGGCCTGGCGCCCAGCGACCTCTACCCCAAGGGTGAACCCGTTGTCGCTCGCCCCCGATGGGAGAGGCATCAGTTGCTTGTCTGGGTTTGACCAGCCCGGTGACGGGGCGGGAGCGCTGCGCCCGGCGAACGAAAAATATCGGGCAAGGGGCGACCGCCACCGCCAGTCGAGCGTCGCCGGGACGGAAAAGATTGTAGGGACGGTGTTAAGGTGCGTGCTTGAGCCCGCGAGGGCTTCAGATTACCCTACGTTAGGGTGCGGAAAACAGGTAGGAGTTACGCACTTGCCATAAGTCGGGTACACTGCGGGTATGAACCCGCCCAAGTGTGACGAACTCGACTACATTCATTTTCTGATTGCCACGCAGAAGGTCTTCAGCAACACCGAAGCCGCTCGGTGCC
>JBBIQY010000141.1:0-5090 GCA_037442085.1 Anaerolineae bacterium
GCTGGTTGACAAGACTTGGGTTGCAAGTAAAATACCGTAACCTGTGGCACATAACTTGCAGGTTTGAGCCGAAGTGGCGGAATTGGCAGACGCGCTACGTTCAGGGCGTAGTGGCCGAAAGGCCGTCCGGGTTCAACTCCCAGCTTCGGCACTCTCGCACAAGAGAGTAGATAACCTTCACGATAAGCGGTTAGCGGGTAAGATAAGGGCATGATTTACTACGCCCGCCTCAGCCGCTTTCCCAAAGTCTTTCGCTCGATGACCGATCTGCGCGTGTCGGAGTTTGACCAACTGCTGGACGACTTGGCCGCGCCGTATGGTCAGGCCGAGCAGCAACGCTTGAGCCGCCCGAACCGGCAACGCGCCATCGCACGAAGTCCTGGCCTTCCTGTTTGGGGTGAGCGACTCGACTGTCTTGCGCTGTATCGCCCGGCGGTTGCCGTTGCTGGAAGCGGCTGGGCGAGACACGATGCGGATGCCTGATCCAGGCAAAAAGCACCGACGGCAACTGGATGACCTGTTGCAGCAGATCCCGGAGTTGAACGTGGTCATTGACAGCTTCGAGCAACGCGTGCAGCGCCCACGCGACCGGGCGGAAGCCGACACATACTACAGCGGCAAGCAGAAGCGCCATACCCTCAAGAGCCAGGTGGCCGTGGATGAGCGCACAGGCGAAGTGGTGGACATCCCGGAGAGTGTGCGCGGTCCGACGGCGGACCTCACCCTGTTGAAACACTCCGACTTGCTGTCCCGCTTGCCCGATGGCGTTGGCGGTCTGGGGGACTTGGCCTATGTGGGCTTGGCCGCTGTGCATCCAACGGGTTTGGGCGCCGCCCCGCGTCGGAAACCGCGTGGTAAGGAACGCCCAGCGGAAGACATAGCCTACAACCGCGCCTTTGCCAGGCGCCGCATCATTGTGGAACACACCATCGGACGCATGCGACGCTATCAAGCCCTCTCGCAAACAGACCGGAACCACCGACGCTTTCATACTGAGCGAGTACGGGCGGTCGCGGGCCTGGTCAATCGGCAACTCCGCAGCCGCTTGCCTTTGCCGCAGTGCTGACCCGAAATACTCGGAGGCGGGATGAACCATCTCCAGCTCTTATCGTGAAGGTTATCTAGTGGTCATGGGCCGAGATCGAGGCCAACCCCAATCGCTGGCGCGTGTTTGTGGATGCAGAGAGTCTCCCCCTCTCCCGGCGGGGTGTTTCGCCGGGGGAGCGGGCGGGGGAGTGGGGGCTGCGCGCACGCCTCTCCGGCGACCGTTTTCAGCCGTTGGGACTGGGCGGGCATCACATGAAGCTCTCCGATTTCTTCGTCAACGCGAAGGTTGACAAGTCACTGCGTGACCGCTGGTGGTGTGCGGGGATGAGATTGTGTGGGTGGCGGGCCTGCGCCTGGACGAGCGTTTCAAGGTCGGGCCAGAGACGGCTGTGGTGACGCGGTTGGAGTTTATCAAAATGAACGAAGGCCTGCCTCGCGGAGCGAACGGCGGGATGTAATGAGCCGGCTTTCGTCTGTCGCCTCGCGAAGCGGCCCTGCGTCATTCGCGGAGGACTCATGGAACCCAAGTTCAACCTGTGGATCGAAAAGAACGGCAGGGTGGTGCTCAGCCAGTGGCGGGTGGAACTGCTGGAGACCATCGCCGCCACCGGCTCCATCAGCGCCGCCGCCGAGAAGATGAACGTCCCTTACCGTCGCGCGTGGGAGAAGGTGCACGAGATCGAGCGCGGGCTGGGCGCGAAGGTGGTGAGGACAGCCATCGGTGGCCAGGGCGGGGGCGGCGCGCAGCTCACGCCGATGGGCCGGCGCGCCTATGATTTCGTGGAATAACGCGCTGCGCCATTCACCGGGAAAGGACACCCGCTTTGCGCTGCCCTGCACACGCACACGCACGGGTTGCACTCGCCATCACGCTCGCGCTGATTCTGGCAGCCTGCCAATCGGCAAACGCGCCCACGCTCCAGGTGCTCCGCCTGGCCACCACCACGAGCACGGACGACTCCGGCCTGCTCGACGTGATCCTGCCCATCTTTGAAACGGAATACAACGCCCGCGTGGAGGTCATCGCCGTCGGCACGGGGCAGGCGCTGGAGATCGGCGCCAGAGGCGATGCCGACGTGGTGCTCGTTCACGCCCGCGCGCGCGAGGACAAGTTCGTGGCGGACGGCGGCGGCGTGAACCGGCTGGACGTGATGTTCAACGACTTCGTCATCGTCGGCCCGGCGGCGGACCCGGCGGCCATCGCGGGCCTGGCAACGGGCAAAGAGGCCTTCGCCAGAATCGCGGCCGCCTCCGCGGCCTTCGTCTCGCGCGGCGACGACTCCGGCACGCACTCCAAAGAGAAGAGTCTCTGGGCCTCGGCGGCCCTGACACCGACGACCGACTCGGGCTGGTATTTTTCCATCGGGCAGGGGATGGGCGAGACCCTGTTGTTCGCAAACGAGAAGGCGGCGTACACGCTGACCGACCGGGCGACGTGGCTCTCGATGCAGGACAAGCTGCCGAGCCTGACCATCCTGGTGGGCGGCGCGACCATCGCCGAGAATCAGGACAAGGGCCTGCTCAACCCGTACGGCGTCATCCCGGTCAACCCGGAAAAACATCCCGGCGTGAATTATGAATTGGCGGCGGCATTCGCGGAATGGCTGACCTCGGTGGAGACGCAAAAGGTCATCGCCGGGTACGGCAAGGCCCAATACGGCCAGCCGCTGTTCTATCCGAGCTCTGCGGCGTGGCAAGCCGCCAATCCGTAGGTCGGGCTTTTAAGCCCGACCTACTTTGACTGGCCATTGGAATCGCTTCTTCCGATCATTCTCCTCTCGCTCTATGTCTCCGGCGCTGCGCTGGGCGCGGCATCCCTTGCGGGCGTGCCGCTGGGGGCGTTCCTCGCCCTGCGGCCCGTTCCGGGCAAACGCCTGCTGGAGCTGTTGATTTATACGGGCATGGGCCTGCCGCCCGTCGTCGTCGGTTTGTGCGTGTATCTGCTGCTCTCGCGCAGCGGGCCGCTCGGCTGGCTGGCCTGGCTGTTTACGCCCCCGGCCATGATCAGCGCGCAGATCATCATCGCCCTGCCCGTCGTCATCGGCCTGACGATGGCGGCGGTGGAGGGCGTTGACCCGGCCCTGCGGCTTCAGGTGCGCGCGCTCGGCGCGGCCCCCCATCAGGCGCTGTGGACCGTGCTGAACGAAGCGCGCGGCGGGGTGCTGGCGGCGATCCTCGCGGCTTTCGGCAGCATCATCTCCGAGGTGGGCGCGGTGATGCTGGTCGGCGGCAACGTCGAGGGCCAGACACGGGTGCTGACCACGGCCATCGTCCTCGAAACACGCCAGGGCAATTTCGAGCTGGCGCTGGCGCTGGGCGCGGTGCTGTTGGGCGTTACCCTGCTCGTGAACTTCTGGTTGCTGTACATGGGGCGGCCCCGAATTGGGGCGAGGGGTTGATGGGCATGGGCGCGCCGCTCTACCAATTACAAGACGTGCGTCACCTCTATCACGGGCGGGCCGTGCTGGAGATCGAGTCGCTCACCATCGAGCGAGGCGAGATCTTCGCCGTCCTCGGCCCGAGCGGCGCGGGCAAATCCACGCTGCTGCGCCTGCTGAATTTCCTGGAGGCGCCGAGCGAGGGCGCGCTGGTTTTTGACGGCCAGCCGGTCTCTGCGCCGCCGCCGCTCTCTTTGATGCGCCGCGTGACCACGGTGTTTCAACGCCCGCTCCTGCTCAACCGGACTCTGCGCGAAAACGTGGCGTACGGTCTGCGCGTGCGCGGCCTGCCGGCGGATGGCCGTGTGGACGCCGCGCTGGCGCGGGTCGGCCTGATGGAGCTGGCGCACCGCGCGGCGCACATGCACAGCCTCTCCGGCGGCGAGCTGCAACGCGCCGCGCTGGCCCGCGCGCTGGTGCTGGAGCCGGAGGCCCTGCTGCTCGACGAGCCGACCGCGAATCTCGATCCCTACAACGTCAACCTCATCGAGACCATTGTGCGAGAGCAGCACCGCGTGCGCGGCACGACGATGGTGCTGGTGACGCACAACGTCTTTCAGGCGCGGCGCATGGCCTCGCGCGTGGGGCTGCTGCTCAACGGGCGCCTGGTGGAAGTGGCGCCGACGGCGGAGTTCTTCGAGTCGCCGCGCGACCCGCGCACGGCGGCCTTTGTGAACGGCGAGATGGTGTACTGATCTCCCCTCTCCCGGCGACGCACTTTGTCGCTGGGAGAGGCGCCGGGGGTGGAGGGTCTATAACCCCGGCTGCACGAGTTTCTTCAGCTTCATGCCGATCTCGCGCCACTGGATCTTGCTCAGCCCCTGTTTCTGGCGGATCATGTCATAGTCCATTCCGGCCCGGGCATCGCGCACCGCGCACGTCCAGCGGCACATCTCGAACGAGATGTGCTTGCTCAGGCCGGCGGCGACGCTCACATCCTCCAGCAGATACTCCAGCCGGCGCGGAGAGTAGGGGAACACGCTCTTCGTCGGGCGGAAGGCGAGCAGGTACTCCTGATACACCTCCACCCAGCGCGCGTCGAGGCGGAGCTTGCGTTCTTTGTAGCGGCTGCGGGCCTCCGTATAACGCACCCACAGGGCCGGCTCTTCCGGGCGGGAGGTGTCCACGTGGTTCAACTCCAGTTTCAGACACTCGCTCTTCTTGATGCCGGTTTGCAGCAGAAGCCAGAACAACACGTAAGGCCGGACATCGGGCTTCTCGGCCTTCCAGAGGGCTTCGGCGGCGGCGAGCGCCTGATCCACTTCCGCTCGCCGCCGAAGGATTTGACGGTGTTCTCGGTCGCGCCGCCGTCCGCCAGATGCTCGCGCCAGGCGATGATGGCGGCCCGCAGCGACGAGGTCGGTGTGAGCGCGTGCCCGGCGGGCGCGGACGGCTGGTGCGCCTCGGCGGTGGGGTTGGAGAAGAGGGGGAGCTGCTCGGCCATGACGGTTTGGTCGCCTATCCTATTCCTAATAGGAGTTACGCACTTGCCATAAGTCGGGTACACTGCGGGTATGAACCCGCCCAAGTGTGACGAACTCGACTACATTCATTTTCTGATTGCCACGCAGAAGGTCTTCAGCAACACCGAAGCCGCTCGGTGCC
>JBBIQY010000142.1:0-4826 GCA_037442085.1 Anaerolineae bacterium
AGCTTATCATCGGACATGGGCTTGTTCTCCGGCGATTGTTTTGGTGGTACCGACAATCTTACCGGCTGAACAGGCCCCTCATGTTGTGGGCCGCATCAGGCCATTCTGCGATCTACTGAGTCTTCCCATGCTGTCACCACAGAGAACGCAGAGAGCAAGGAGATTTCTGTGTTCTCCGTGTGCTTTGAGGTTCAGGCTCTGATCCGGCGCAGGACGCGCTCCAGGCGCGGCAGGTCACGGCCGAGCAGCTTCGCCAGCTCGCGGCCCGCCTGCCGCAGAAAACGCTCGCGCTCGGCGGGTGCGCGCACGGCGGCGGCGCGCTGCATGGCGGCGACCAGCAGCTCCTCCGCCGGCGCTTCGGTTGACTCGACGATCAGGCGCAGATAGTCGCCGCGCTCGGTGAAGGCGCGCACTTCGTCATCGGCGCAGGTGCGGATGGTGTCCAGTGTGATTGGCGGCTGCGGCGGCAGACCCTGCATGAAGCCCGCGCCGTTCTTGTAGCCGACCGCGAGAACACTGACCTCGATGGGCACGTTGCGGTTGTTGCGCTGGTCGAGGATCACCTCCTCCGGCAGGTCGGCGGTGGCCATCGGGCGAACGAAGCCGTCGTCGGAGATCGCCAGGTCATAGACCAGGCCGATAACTTCGATCTGGCCGCGCTGGGCCGGCGCCTTGACGAAGTCGCCAAAGCAGGGCGCAGCGGCCTCCGGGAGCTTACAGCCGAAGACGTAGCCGGTAGTGGAGCTGCGAAGGAGTCGTCCGAGAGTCAGTTCAGTCATAGCGCCGGTCTTCCTTCTCTTCCGTTACAGCTAGCGGCGCTTACCAGGGTAAGCGCGCTTGCCGGTCCCCGTCCATGCCTTGCCTTGCGCCTTCGAGGAGATAGCGGGGTTCAGGCCGCGCCGCACCAGCGCGGCGGTTACCATCTGCTCGAACTCGCGCCGCTCGGCCACCGTGACCACCGCCAACTCGTGCGCGCGCATCAGCACGTACGGAAAACCATCCGTGATCCGGCACTGCTCCATGATGGCCGCATGCACAAGATCGAGCTGGGCCGCGTTCCGCGCCACCCATTCTGGCACTTCGATCCGCAACAGTGAGTCCCTGCCGGGCCGTCCGGCGTTGAGATAGAAGAAGTGGATCGAGTGACCGGCTTTTCGGTAATGATCGAGGTTGGCCGGCGAGCCGCTCTCGAAGACGGCGCTGCGCTCGCCCGGCCGGAGGAAGTCGAATAGCTGAAGGTCGGTAACCTGCCGAAAGGCTGCGCTGGCCTGGAACAGCTCGGCATGACGGTCAATCTCATTGCGCTCCAGGGAGCTGAGGTGCAGCAGGCGCGTCACGCCGGCAGAACGCGGGCGCGCGACCACGCCGGCCACCGCCGCGCCGCAGGCCCTTAACTTCGCCAGCGACTCCAGATATGGCTCAAGCGCTTCGGCGATCTGTTCGCGGCCCGGCGCTTGCAGGGAGAAGTACAACAGCAGGCCGTTGTCGAGCAGCGCCACGGCAGGTGCGGATTGATCGGCCTCGGCCAGTTGCGCCAGTTCGGCCAGTTCGCGCTGATCGCGCCTGACGTCAATCTGCTGGATGGGGATCTGGCCTCCGTCCTCTTCGTACAGGTCGGCATCGTTGAAAAACACCTCGGGCGTGGAGCGTGTGCGTGGCGCTTCCCCGGAGCCATGGCTGAAGACGATGCTGCCGATATTGATCAGATAGTACAACGCCACGCCGTGCCGGTCGGGATAAATCTGCGATCCATCGGCGGCCAGGATGTTGACACGCGCAGGCAGAGGCGGCAACGGATACGTCGCATTCACAGCCTCGGTCTTGGGGATGGCGCCGGCCCAGCGCAGGCGCAGCGCGGCTTGGACATTCGCCTGAAGCTCCGGGCTGGCGATGCCAATGGTCTTGAGCAAAGCCCGGGCAGCGGGCAAGCGCTGGTCGAGGTCGGCCAGGCGCTGAGCGGCGTTCACGCTCAGATCATCAACTGCCTGCGAGAGAGCATGCAGTTCCAGGGCCATGCGCGGATTGTAGCACGAGTGTTCGACCGGGCCAATTGCCAATCGTTGGACAACGAAAATCAGACTTACGCCAAATATGGCGTGAACGTTTGTCTGATTTGCGTTTGTATCCCTGGCATGTTAGACTTTTCTAACATCCCACCGGTGGGGTTAGGCGAACTTATGGCTGAAAAGATCCTCGTTATTGACGACGACGAAAACACCCTTTGGCTCGTCAGCACGCTGCTGCAGCATTACGGCTTTCAGGCCGTGACGACGGCCTCGCCCTCTGAAGGCCTGCGAATGGCGCAAGACCACAAGCCAAGTATGGTGCTGCTCGACGTGATGATGCCAGATATGGATGGCTGGGAAGTGTGCCGGCGCATCCGAGAATTTTCGGAGGTGCCCATCATGTTCATCACAGCCAAATCCGGCATCAAAGATGTGGTCAAGGGTCTGGAGATCGGCGGCGACGACTACATCGTCAAGCCGTTTGACAATCGGGAGCTGGTGGCGCGAGTCAAAGCACACCTGCGCCGTCAATCCAGCGACCACAAGACGACGGATGAATTGACGTTCGGTAACGGCGAACTCCACATTAACTTCCTCACGCGCGAAGTGACGGTACGTGGAAACCTTGTGGAACTGACGCCCAAGGAGTTCTCCCTGCTCTCACACATGGCGCGCAACGCCGGGCGCGTGCTCACGCGCTCCGAGTTGATCGCCCAGGCCTGGGGGCCGGAATACGGCGATGCCACCGAAAGCCTGAAGCTGTACGTGCATTATCTGCGCAAGAAGATCGAGCGCAACCCCGAACGTCCGGAGTACATCATCACCTCGCGCGGCGTGGGTTATCGTTTCGCGAATCGGTGAACCCCCGAGGGCGTTGAAAATACCGAGCGAACACCGAAAGAGAGCCGGCCTGGCCGGCTGTTTTGATTTTCTCCGTGTGCTCTGTTCACGAGCAAAGCAGACCGCGGCGGAGCCTCAATCCCCTACCCATTCCACGATCGTCGTCTCGCCCTGGCCCACCCCCACGCACAGCGTCGCCAGGCCGTAGTACGGTCGCGGCGCGGTCGCCGCGCGACGGCGCATCTCGTGGATGAGGGTGCACATGAGGCGCGCGCCGCTGCATCCCAGTGGATGGCCCAGTGCAATCGCGCCGCCGTTGACGTTGGTGATCTCGTGCTGGAAACCGAGCTCGCGCATCACCGCCAGCGCCTGCACCGCGAAAGCTTCGTTGAGTTCGATGAGGCCGATCTTGTCAATCGAGAGGCCGGCAAGCCTGAGCGCCTTGCGCGTGGCCGGGATGGGGCCGAGGCCCATCATGCGCGGCTCTACCCCGACCGCGGCCGCGGCTACGATCCGGGCCAACGGCAACGCGCCCAACTCGCGCGCCTTACGGTCGCTCATCAGCACCAGCGCCGCCGCGCCGTCGTTGATGCCGGATGAGTTGCCGGCGGTCACCGTGCCACCCGCGCGGAAGGCGGGCTTGAGTCTGGCCAGCGCTTCCCGCGAGGTATCCGGGCGCGGGTGCTCGTCGCGGCTCACGAGGATCGGCTCGCCCTTCCGTTGCGGCACCGGGACCGGCACGATTTCCTCGGCAAACCTGCCGGACTCGATAGCGGCCACTGCGCGCCGATGGCTCTCCAACGCGAAGGCATCCTGTTCCTCCCGGGTAATTTCCCTGCCCTCCGCCCGCCATCTTTCACTGACGTTCTCCGCCGTCTCGCCCATCGAATCAATGCCGTGCAACTCCTTCAGCCTCGGGTTGACAAAGCGCCAACCGAGCGTGGTGTCGAAGGCAGTGACGTTGCCGAAAGCCCACTCCGGGCTGGTCTTGGGCAGGGCGTAGGGCGCGCGTGTCATGGACTCCACGCCGCCGGCAATGGCGATCTCGATCTCGCCGGCCTTGATGGCGCGGGCCGCGGCGTTGACGGCCGCCAGGCCGGAGGCGCATAGTCGGTTGAGGGTGACGGCCGGCACGCTCACCGGGAAGCCGGCCAGCAGCACGGCCATCCGCGCCACGTTGCGGTTGTCCTCGCCAGCCTGATTGGCGCAGCCCAGATAGACCTCGTCAATCAACGCGGGGTCGAGTGCCGCGCGCGCCGCGGCCTCTTTGATGACCAGTGCGGCCAGGTCATCGGGGCGGATCTCCCTTAGCACACCGCCATGACGACCGATCGGCGTCCGAACAGCGGAGACGATGACGGCTTCGGGCATAGAACCTTCCTCACGATCCAGTTATCCGGGGACACGCTTCCCGGGCGACGTGCCGCCTATGGAGCGAACGAAGTTGCCGGGATGATAAATCACAGTTGTTGGGCGTCAAGCTTATACAAATTGTGGTTGCATTTGTGAGCGGTCACAGTACAATTTACGTGTCGTTTATCGTGTTTTGGGGGATGAGTTAGTCATTGTGGAGGACGTATGCGTCATCATATCCCTCAAATCACCGTGAACGCGCCGGAGTGTCCTAACTGCGACTCGTCCCTCAACTTCACTCACACGGCCGACATTGACCGAACCGGCAAGGTGTACCTGATCTTCACCTGTCCGCACTGCCAGCGCGGCGAAATGAAATTCTGGCGACCGGAATGGCAGCAGATGACCGATCTGATCGTCGCCGAAGAAGTGTAATCCGACTCGCCGGACTCTAACCGACGGCCGCTCCCTTCCAACCCGAATCCTGTTAAACTACCTGCGCGCTCGGAGAGCGTTATGCGGGCATTTCACCGTCTCTCACTTCTACTCAGCGTTGCCAGCCTCGCGACTCTGCTCAGCCTGCCGGTCTCAAGCACATTCGCGCAAACCACCACTCACATCGTCCAG
>JBBIQY010000143.1:0-4714 GCA_037442085.1 Anaerolineae bacterium
CGAAAGCTCAAGTCGCTCGGCTATGCCGTTGAGTTGGTTCCCGTGGCCATGGCGTAACGCCCGTGGCTTGAGGCTCGACTGGACGCATCAGTCGGAGCGACCTATTTTCTGGTCAGCGCAGTCGAAGAAGCGCGGCCCTCTCCTGAGCGAAGCCGAAGGATCAGGATGCTTTCGTGAAGTACTGATAGTAAGTCTCAATCGCAGGCGCAGGCGGTCATGGTTGGCCCTTATCTTATCACGTGGTATTGGCGGATGAACTCCAGCGGGTCCCGATAAATGCTGAACACCAGGTCGCGGTTGTCGCCGGGCCAGTGGCCGGGTGTGCTGCGCAGGATCGGGTCGAGGGTGACGTCGAAGTGCAGGTGATAGTTGTTGGGCGCATACTCGCCGATGGTGCAAAGCTGCTGCCCGCGCTGGACGAGCTGTCCTTCGCTGACCAGCAAATTGTTGACGTGGGCATAACGCGCCCACGCCAGCCGCTGCTCGCCGGGGATGGGGTGCTCGACGATGACGGCGTTGCCCCAGCCTGCGCTCAAGCGTCGCGCCCATAACACCGTGCCGTAACCGATAGCGTAGACCGGCGCATCTTTGTCGGCAGTCACGCTCCCATCGAGATTGAGATCGGCGCCCGTGTGCACCGCCCATCCGCTGCCCAGCCGGTAGCGGGTGCCGATAGGGTTTACATCGAACCAGTTGCCGACCCAGAACATGAACCCCCCCGGCGTGCGCCTCCCGGTCGGGATCGGCCCGCGCCGCTCCGTCTCGGTGCCGACGGGCGCGTCGAACTCCAGTGTTGGCGAGAGCGCCGCTGTTTCCACGGGCCGCCAGCGGATCGCGCCGAAGGTGATCTCGAAGCGGCCCGAAGGGTGCGTGGCCGGGTTGATGAAGGTCAGGTCAGCCACATTGACACGCCCGGCGTCGTCGCGCCGTGGGTCGAGATCGAACTGGCCGACCAGTGGGCCGCCGGGCATGCCGTTGATGATGTTGCCCTGCAACGGCACCCACTCGTTGTTGTAGCGATTCTGGTCCAGCACGACCGTAGTCTCGCGCCGCACGCCGCCGGGGTAATCTACGATGACGTAGTGGACGTCCGGCGCGTAGGCGTTCCGCGCCGGGATGAAGGCTTCGATGAAATAGCGGCCTCGCCCGATCAGGCGCGGCACATAGCTGACGTAGAGCGTCTGCAGGTTGTAGGAAGCGGGCCGGTAGGCGTATGGTCGTCCGTTCACATCCAGCGCCACTTGCCACAATGGGCTGAGCGTGGCCGGGTCGTCGTAGTAGTTGATGCTGAACTCGCCGGTGCGCTCGTTGTCGGGGTCAACGATGGTGAGCAGCGGCGGCGCATCCGGCGGGATGGGCGGGCGACCCACGGAAAACGGCGGTGGGGGAGGGGGCGGGGGAGGCGGCGGCGTGGCCGGCAGCTGCACCTTTGCCACTTCCGGCAGGTCTGCCGCGCCCAGGCCCTCGTCCGGGATGTTCAGCCCGCGTCCGTAGCGATACCACGAGAGGCCGCGCGCACCGAAGTTGTTGATGGCCAGGTTGGCCGTCGGCGGGATGTCGCTCGCAGGATACAGGCCGATGGTTCCGCCCGGCGAGTAGCCTTGCAACATCGGGTACACCGCCTTGCCCCAGCCGCCGATGACGTTGTAGCAGTTGGTCAGCGCCGTTTGCGCGCTTTGGCCGAAGTGATAGTGATAGACCATCGGGTGCAGGCTGTCAATATACGGCAGCCAGATCGTCTGCACCCACAGCCGCTGCGGACGGTTGCTGCGATAGTCGAAGATCAGACCGATGTGAAAGGTCGGCCCGAGGCGGTTGCGCAGCCCCTGAGCAATCTGCCGCGCCGCCGTCTGATCGCCGACGAAGTAGGCCGGACCCTCTTCCAGGTCGAGCAACAACGACTTGACCCCGGTCACTTGCGCGATTTGCACGAAGCGGTCAATCTCCGCCTGCACACTGCCGTTGATGCCGCGCACGACGCCCCAGGCGTGCGTCTCCAGACCTTTGGCCGCCAACGTGTCCACCCAGCGCTGTACGTCGGCGGTGGAATTGATGTTGAGGTTGGGCTTGCTGGAGTCGAACGCGCCCTGCCAGACGGCGCCGTTGTTGGTCTTGACCATCACGCCGTTGATGTTCGGTGCACCCCCGCGCAGCGAATCGGCGAACTGGGCAATGGTGGTCTCGACGATGGAGCGCGGCGTCCAGTACACCAGTGAGAGACGGCCGTCATAAAAGTTCGGTTGGCCCATCGAGGTCTCCTTCCACTTATTTGAGTATAGGTCAGTTGAGGGTTGAAGGCTAGAGCCGGGGAGCGAAGCCCAGGACTGAAAGCCACGGCGCTTGTTACCAAACCGTAACTCGCCGGTGGAAACGTGGTTATGGCCCCTCGGTACAATACTCGTGCCATGAAGCCTCGGATGCCCTATTTTCTACTCTCCATTCTGCTCCTTTCAGCCTGCACGACGGCCACACCCACGCCGCGGATCGTCATCGTGCCGTATCGCACGCCGGTGCCCACCTGGACTCTGCCGCCACAGGCGACGCCTTCCACCGCCCTCCCCGACGAGACGCTCGCCTCCGCTGCGCCGGCCCCCGCCGTAACGGCTACGCCCACCCCGACCGCCAGACCGGGCATTGACCCGACGCTGGGCGTCACCACGCCCAACCCCTATGCCACGCTCGTCACCCCCATCCCCGAGCCGATGCCGCAGTTGTTTCTCGACAAGGACATCGTCAACATCCTGCTCCTTGGCCGCGACACCGCAAAGGATAGCAAGAGCTATCGCACCGATGTGATCATCGTCGTCTCGATCAACCGGAAGGCGAACTCGGTCACGCTGTTCACCATCCCGCGCGACCTGTTCGTCTATATCCCCGGCTGGACGATGAACCGCATCAACACCGCCGCCGGTTACGGCGACTCGATCAACTATCCGGGCGGTGGCGTGGCCCTGCTGGAACAGACCATCCTCTATAACCTCGGCATTCCCATCCACGGCTGGGCGCGTATTGACTTTAGCGGCTTCAAGCAGGTGATTGACATTCTCGGCGGCGTGGAAGTGCCGGTCAGCTGCGCCATGCAGGACTGGCGGTTGAAGAATCCCTACGACCCGACGGTGGACGTGCAGGATGCGAACAACTGGGAACTGTACACGGTCGAGACCGGCCTGCACAAGATGGACGGCGACCTGGCGCTCTGGTACGCGCGCTCGCGCAAGCGCAGCAGCGACTACGATCGCTCGCGCCGCCAGCATCAGGTGTTGCGCGCGATGCTCGAGAAGGGCCTGCAACTCGACATGCTTGCCAGGGTGCCCGAGCTTTATCAGCAATACATTCAGATCGTAGACACGGACCTGGGCCTGGGCGACGTACTACAATTTGTGCCTCTGGCCGCCAGCCTGGACCGCGCCCGCATCAAGAGCCGCTTCATCGGTCGTGACCAGGTGTGGAGCTGGACCACGCCCGCCGGCGCCGCCGTGTTGCTGCCCGACCGGGCCGCTATCAGCGCCGTGCTGACCGAAGCCTTCCAGCCGCCGCCGCAGAACACGCTGGTGCGTTCCGGCCCGGCGGTGGAGATCTGGAACGGCACTTCCAATGCCGCGCTTGCGGCGCTGGCCGCGGACAACCTGAACTGGGCCGGCCTGACGCCGGTGCAGGGCCGGGCAGATCGCACCGATTACGCGACGACCACCCTCTACGATTTCACCACCAGCCCCAAAGGCTCCATCCGCGCCGAGCTGCAGCGCGTGCTCAATGTGAGCGACGCCAACGTCGTCGTTGCGCCGGACCCGAACGCGCCCTATCCGTATCGCGTGGTACTGGGCGCGGATTTCAACTCGTGCGTCAAGCCGCAGCACATTGTGCGCGAGGCCCCCGCGCCGGAGCCCGATAGCGCAATTGTTGCGGCAGGCGAGCGCGGCGAGCCGGTGCGGGCCGCGCGCGTGCTGGAGCCGCCGCCCCGCGTGGATGGCGACCTGGCCGAGTGGACGGCGCTGGTGTACGCTTCCAACCAGCCCACCTTCGGCGGGCAGAATCGCGCCGGCGACAGCGACCTCTTTGCCTCGTGGAACATCGCCTGGGATGAACAGTATCTCTATCTGGCAGTGAAAATGAAGGACGACGCGCTGGTTCAGGCCGCGACCGGCGACTTGCTCTACAAGGGCGATAGCCTGGAGCTTTGGATTGGAATTGACCCGGGCAATCGCGGTGAACAGCTGACCGAGCGCGAGCTCCAGATCGGCCTCTCGCCCGGCAACCTGAACGACGGCGGCGCGCCGGAGGCCTACCTGTGGTGGCCAAACGATCGCAAAGGCCCGATCCGCGATGCCGTGATCGCGGCCCGCCCCGTCGAGGGCGGCTACGCGCTGGAGGCAGCCGTGCCGTGGTCGGTGCTCAAGCTGACGCCGTTCGCCAACGAGGGTTTTGCCTTCATCCTGGCCGTCAACGACGACGACTCGCCCGGTGCGCCCAACCAGGAGACCCAAACTGCGAATGTGAGGGATGCTCAACTCCGCGACCCACGCACCTGGGGCGTGCTCGTGCTGGAGCCGGCGCCGGGCGAGTGAGGGAACACGATCGCGAGAAAAGCAAAGGTTCCACGGGCCTATCTCCCGTGGAACCTTTGCAGTTCCGAAGAGTCTCGAAGAAAACCTAGTTCGGTAATCTCACGCCGGTGAAGTTGTACTCCTTCTGAATGGAATTGCCCGGGAAGCTG
>JBBIQY010000144.1:0-4415 GCA_037442085.1 Anaerolineae bacterium
AGGTCGCCAGTCGGACGGCGAACCGGGCATCACGGTTATCTGGCGCGGCTGGCAACGTCTACAGGACATGGCCGCGACCTGGTATCTGGTTGTTAATGAGCAAACCCAATTTGTGGGTAATAGATAGATCAAGGGACTCTGAGCATTCGCCGGCCCACTGACACGGTAATAGCTCTGCCCAGCGCAACCGAGGCACAACGTCGTCCCTTCGTGAACGACCTCGCGCTCGTTGAGAATCTCTTCGCCGCAAACCTCGCAGACGGCCCTCACGCCGGGACGGCTGAGGATTCTTTCGAGCGGGGTGCTGAGGGTGACGTAGTTGGTAAGCAGTAATTCGTCGTCCGGCATCCGCTGATAGCCGAGCAGTTGCGCTTCCCATTTGTTGCGGGCGTCCGGCGCGTAATTGCGAGCCAGGCCCCGCGACTCGCGGCGCGGCACAATCCGAACCGCGTTCCCCGTTTGCGTATCTACGAACGTCGCCGCCACTTTGCCGAAATCCACCACCCGCAGCGTCCGGCGGCCCACCCAACAATTGGTCGCTACCGAAACGCCGTCGGCGGCGCAGCCGTCGGTTTCGACGATGGTCAGCAGCCGCTTGCCCGAAGGGGTCTGCGGCAGGTCGAGGCCGAGCAGTTTGCCGGCGAGGAGTCCCATGCGCACTCCCAACACCTGACGAGGGCAGAGGTGGCGATGCAGAGCGGCGGATTCTTCTAGTCGTTCCGTTAGCGGCTTCATAAAGGGACGCGGATGAACGCTGATTCACGCTGATTCGGTGTTGTATCTGCGTCCATCAGCGTGAATCAGCGTCTGGCATGGTGTGGGCTATTCCTGTTCGCCGTTCGTCAGCCCGCGCCGAAAATCGCGTATGCCTTTGCCGAGTTCGCCGGCGATCTTGCCGATGCGCCCGACGCCGAAGAGCAGGACGACGATGGCGAGGATGATGAGCAGTTCTGTGGGGCCGAGTCGAAATGGCATGGATTTACTCCGAATACCGTGACGGGTGACGAGTGACACGTGACACACGGCGCTCACCACCCGTCACGTTCTACACTTTCACCACCTTCACCATCGTGTCGTAGAACACCGCGCTGCCGCCGACCACGTCGCTGAGCGTAGTGTTCTTGAGGAACGGGTCTGTGCGCATGGCGGCGTTGGCGTGAATGCCCGTGCCGCGGCGCGCTTCGCCCTTGATCGTCACGCCGTCCACCACCACGTCGCGGGCCCCGTAGGCCCAGTGGCCGAAGGACAGCGAGAAGGCGATCACGCCGGGGCGCATGCCCTGCACGGCCTTGACCTTGCCGATCATCGGCATGCGCTGTCCGTTGCCCAGATCCCATTCGCCGGCCGGGTTGGTGGCCGAGACGATCTTGACCGCCTCGCCGTCGGCCAGCCCGCGCGCCTGGGCGTCGGCGGCGTTCATCAGAACGTAGTTCTCGGGCAAGGTGGCCAGCAGCCAGTAGTTGCCGGGCGTGCGGGTCTTGGTGTGGCGCACGTCGCGGTAGGTGATGAGTTTCGGCGGTTTGCCGATTTGTGTGTAATTTCGTAGGCGCGGCTCTCAGACCCGCGCCTACAGGCCGAATTACACAATTTTCGGCATACGGCCTGAGTTTCAGGTCAAAGCCGTCTTTCGCGTCGTCGAGCACCGTGCCGTCATAGGTCGTGCCCGGCTCAAAGTAGGTAGCATAGCCCGGCAGACTCTTGCCCGTGCCGGAGTGCTTGACGCCAGCCGTCTTTTCCAGATACATGTTGATCTGCTTGCCGAACTTGACGCCGGTCGGTATGACGAACGGTTCATCGAAGAAGCCGGGGAACACACCGTCCCCGGGATAGCCCTTCTCGAAGGCTTGGAAGCGCCCGCCGCGATTGAGCACCGTGACCACCTTCGGCCACAGGTCGCCGGTGATCTTATGCCACCGCTCTGCGTCGAACACCGCTTTGGGCAGGTGCCGCCGCGCGGCGAGGAACAGGCGGAGTTCTTCCTCATCCGCATCGTGCACCGCGTCTTCGGCTTCTTTCTTTTCGCCGTAGGCGAGATTGGCGATCATGCGCAGATACAGATCGTCGGGGTGGGTGAAGTCGGCGCCCTGGCCCAGGCCGTTGGGGCCGAAGTTGGGCAGACCGAGTTTTTCGGCCATCGCCAGCAGCAGGGCTTCCCATTGCAGCGCCATTTCCTGCCCGTATACTTTCACGGTGCCGGTGAGCGGCGCAATGACCGGCTGGCGCACGCCCTGCACTTTGAACGTGACTGAGGGGTGCGTGCCGCTGAATTCCCAGCGTTCCAGGTAAGTCACATCCGGGAAGATGTAGTCGGCGTACATGCTGCTCTCGCCGATCACGATGTCGCTGGCGACGAACAGCGGGATCTTGTCCACATCCTGCAGAATGGGGATCCAGGTGTGCCCGGCCGGCAGGGAGTACACGGGCGAGCCCATGTACATGAAAACGGCCTTGACCGGATACGGATACCCATCCGCCGCCGAGGGGATGATCTCCTGATAGATGTCCGAAGCCAGCGGATACCAGTTGCGTCTGGCCGGGTAGCGCTTGTCCTCCGGCACATCCAGGAACAGGGTGGTGTCTTCGTACTTGAGTTCGTGGCGGATCAGGCTGAGGCCGAAGGGCGAGAGCGCGCCGGGGTTCATCTTGCCCAGGTTGAAGGGACCTTCGGCCTTGCCGCCGCTGATGTCGTAGGTGCTGGGCCAGGACTGTCCGCCGCGCCAGTCGTAGTTGCCGATGAGCAGCGCCAGGTTGAACCAGGCCAGCGTGTTGTAGTAGCCGTTGGTGTGCTGGCTGACGCCGCGGTGGATGTCCACCGCCGCGTTCTTGCCGTGCGAGGTGAACTCGACGGCGATCTCGACCAGGTCCTTGGCCCGGACCCCGGCGATCTCGGCCCACTCTTCGAACGTGTGCTGGTCCGCCGACTCCTTGAGAATCTGCAGGCCGCTCTTGACCTGGAACTCGCCCACGGCCGCGTCCACCAGCAGCTGGCCGTCGGCGGCCGTATGCCGAAAATTGTGTAATTCGGCCTGTAGGCGCGGGTCTGAGAGCCGCGCCTACGAAATTACACACAAATCGGCAAACCGCCTCGTCGGCGCGCGGCCGCCGGAGGCGCTGGCAGGGATGATTGAACGCGCGTTGCGGGAGCGAGGGGCGAAGACGGATCCCGCCAGAACTGCAACTTGACTCTCCCCGCCGATCTGCGGTAAACTGCCCGAAGTCCCCAAAACGTTTTGGAAGAATCTATGCCCGTCACCATCCGCGACGTTGCGAAGCGCCTCAAACTCTCCATCACCACTGTCTCCCGCGCGCTGGATGGGTACGACGACGTGGCCGAAAAGACGCGCGAGCGCGTGATCCGTGTGGCTCGTGAGATGGGCTATGTGCCCAGCCGCGCCGCTCGCCAACTGCGCCGCCAGCGGGCGGATGCCATCGGCTATATCCTGCCAACGCGCCAGCCGCGCTTTGCTGACCCTTTCTTCTCCGAATTCGTCGCCGGACTCGGGGACGAGGCCGCCTCGCACAACTTCGATCTGCTGATTTCAACGGCCCCGCCGGGAGAAGCGGCGGAACGGACGCTTTATAAACGCTGGGCGCAGAGCCGCCGCGTGGATGGCATCGTGCTCAGCCGGATGCGCCAGCATGATTGGCGCATCGAATATCTGGCCAAGAACAATTATCCCTTTGTCGCGCTGGGTAGCAGCCTCACGCCCGTGGATTATCCACACATCGAAGTGGACGCCCGCTCCGGCTTTGTGGCATTGGTCAGGCATCTGGCCGGGCGCGGTCACCGCCGCATCGCCTACATTGGCGCGTCGCCGGACCTCATGTTGCAATCGGTTCGATTGGCCGGCTATCGCGACGGGCTGAAAGCGGTTGGCCTCCCCTTCGACAAGGCGCTGGTGGCCGAGGGCAACCTGACACGCCAGGGGGGCTACGAGGCGGCGCAAAAGTTGCTGGCATTGCCGGATCCGCCGACGGCCATCATCGGCGCCAATGACCTGACCGCGATCGGCGCCATGCGCGCCGGGCGCGAGCGCGGGCTCGTCATCGGGCGCGATCTGGCGGTGGCGGGCTACGACGGCATTGAGGACGCCGAACATGCCCAGCCGCCGCTCACCACGCTCAATCAGCCCGTCTATGACATCGCCCGCCGTCTGGTAGTGATGCTGGTGAAACACATTGCTGGGGAACCGCTGACCGAACGCAAAGTGCTTCTCCAGCCCGAACTGATTGTGCGGGAGTCGACCGGCATATGAGACTCTTTTTTTGAGCGTACCCCAAAACGTTTTGGGTTAAGTGCTTCAGCCTCGAGGAGGTGGTGTATGAGTTAAGACATGATCAACTCGCCCTCATGCTCAATCTGCCGAAGAACACTTTTCAAGCAAGGAGGAAAACATGAAACTCAATCAAAAGTG
>JBBIQY010000145.1:0-4238 GCA_037442085.1 Anaerolineae bacterium
GCAACAATAATTTGAATTCGTTGAGGGTTAATCCAGTGAGGGCCAGAAATTTCCGTCCATCTCGTTTCAAGTCTGTGTAGTTGAGCATCCATACAGTCTAATTCTTATTTCTTATAACGTCTAATGATGATCGAGGCAATGGCAACGGCTAACGCCAGCTAGGAAAAGAGCAGATACAACAACGATCGCCGTGGCCGGTGAGCCACAGCGATCTGTTTTATACCAATGCCCGGAGAGCGGCTACAGCAGCGCCAGGCCTAGCGCCAATGCAGTCAGCGTGATGGTGATGTTGTCAACATCGTGAAAGGGCAGCGACTCCACGGCGGTGGCGGCCAGCGAGATCACGGCTACGGCGGCGGCGGTGGCGGCCAGGTCAAGCGGCGGGGCAAAGTTCCCGAAGACGTTGAAGAGTGCGAGGAAACCGAAGCCAAACAGGAAGCTGCCGGCGAACATCGCCGCTGAGCCCGCCCAGCTTTTATCCGAGCTGAAGGGCAGCCGGGCGCGGCCCCAGCGTCGCCCGACTACATCCGCCAGGCCGTCGCCACCGCACATCAGCATCAGCGCCAGGATCCCCACCGGCGAGTGCCGCCAGAACAGCACCGTGCAGATCACGAAGATCACGCCGTAGTACAGAGGGCCGCGCAGAATCTCGCGCGGGTCGCCGTGGCGCGTCATGGCCTTCACCGCCGCTTCATCCTTCACCCACCCCATGCCAACGGTGAAGAACTGGCCGGTGATCAACAGCGGCACGAGCGCGGCGGCGTAGGGCGCTGAACGCATTCCAGCACAGCACGAAGAGGGGGCCGGTGCCGATGTGGATGATTTTGCGGCTCAACCGCTGCTCGATCAGGCCGCGCTGCGCCAGCGAGTCCATCGTCCGCAGCCAGACCAGGCTCAATCCAAGTGTGAAGACGGTGGCGACGATATCTTGCAGAATCTTGTTGTCGAAGAAGGGGTCGAGCCACATGGGATTTTGGATTTGGGATTATACCGATCACCGGCGATCAACGATCAGCAATCGGCACGAGGCAAAGGCGCATGAAGCGGCGCGACTCACAGGTAGGAACCGATCACTTCGGCGATGTCGCGTGCAGCGTTCGGGCGGCCCAGGCGGCGCGCATTTGCAGCGGCGCGGCTCAAGGCGGCCGGGTCGCCGGCAGGGTCGAGCCACCGACGCAGGGCCGCGACCACGTGCTCAGGGGTCGGCGCCCATACGCCGGCGCCTTCCTCCACCACCCATGCCACGTTACCTTCTTCCTGTCCCGGCAACCGGCTGTACAGGATGATGGGCAGGCCGGCGATGAAGGCCTCCGAGAGCGTGCCCGGACCGGCCTTGCTCACCAACACATCGGCGGCGCGCATGAAGTCCGGCATCGTACGCACGAAGCCGTAGGCGTGCACCGGCAGATTCCACTGTGTGGCCCGCAAACGTTCGAGCAGCTTTTGATTGCGCCCCGCCACCACCACCAGCTCACACGCCAGCCGCGCCTCGGAGAGGGCCTGCGTGATCTCGAACAGCGGGCCGATCCCCTCCCCGCCGCCCATCAGCAGGATGATAGGCCGCTCTATGCTCCAGTTCAGTTGCGCGCGCAGGGCGGCCCGGTCGCCGGGCGGCGCGCTGAAGCGGGCGGCCACCGGCAGGCCCAAGACATGCAGCTTCTCCGGCGGCATCCCCGCGCGCAAAGCAATCTGTCGCACGCGCTCCGTAGGGACGACGCAGGCGTTCACCTGTGATGCGAACCAGGCGCGATGCGCCGAGGCCAGGTCGGTGACGACGGTGAGGAAGGGCGGGCGGCCCGGCCCGAGCATGCGGACGGTCTGCGTCAGCACCGGATGCACGCTGACGTAAACGTCGGCGGGATTCTCACGGAAGAAGCGCCGGATGTTCGGCGTCACATAGCCAATCAGCAATGCTTCGCACAGGCGAAAGCCGAGCGAATTATTGGTAAAGGCGTAGATCAGCGCCCACTGCCAGGGTTGACGGTTGGCGACCCGGGCATACCACTCCGCCGTTCGGTGGAAGGGTGGCGGCGCATAGTGCTTGAGGGCGTCTACCATCACGCACTCGACCGCCGCGCCATGTTCAGCGTTCATCGCCTCGATCAACGCCTCTGCCGCGCTGCGATGACCGCCGCCGGTGTCAGAGAAGAGGAAGAGGAGGCGTTTCCTTGCCAAGCCGCATACCTTGCCACTGAAAGTCCCGGCCCATCAACCCTTCCTCCCGAACTGCCTCTCCAGCGCCTCCACGCTCAGGTAAATCATGGTCGGGCGGCCATGCGGGCAGGTGCGCGGGGACTGGCAGCGCTCGAGCTGCTGCACCAGGGCGTTCATCTCTGCCATAGTGAGCGTCTGCCCGGCGCGCACGGCCGCGCGTTTGCACACACGCGCCATTAGCCGCGCCTCCACCTCGGCCTGCAGCGGCGTCTCGTCCTCCTCGAAGTCCTCTACCAGAACGCGCACCGCGTTGTTCGGGTCAATGTTGCCCAGCACCGTCGGCAGGGCGCGCACCAGGAACTGATTGCCGCCGAAGGCTTCCACGCTGAAGCCGATCTGTTGCAGCACCGGCAGTTGCGCGAGCAGCAGGTCGGCGGAGGCGGGCGGCAGCGCCACCACCACCGGGTCGAGCAAAGCCTGTGAGACGACCTGTGTAGCGGCGCGCTGCAGGCTGAAGGCCTCGTACAGGATGCGTTCGTGCGCGGCGTGCTGATCAATCAGGTACAGCCCGTCCGGCCCCTCGGCCACAATGTAAGCGGCGCCGATCTGGCCGACGACGCGCAGGAGCGGAACGTCGGCGGCGGGCAACGTCGGCTGCGGATTGCCGGCCGTAGGGGACAAATCGCTCGCGGGCGCTTCAGCAGTCGGCGGTCCGCTGTCCGTGGTCGTCCCCAATACCCCCCACTCCGGCGACCATTGCAAAGAGGGGCGCAATGGAGCCGCCTCGCCGGCGCCGCTGCTCCACTGGCGCATTGCCATTGGTGGAACGGGCGCGCGCGCCAGCAAGGCCCGGCGCACGGTGCGCTCCACGGCGCTGAAGGCGACGTCGGCGTTACGAAAGCGCACTTCGGCCTTCGTCGGGTGCACGTTCACGTCCACGTCCTCGGGCGCGAGGGTCAGCATCACCACGGCCAGCGGGTAGCGGCCCGCCATGAGCAGCGTGTGGTAGGCCTGCAACACAGCGGTGCTCAGGCGGATGTCCTGCACCCAGCGCCCGTTGACGAAGAGAGTGATGTCCTTGCGGTTGGAGCGATTGATGGCCGGCGGGCTGATGAAACCGCGCACGCGCAAAGTGGGGCGCTGCGGCGCGTAGGCCGGGCGCGGCTCACGCAGGGCCAGGTCGTCGGCTTCCTCGGCCTCCAATGGTTGCGGATCGGACAGTTGAGACTGATCGAACTCCGAGGCGATCTCGATCAATTGCCGCGCGATCTCCACGCCGTAGACGGACATTAGAACCTCGCGCACATCGCCGCTCCCGTTCGACTGAAAGGCGGTGCGCGAGTCGAAGATCAACCGGAAGCGCACGGACGGATAGGCGATGGCGTAGCGCGTCACGAGCGCGGCGATATGACTGCGCTCGGCGGTCTCGGATTTGAGAAATTTGAGCCGGGCCGGCACATTGAAGAACAGGTTCTCGACGGAGACTACCGTGCCCTGCGGCGCGCCGAGGGTCGAGCGGCTGGTGATCGCGCCGGCCTCCAGGCGCAGTTGCACGCCGCTCGTCTCGGCGGCGGCGCGCGTGATCACGTTCACGCGGCTCACCGAGGCAATCGAGGCCAGCGCCTCACCCCGGAAGCCAAGGGTCCGGATGTGAAAGAGGTCGTCGGCAGTGGCAAGCTTGGAGGTGGCATGCCGGGCGAAGGCCAGCTCGACTTCGGTGGCGGGGATGCCATGCCCGTCGTCGGCGACGCGGATGAGATGCCGCCCACCGCCTTCTAGGGTGATGGTGACGGTGCGCGCGCCAGCGTCCAGCGCATTCTCCAGCAATTCCTTGACCACGGAGGCGGGCCGCTCCACCACCTCCCCGGCTGCGATCTGCGAGGCCAGCTCTTCCGATAAGACGCGAATCGGCATAGGTGCGATTATAGCCGCGCTCATCAGCCGCCTCTTCGCAAAAAGGCTCTACCGACTTTGGCGGGATGATGCCCGTCCTTCGACTGCGCGCCGCGCACCCTGAGCGGAGCGAAGTCTCCATGCGCGCCGGCGCACAACGGGCGATGAAAATGAGAGGCTGCGCCGATTCA
>JBBIQY010000146.1:0-4032 GCA_037442085.1 Anaerolineae bacterium
AGACTCCAAGAACCCATCTCTAAACCGAGGGTCTGGCGAAGTCAATGCCTTCGCCAGACCCGGATCAAATCGCCAAGGCGAAGTTTAGAGATAAGCTCGAAAGTCTACGCGTCGCCCGCATGCTCGTCACCTGGCGTTACCGCAAGCGTCGCTCGCTCATTCAGTGGTTCGATCCGCGCGCCTGGCTGATCTTCTTCGGCTGTTTCATGGTGGCGACGGTCTCATTCTGGGACCTGCGCTTTTTGCTGGTGCTCTTCTGCATCGCCTTGTTCGTGCTCTTCACCTCGGGCGTCCAGTGGCGTGAAATCCGCCGCGCCTTTCTCTTCATCGTTGCCTTCATCGCGTTCTTCGCCTTCTTCACATTCCTTACCGGGCGAGGCGGCAGCGAGCTTTATGCCCAGGAACATCTCATCCGCCGTCTGAGCGCGCCGTTTACGCTTCTGGGCTGGCGGCCCACCCTCGACATCACCGTCGAGCGTATCTTCTTCGGCCTGAGCCAGTTCGTGCGCGTCTTCAGCCTGGCGATCATGACCATCCTCATCCCCTACACGCTGAACCCGGCGTTGTATGGCGTCACGTTCCGCCGTTTGGGCCTGCCGGATAAGATCGCGTATGCCATGGATCTGACCATGCGCTTCGTGCCCACCCTCGGGCGTGATTTCATGATGACGATGGACGCACAGCGGGCGCGCGGCTATGAACTGGATAAGATCCGAGGCGGCCTCATTCAGCAGGTGCGCAAGCTGGGGCCGCTGATCGTGCCCGTGACGATCCACGCCATCGTCAGCGCCGAGGACACGATTGACGCGATGGACTTGCGCGCCTTCGGCACGCTCCCCCGCACCTGGCTGGATGAGCTGACCTATCGCCGGCATGACCGGGTGCTCATCGCGCTCGGGGTGTTGCTCCTGATCGTTTCCCTGACCCTCGCCGTGCTGGGCTACGGGCGGTTCTGGGTGCCTGAAGCGGCGCTGCGCGCCTGGGGCCACTGAGCACACGCGCCGGCCCGTTGCTTGTCACCCGGGGCTGACGTTGGTACAGTTAGCGGGTGAACCTCTACCAACTGCTCGACGTTGCCGCGGACGCGACTGCGGAAGAGATCAAGGCCGCCTACCGGCTGCAGGTGCAGCTTTACCATCCCGACCGCCTGCACGGCGCGAATGAAAAGGTGCGCCGCTACGCCGAGGAGCGCCTCAAGAAGATCAACGCCGCCTACTCCATCCTCAGCGACCCGCTCAAGCGGCGTGATTACGATGCGCGCGAGCGCGCCCAGCAGGCCGCCCGCTCGCGTGTGGTGTACGAGGCTGAGGCCGAGCCGGCGACCGCGTACGGCGAGCGCCCGCGTCGCAACCGCCGCCGCTCCGAACGAGACGCCGCCCGAGAATGGGCGCGGCAGGAGGCCGAACTCCGCAAGACCGAGGAGTTTCTGCGCCGTCAGCGCCGGGCCGCCGAGGAAGCCGAACGTCAACGCCGAGCCACCGAGGAGGCCGCCCGGCGCGCCGCCCGTGACCGTTACCCGCGCGCTGCGTTGCAGGACAATCGACTCATCGTCACGTTCAAGCCCGGCCTATGGACGACTTTTATCCGCATCCCCGCCGGCGAATTCCGCATGGGCAGCGATCCGCTGCGCGACGCGCAGGCGCTGGCCACCGAACGCCCGCAGCACCTGGTACGCCTCTCCGAATACCTCCTCAGCCAGTATCCGATCACCTTCGAGCAATATCAGGTCTTTCGGCATGCGCTGTGCCCCGGCCAGCCCTGGGAGATACCGCCCGGCAAGGCCCAGCACCCGGTCGTTAACGTCTCCTGGGATGATGCCGTGGCATTCTGTAACTGGCTTACCGGCCCGGGCTGGAAGTTCCGCCTGCCGACGGAGGCGGAGTGGGAAAACGCGGCGCGTGGCAGCGATGGCCGCCTCTATCCATGGGGCGACGAGTGGGATGTCTCGCGTGCCAACGCCGACGACCTGGCCGAGACGACGACACCGGTCGGCCTGTTCTCGCCGGCGGGCGACAGCCCCTTTGGCTTGAGCGACATGAGCGGCAATGTGTGGGAATGGTGTGCGGATTGGTACGAAGCGGACGAGTATGCGCAACGCCGGGCCATCTTCAACCCGACCGGCCCACCCTTCGGCGAGGGAGTCGTCATCCGCGGCGGCGCCTTCGACTCGCCGTTACGGCGCGTGCGCTGCGCGCAACGTAACTGGGATTATCCCTTCAAGCGCCGGCCCAACCTCGGTTTTCGTGTTGCAGCGGTGCCGGTGGAGGGGTAAATCAGGCAAACAACCCCACCGGTAAACGCGTTTACGTGCGTTTGCGCGCCCGCCAATAGCGCCAGAGCGTCCCGCCATCGTTCGTCAAGACGCCCGGGATGTCAATGGGCAGCAGCGCCCCCAGGCCCAGCACCACGAAATTGAAGAAGGCGGTAAAGCCCAGGGCCCAGGCCAGCGGCCCGCTGCCAGCAGCGAACGTCGCTGGGAGTAACAGCGCCCCCAGCAGCAGGTTGACCCAGAAGCCGCCCAGCGCACGGCGGATATGCACGCTCGCCGGCAAGGGCGGCTCATCGGCGGGGTATTCACTGCGAGAGAGGATCGAGAAGAATTCCATCCCCACCATAGGGAAACCAACCAGACGCGCGACCAACGCATGTCCCATCTGGTGCAGCCACTCGCTGCCAAAGGCAAACAGAGCGCTCAGCCCCCCGGCCAGCCAGCCTTCGGCAAAGCTCAGGCCCGATTGCGAGGTCGCCAGCCAGGCCAGCGCCGCCGACGTCAACAAGTACGCGCCCAGGCCGACCAGCGTGATGCGGGTGGTGACGCCAAACAGGGTGAAGAGGGAGATGGGGCGCATCTTCTCGCTCCTTGCGCCTCAGCGTCCGAGGAAGCCCTCGATCAAGGGCGCGATGGCCTGACGGTTGGGGATGCTTACCCTCCCGCCAGCCGGCGTCGTCCACGGCAGCACCTCATCAGCAGTGATGGCATAGGTGCGGATGGCGTTGCGGTCAATCTGGGGGCCGATACAGGCCAGAGACGCCAGCTCGCCGGCGGAGAGATCGGTGCGCGCCAGGCCGTTCAGCGAGCTGATCAACGCTGGGAGCTGCGGGATGACAGCGGGGCTGAGCAGCTTATCGCGAATGGCCAGCAGCACCAATTGCTGGCGCTGAATGCGCTGGTAATCATCGTCCGGGTGACGGGTGCGCACATAACGCAGGGCCGTCACCCCATCCAGGTGTTGGCGGCCTGCCGGCAATTGAAACAGGATCGTCCCCACATCATCGTCAGCAGGGAAAGTCGGATCGTAGATCGCCCTGGGCACCTCCACCTCGATGCCGCCCAGCGCGTCCACGAACTTAATAAAGGCGCCAAAGTTGACCAGGACGTAGCGATGGACACGAAACCCGAAATTCAACGCAATGGTATCTTTGAGTTGCGCCGGGCCGCCGCCCGCCACACCATAGATCTCGCCGTATAGGTACGCGGTATTGATTCGATCCTGGGTGATGCCCACCTGCTCCAGATTGGGCTGAGGCACGTACAGGTCGCGCGGGATGGAGAGGATCGCAGCGGACTTGTCATTGAAGCGCACATTGACCAGGCTGAGGGCGTCGGTGCGCGTTGGCCTGGAATAATCGTTGGTGCGATCATCCGCCCCAAGCAGGGCGATGACCATGGTCTCTGGCCCGCCACACACGCCATTGGCGGCGGTGGGCAGCGGCTCCGGCGTGGCGGTCGGCGCGTCGGGGGTGACGGTGACAAACACGCCCGGTTGCCCCGGCAGGGTGGGCAGGCGCGCCGGAGACCGCGCAGGCGCCGTGCTCAACAACGCGCTCAGCCAGCCCGGGTTGAAGAGGCTGTACCCGGCAAACACGCCTGCCAAGAGCAGCCCCCCAAGAAGCGCGCCCAGCAGCAGGCTAAAGCTCGTCCTGTTCATCTTCAGCATCATCGCAGACTTCTCCCGGCATTATAACGACAAGCAAAACGTCGCGATGTCTAGGAAAGTTCCGGGAGCGTCGCGGTTCATTCCCCTACAGACT
>JBBIQY010000147.1:0-3981 GCA_037442085.1 Anaerolineae bacterium
CTTCGCTCCGCTCAGAATGCGCGGCCCGCAGTCGAAGGATGCGCCGTTTCGTGATCTACTGAGACTTGAATCTGTACACGGATGGCACGGATTGTACGGATAACACGGAGGGAATTATGGGAAAACTACTGTACGAGGAGTTGAGCTACACGATTCGAGGCGCGCTGATGGAGGTCTACAACTCGCTCGGGCCAGGTTTTCGCGAAGAAACATACAAACTGGCAACCCTGGCCGAACTGCGCCGACAAACCATCGGTGCGGTCCGGGAACTCGAAATAGAGGTTCGATACAAAGGCGAAATCATTGACAAGTATCGAATTGATATTGTGGTCGAAGACAAAGTGATTTTGGAATTGAAGGCTGTGGACCAATTCCATCCGCGTCATCGCGCGCAACTGCTATCGTATCTCAAGGCCTCGGGCTTGCGCCTTGGGCTGCTCGTCAACTTCGGTGCCGATAAGCTCGAAATCGAACGCATCGTCAATTGAATCTGTCCGTTTTGATTCCGTGCTATCCGTCCCATCCGTGTGATCCGTGTACAAACACACCTCCAATCCAAGAGAAGTCCTGATGTTCCACCCCGTCCCCTCCAACCCCAACTTCCCCGCCTTGGAGCGCGAGGTCCTCGCCTTCTGGAAAGAGACCGACGCCTTCAACACCCTGCGTCGGCTGCGTGCCGGCAGCCCGAAGACGTGGTCGTTCATGGACGGCCCGATCACGGCCAACAACCCGATGGGCGTCCACCACGCCTGGGGCCGCACCTACAAAGACCTGTTCCAGCGCTACCGCGCTATGCGCGGCTACAACCAGCGCTGGCAGAACGGCTTCGATTGCCAGGGCCTGTGGGTGGAGGTCAACGTCGAGAAAGACCTGGGCTTCAAAACGAAGAAGGACATCGAAGACTACGGCCTGGCGCCGTTCGTCACCCTCTGCAAACAGCGTGTGCTCAACTTCGCGGCGGTGCAGACCGAGCAGTCCATCCGCCTGGGGATGTGGATGGACTGGAATGACCCGGAGACGCTGCGTTTCCTGCGCGACCGGCTCGGGCAGGACCCGAACGCGACGATCACGGTGGACGGCCCGCTCGGCCCGGTGACCGGCACCGTTGAGCAGATCGTCGGGCAGCTGGGCCTGCCGCAGCTCGGCGGGTCGTACTTCACCTTCAGCGACAAGAACAATTACGACATCTGGAAATTCCTCAAGACCTGCCACGCGCACGGCTGGTTGTACAAAGGCACCGACGTGATGCCGTGGTGCTGGCGCTGCGGCACCGGCATCAGCCAGCACGAGATCGTCACCGAGGGTTACATCGAGAAGAGCGACCCCGGCCTCACGGTGCGCTTCCCGCTCGTCGGGCGCGAGCGCGAGTCGCTGCTGGTGTGGACGACCACGCCCTGGACCCTGACCTCCAACGTCGCCGCCGCCGTCGGGCCCGACCTCACCTACGTGAAGGTGAGACAGGGCGAGGAGTTTCTGTATCTATCCAAGGGCACGACCAGGATGCTCAAGGGCGAGTTCCAGGTGGTGGAGGAACTGAGCGGCCGGCAGCTGGAAGGCTGGCGCTACGTCGGCCCCTTCGACGATCTGCCCGCCAACCAGCACGCCGGCGGCTGGTCGGAGCCGGGCCTGCGGCGGCTGTTCGCCCACATCCCGGAAAGCGCCGCGCAGGCGCACCGCATCGTGCTGTGGGACGAGGTCGGCGAGGCGGAAGGGACCGGCATCGTTCACATTGCCCCCGGCTGCGGCGCGGAAGACTACCAGCTCCACAAGCAATACAACCTGCCCGTCGTCGCGCCGCTCGACGAGAACGGCGTCTATATCGAAGGCTTCGACTGGCTGACGGGCCGGCACGTGGCCGAGTCCACCGACGCGATCGTGTCGCACCTCAAGGAGCAAGGCCGCTTCTACCGCCTCGAGCCGTATCTGCACCGCTACCCGCAGTGCTGGCGCTGCGCCACGCCGCTCGTCTTCCGGCTGGTGGACGAGTGGTACATCGGCATGGACGGCCTGCGCAAGCCGCTGATGGCCATCACCGAACAGATCCGCTGGATCCCGGACTTCGGCAAAGACCGCGAGCTGGACTGGCTGCGCAATATGCACGACTGGATGATCTCCAAGAAGCGCTACTGGGGCCTGGCGCTGCCGATCTGGGAGTGCGCGCACTGCGGCCACTTCGACGTCATCGGCAGCCGCGAGGAACTGCGGGCGCGCGCGGTGCAGGGCTGGGAGGCGTTCGATGGGCACACCCCGCACCGCCCGTATATTGATGAGGTGAAGATCGGCTGTTCGAAGTGTGGAAGCAAGATGAGCCGCATCGCCGATGTAGGGAATCCATGGCTCGACGCCGGCATCGTCTCGTTCTCCACCCTGCGCTACGGCGAGGATATGGACTACTGGCGCAAATGGTTCCCGGCGGACTTCATCACCGAAAGCTTCCCCGGCCAGTTCCGCAACTGGTTCTACTCGCTGCTGACCATGGCCGCCGCGCTGGAGAACAAGCCCGCCACGCGCACCGTGCTCGGCTTCGCCACCCTGCTCGGCGAAGATGGGCGCCCCATGCATAAATCGTGGGGCAACGCCATCGAGTTCAACGAGGCCGCCGATAACATCGGCGCAGACGTGATGCGCTGGATGTTCTGCAGCCAGAAGTACGACGTGGACATCCTCTTCGGCTACCACGGCGCGGACGAGACCCGCCGCCGCTTCCTGCTGCCGCTGTGGAATGTGTACACCTTCTTCGTTACCTACGCGCGGCTGGACGGCTGGACGCCGGCGATCAGCCGCCAGCCGCCGGCCGCCAGCGAACTGGACCGCTGGATCCTCGCCCGCCTGCAACAACTCATCGCCCAGGTGACCGAGGCGCTGGACGACTATCACATTTATCGCGCAACCAAACCGATCGAGGCCTTCCTCGACGACCTGAGCAACTGGTACGTGCGCCGCTCGCGCCGCCGCTTCTGGCGCAGCGAGGCAGATGCCGATAAGCAGGCGGCTTACCGTACGCTCTACGAAGTGCTGGTCACGCTCACCCAACTGCTCGCGCCCATGACCCCGTTCGTGACCGAGCAGATGTATCAGAATCTGGTGCGGACAGTGGATCAATCCGCGCCGCAAAGCGTCCACCATTGCGACTGGCCGACAGTGAACGCCGCGCTGCAAGATGAGGCGCTGCTGGCCGAGATGGAGGCCGCCCGCACCGTGGTGACGTTGGGCCATGCGGTGCGCGCCGCGGCCAATCTGAAGGTGCGCCAGCCGCTGGCCCGCGTGGTCGTCGTCGCCCCGCTGGCTGCGCGCGCCGGGCTTGTGCACAACGCCGCCCTCATCACCGATGAGCTGAACGTGAAGGCGCTGGAGTTCGCCCAGAATGAAGCCGACCTCGTCACCTATAAGCTCATGCCCGACAACCGCGCGCTTGGCCCGCGGTTCGGCCCGCTGTTCCCGAAGGTGCGCGCTGCCCTGACGGAGGCCGACCCGAATGAAGCGGTGGCGACGCTGCGCGCCGGTCAACCCCTGACCTTCCAGATCGAAGGTCGGCAAATTGAATTAGCAGCGGGCGAGGTGATCATCACACCTCAACCCCGGCCCGGTTTCGCGGTGAAGGCCGAGGGCGAGTACGTCGTCGCGCTGGACACCGAGGTGACGCCGACGTTGCGCGCCGAAGGCCTAGCCCGCGAGTTCGTGCGTCGCGTTCAGGATCTGCGCAAGACCGCCGGCCTCGACATCGCCGACCGGATCGCCACCCACTACCTCGCCAGCGCAGCGCTGGCCGCCGCCATCGCCGAACATGCGGAATACATCCGGGGCGAGACGCTGAGCGTGAGATTGGAGAGCGGAGAATTACCGGAGGGCGCGGCGACAACCGAGGATAGTTTTGACGGCGAGACATTGAAGCTCGGGCTGGTGAAAGTTGCCGTCAAGACATTATCCGACAATCCGGTTTAGCTCGAAAAGTGTTTCGGATTGATTGAGCCAAGGGGGTTC
>JBBIQY010000148.1:0-3956 GCA_037442085.1 Anaerolineae bacterium
GCAGATACGGCGCTGCCAGTTGAGCCAGGTTTTTGTCGGCCTGGGCGGGTTCCCACTCCTCCAGCGCCGTGAACAAGGCGCTGTACTCACGCCGGAAAGCCGGGTTCAGGCTCAATTCCACGACCGAATTGGCGCTAGTGTTACTGCTGAGGGCGTCCAGCAGATCCATGAGCGTATCGGCTCGTTTGTTAAAGTTCTGGTAAACTGCTTGCCGGAACTGCTTCAGTTGTGTAGCATGTTCGTCGCTGTTCATGCCCCCAATTTGAAGCAGTTCCCCCACTTTTTGTCAAATTTTGTCAAAAGTCCAAAGACATTATCCCGGGGCGATAAGCTACTCAGCTTTTTGAGCAACAAACGGCGTTTTGCAAAAGTCCAGTTAAGATCACCCAGGAAGCCGGTCGGGCGTCCATAGACAAATGTCACGACCTCGAACCGGCACAAACACGAACTAGCTTGGGTTATCAGCCTGCCGAGAAATTCGGCCTACGCGCTCGTGGCGGGCGGGCGAGTGGCGTATAATCGCTGTGCCCTTCAACGCAGGAAGAATAGCCCGGCATGTCCGCCACGCTCACCCAACAATCGCTCAGCCCCGGCAAACTCCTCGGCGAGGTCACCCGCCTGGCCGGTGAACTGGCTGCCACGCTCCACAGCCAGCGCGACGCGCGCGGCGTGCAGTCCGTCGTCGAGGGGCTGAACGGCCTGTACCAGACCCTCGAACGCCTCCAGCCGCAGATCCTGGCGCACGAGGCCGAGCTGGCCCGCCTGCGCGCGCTGGCCTCCACCGCCGCCGTCGTCAACTCCTCGCTCGATCTAGACACCGTGCTGATGCAGGTGATGGATACTGTCATTCGCCTGACCGGCGCGGAGCGCGGCTTCCTGATGCTCATGGACGAGAAAGGCGAACTGCAGTTCCGCGTAGCGCGCGGTATGGAGCGCGAGACCCTCAACAAGTCCGACTTCCAAGTCAGCCGCACAATCCTTAAATCGGTGGCCGAAAGCGGCGAGGCCGTGGTGACGACGAACGCCGCCGCCGATCCGCGTTTCTCCGCGCAGCAGAGCGTCGTCGGCTTCAACCTGCGCTCCATCGTTAGCGTGCCGCTCAAGCTCAAGGGCCGGGTGACGGGCGTGGTGTACGTGGACAACCGCATCCGCACCGGCCTGTTCACCGAGAAGGAACGCGACCTGTTGGCGGCCTTCGCCAACCAGGCCGCCATCGCCATCGAAAATGCGCGCCAGTTCCAGCAGGTCAACGAGCTCAAGGAGCTGCTCGACAACGTCTTTGCTTCGATCGCCTCCGGCGTGATCACCACCAACGTGCAGGATATGGTGACGTTGGCCAATAATGCCGCCGAATCCATCCTGGGGCGGCCACGCGCGGAGATCGAGGGCAAGCCGCTGGCCGAGATCCTGCCGCTCTCCGACGATTTGGGCCTGGTGATGACGCGCGTCAAAGAGGAACGGCGCGCGCTGGTCGGCTACGAGTTCAACCCCACTCTGCCGGCGCGCGGCGTCGTGAACTGGGATGTGAATGTCGCGCCGCTCAAGGGCGGCAACAACGGCCAGCAGGGCCTGGCGATTGTGGTGGACGATGTCACCGAAAAGAAGCGCCTGCGCGATAAGTTTGAGGTGTTCAGGCGCATGGTGCCGCCCCAGGTGGTGGAGCGGCTGAACGTGGACAGCCTGCGCCTGGGCGGCGTCCGGCGTGAGGTCACCATCGTCTTCGCCGATATCCAGGGCTTTACCACGCTCAGCGAAACGCTCGATCCGGAAGTGTTGATCGAGAAGCTCAACCAGTACGTGGGCACCGCCGCCGAAGCCATGCTGCTGCACGAAGCGACGGTGGATAAGTTCATCGGTGACGCGGTGATGGCTTTCTTCAACGCGCCCGACGACCAGCCCGACCACTCGCTGCGCGCCATCCGCGCTGCCATCCAGATGCGTGACGATATCCTCGATCTGCGCGAGAGCATGGAGGCGCCCTTCAAGCTCAACTTCCGCGTGGCGGTGCACCGCGGCGAAGCCGTCGTCGGCCTGGTCGGCACCAAGGATCGGCTGGACTACACCATCATCGGCGACACGGTGAACACCGCAAAGCGCATCCAGGAAAGCAGCGCGCCCGGCAAGGTCACCATCAGCGACGCCGTTTGCCAGCACGTCAAGGACCAGATCGAGGTCGTGCCGCTCGATCCGATGCTGGTGAAGGGGCGCGTGCAGCCGGTGAAGGTGTACGAGCTGCTGGGCTTCAAGCCAACAACGTAAGGCTCGAACTTTTGCCCAGCCCGTGGCGCTGACCGTCACGGGCTTTTTGTTGTGTGGAACGTGAGCGACAGATGAAAACGCCCCGAGCGAGGGTGATAGGATAATGCTATGTGGTTGATCGAAAACCTGATCCTCGGCTTATACTTGCTGGCATGGCTGGGGCTGGCCGTCTTCGGCCTGCACTTGTGGCTGGCGTTGCTGGTCGCTGTGCTCCCGCGCCGGCCCGCCGATCCCTTACCCCCTTCAGGGGACAGGGAGTGGCCAGGCGTACTCGTTCAAGTCCCGCTCTACAACGAGCGCTACGTCGTCGAGCATGTGATTGACGCCGTCGCCGCGCTCGATTACCCGCTCGACCGTCTGCACATTCAAATCCTGGATGACTCCACGGATGACACGCCAGCGCTGGCGCGCGCACGGGTGGCCTATCACCGCGCGCGCGGCGTTGCGATCACCCACCTGCGCCGCGCGACGCGCGCGGGTTATAAGGCCGGCGCGCTGGCGGCGGGCCTGGCGATGGCCAGCCCGGCACCGGAGTTTGTGGCGGTCTTCGACGCCGACTTTGTCCCGCCCCGCGACTTTCTGCGCCGCCTCATCCCCGACTTTGTGGCTAAGCCTCGCCTCGGCCTGGTGCAGGCGCGCTGGGAACACCTCAACCCCGAGCAGCATGCCGTTACCCTGGCGCAAGCGCTGGCGCTGGACAGTTACTTCAGCGTAGAGCAGGTGGCGCGCAGCCGCGCCGGCTGGCTGCTGAACTTTAATGGAAGCGCAGGCGTGTGGCGGCGCGCCTGCATTGAAGACGCTGGCGGCTGGCAGGGCGACACGCTGGCCGAAGACCTGGACCTGTCGTATCGGGCACAGTTGCGGGGCTGGCAATTGGATTATCGGATCGATGTGGCTGCGCCTGCCGAGCTGCCGCCCGGCATCCTTGGCGTGAAGCGCCAGCAATTCCGCTGGGCCAAAGGCTCGTTGCAGGTCGGGTTGAAGTTGGGTCGGCAGTTGCTTAGCGCCAGGCTCGATGTGCCTCGGAAGGCGCTGGCGCTCTTACACCTGGTCGGCTACCTGCCGCACCCGCTCGTCGTGGTGTCTTTGGCGCTGAGCCTCCCGGTTGTGCTCATCGGGCGTTTGCCCCTCGACCTGGAAGTGTTAGGCTGGTTGGGGCTGGCGCCCATGCTGGCCGCCTTCTGGGGGCAGTGGCGGCTGCGGCGTGGGCTGCAGCGGCTTGGCGCTTACCCGCTGACTGCGCTCGGCATGATCGGCCTGGCGCTGAGCAATACGCGCGCCTTTATCGAGGCGCTGATCGGCTACCGCAGCGAGTTCCAGCGCACGCCGAAAGTCGTCAAGGCGAGCGACGCCGGTTACGTTGTGCCGCTCGACTGGACGACCTGGGGGGAACTGCTGCTGGCCGCCTACGCACTGCTCACCGGCCTCCTCGCGCTGGAACGCCTGCCTGCCCTCGCGCCCGTGCTCTTCCTATACGCGGCGAGCTTTGCCGGGGTGGGGGCGCTGGGCGTCTGGGAGGGCGCTGCCTTCGGGCTCATGGCCGGGCGAAAGCGTGAAGTGTAAAGAGGAACGCTCTTAACTGGTTTCAAGGAGCTAACAATAGAGCGAGTAAGGATGAGAGCAAAGCCTTCCCGCGCCGCCGGACATTGTGGACGAACTCGAAGAAGCCTAGGTAGAGCGGCAACTTCTCTTGGGAG
>JBBIQY010000149.1:0-3951 GCA_037442085.1 Anaerolineae bacterium
CCGGCCGCGTTCTGCCAGGAAGAGCGCCATCTCCAAATCGGTGTTGACGCCGTTGGCCTGGTACAACCGGTCAATAGCGCGGACGAGATCATCCTGCTGCTGCGCCTTCTGCGGCTGGCCGGCGAGGGTGTAGACCTCGCCCAGCGCGATGACGTATTCGGCCAGCGGCATCCGTTCGGTCACCCGCGTGTAGAGCTGGATGGCCTGGGCCAGATCGCCGCGCGCGGCAGCGTTGCGCGCCAATCCGGCCAGCGCGTGGACGTAGTTCGGATCGCGCTCCAGCGCCCGGCGATATTCCGCTTCGGCCTGATCGAGGCGGCCGGTGTTGAAGTAGAGGTGGCCCAATTGCACTTGCGTCCATAGGGTGTTTTCCAGCGTCGGGCCGCCGGCGGAGAGCGCCCACTGCATCGCTTCGATCGCGCCCTCCAGGTCGCCGTGCAGCTCGCGCAGATAGGCGATGCGCGAATACGAGCTGAGGTCGGGCCGCAAGTCAACCATCTGCTGCACGGTCGCGACTGCTTCTTCGTAACGGCCAAGCTCGATCTGCGCGTCGGCGATGACGCCGTAGGCGTAGGCGCGGCGCGGGTTGAGGCTGCGCGCGCGTTCGCCCAGCTCTAACGCCTGGGTAAAGTCGTGGCGGGCCAGCGCCAGTTCGCCGAGCGCGCCCAGCGCCGCATAGTCGCCCGGCTCACGCGCCAGGATGATGTTGAGCGCCTGCTCGGCCTTCTGGTAGTAGGTGGGGTCGGCGGTCTCGCGCGCCTTCTGCAGATAGATCAGGCCAAGCTGGGTGTAGGCCGGCCAATCGTTGGGGTTCGTGCTTAGCCGCGTCTGCAGGTCGGCCAGGACGCGGTCGGAGGCGGCGTCGGCGCGGCGGGCCGTCTCGGCGAAGTGATCGGCCAGGGCGGGCGGCGCGGCGGGGGTGGCGGTCAGCCGGTTCCACGCCCACGCGCCGAGCAGCAGCACCAGCGCCGCCAGCAGCCCGATCAACACGCGGTTCGCCAGCGACTCGTTCTTGAGCAGTTGCATGAGACCTCCAAGAGCGTTCTCCCTCCTCGTCACGAGGAGGGAGAACGTCGAGCGGGATGCGCTTACGGGTTCGCGTGGAAGCGATTGCGCCCGTCGTGCGGCGTCGCCAGGAAGGGGAACATGTCGGGCAGCGGCAGATCGTTGACCTGCACGCCGTCGCTGGCGCTCAGATAGTTCGCGCCGCCGATGACGCGGATGGCGACATCGGTCACGTCGTCAATCGGGCGGCGGCCGTTGGGCCAGCCGGCCGAATCGCCGCCGAGCACGGTCAGCGGATTCTGATGCGCCAGGGCAACCGGCGCGACGCGCAGGTCGAGGCGGAGCAGGTCCGACAGCGCACCCTGGCCGCCGTACGTCAGCAGGATTTCGCCCAGGTTGGGCAGCAGCGGCGAAGCGGGGGCGCCGAAGACGGCTTCCAGCGCCGTGTTCAGCCGCAGGTTCTGGTAGTACTCCAGGAACTGAGCGTCGTCCTTCGGATCGGTGCTGTTCCAGTAGTCCTTGTCCACGGTGCCGATGATGGCTTCATTGATCAGGGGATTGGCCAGGCGCTGAACCTGCACCCAGCGGCCGGAGGTGATCACCTGGCCGCGACCGCGTAACACGGTGGTGGCGCGTCGGCTGGTGCTGGCGTAAGCGCCCAGGAACGGGCAGGCGGTCTGGTCAATGCTCTTGCTGTCCTTCGTCAGCAGATGGGCCGGAACTTCCAGCGCGATGGTGTGGACATTGAAGCCTGAGAGCATGTCCGTGCCGGGGGCGCGCAGGTTGAGCGTGTCGAAGATCGCCCCCAGGTCAATGTAGAACGGGTCATCGCGCTGGCCGGCGAAGACGCGGATGCCGTCGCGCAACTCGTACACGCCCTGCGCGGCGAGCGCGTTGTAATCCGGCATGGTGCGCGGGCCGACGTTGGACGGGACGACGAACAGGCCCTCGGCCAGCACGGTGCGCTTGCGGCCCTTGACCATCGTCACGGTGTAGTGCTGGCGCAGGCCCAGGCCTTCGGAGCCGGGGCCGTCGAGCGCCGTGATGGGCGGCAGGGCCACGTAAGACAGGAACAGGCCCAGATCCTTGATGATGCCCCGGAACTCGGTCTCGAACTTGAACTCGAAAGCGATGTCGTCGGCTTTACCATCGGCGTTGTTGTCAATGTTGAACCGGTACAGCACGTTCGGGTCGAAGTTCCAGTAGTTGGGGCCGCTGCTCGGCTCCTCGCTCATCACATCCATCACCAGCACCACCTTATCTTCGCGGCCCGGTTCATATGAGCGGAACATGAAGAAATCGGTGATGTCGGCGGTGGGGTCCATGGCGATCAGGGGCGCTTCGCGATGGCTGGCGGCCTGGGTGGCGCCGGGCGTCAGGCCCAGGCTGCCGGCGAGGAGGGCCAGTGCCAGCACGCCGTTGAGCGCCCATTTGAGGGTGGACATGGCAGAATCCTTTCTACGATAGTTCGGATAAAGGGGTGGGGCAGGGGTTGGGGCAGAGTTGGAAGTCAAAGGGTTCACCTCGCTGTGAATTCGACTCGTGGACTGAGCGAGTCGGCGGTGGATTTGCCTGGCCAGGGCAGCGCTAATACCCTACTCAAACCGGGTGCTCACTTTCCAGTCCAAAAAGTGTTCAAAGTGAAATACGGGATTTAGGGGCCGTTGCATTGAAAGTCGGCCGTGACCGGCGCCCCCTTCGGGAGGAATAAAGGATGGAGTTGCCGTCGGCGACGCCGCCATCCTGGGGAGAATAAGCAGAAAATGAGCAATAAGTGAACTGGCCGGCGACGCCGTTCTGCCCCATACTGGCTGGACGCGTTGCAAAAGTCCGCGCCTTCCCTGAAGCCCGACCTGTGCTGACGACCCCGCCGACCCACAACCACCCTTCCGCTGAAACAAACCGCCGGCGAATCATCGAGTTGATTGACGCCTGGAACGCCGGTGATCCGGCTCGCGTGGCCGCCTGCTATGCCCCGGACTATGTGGGACAGGATGTGGGCGCGCCCGGCTTCCAGCGCGGCCCGGACGAGATCCGCAAGGTGACGCAGGTTTACCTGCGCGCCTTCCCGGATTTGCGCATCGAGCTGGACGACCTGATCATGGACGGCGACCGGGCGGTGGTCGTGTGGAGGCTGCATGGCACGCAGCGGGGAACATTCATGAATATCCCGCCCACGCAGCGGCGGGTGGCCGTACGCGGCGCAACCATCGTTGAATTGGAAGCCGGCCTGATTGCGCACGCCACCCGCATCTGGGATGTGGCCGGCCTGCTGCGCGCCATCGGCCTGCTCCCTGAGTTGTAACTCTCATCATGAGGAAAGACCCCATGCCCGCCAACGGCGTCGCCCCCACCGCTCAACCCGAGACCTGGCCCGAAATGGGCGTCGCGCTCTCCGGCGACTCGCCCTTCGTCTACCTGATGAACATGCTGCTGTATGTCGTCAGCCTGGTCGCCGGCCTGCTTCAACGCAGGTGACTGTCACCGGGCGATGGGTTCTGATGCTGCAGGCGACTCGTGGCCCGGTGACAGTCACCTTAGTTTTCTCGAGATCAGCCAATGGCAAGCAACGACTTTCAGTTCGTCACCCGCTGGAATGTTCAAGGCACCTGCGCTGAGGTCAGCCAGATTCTCGGCAACGCCCCTGACTTGGTGCGCTGGTGGCCGTCCGTCTACCTCGACGTGCTCGAACTGGAGCGCGGCGGCAAGGACGGGCTGGGCAAGGTCATCAGCCTGTACACCAAAGGCTGGCTGCCGTACACCCTGCGCTGGCAGTTCCAGGTAACGGAAGCTCGCCACCTGCACGGCTTCACGCTCGTCGCTTGGGGCGACCTGACCGGGCGCGGCGAGTGGACGTTCGAGCCGGACGATGACCGCGTCAACATCACCTACGACTGGCGCGTGCGCGGCGACAAGCCGCTGTTTCGCTACTTCTCCTTCATTCTC
>JBBIQY010000150.1:0-3949 GCA_037442085.1 Anaerolineae bacterium
CGTTTTATCATGCCGACCGACCCCTTGCCGATTGCCGCTGGGCGGGTGACGTTTATTCGCCAAGTTACCCCCAAGGGCAATGGGCATTTGCTCAGCCAGACGTTCAAAGTCGGCAAACGCTTGAAGGGCCAGTATGTCAAGGCGGTTTTGGATACGCAGCGCGCTCACCTGACCGTCTATGTGAAAGGCCGCGTCTTCAAACGCTGGCCCTATCCGTTCTTGAAGAAGTAACCGACACTTGATGGAGCCGCTCTGGCGGTTGCCACCCACCTTCCTGTCAGTAAGGCTCTGTCGGTGCCTGCTAACTTTCGTTGGTCAGACAGGCTCGGTCGGCTCTCAGTTATGAATGCAGCCGCCGAACGGTCGGGTTCAGCCGCGCGCGGAGCGCGTCGGGCTGCACGCGGCGGCAATTCCCGTCAGCACCCCAAGCTGTAGCAACTGTCGGCGCGAGATTCGTCTGGGCATAGGCGTTCTCCTCCGGTAGTGCTGTTGTACAATCGAAACCGGCATGCGCGCATGAGAATCCGTTAAACCTTCCGTGATAACTGCAGGACTTACGCGGTTGTTTCATTCACGCGCGAAAACAAACAGGCCTCGCAACGCGAGGCCTGTGAGGGTCACGAGTTGAAGCGCGTTACGGAGAAGTCGTGGCGAAGGGACAGTTACCATAAGTGCCGTTGCCCGTCATCCCGCCGCGACTGCCCATGCCGGCGTGCATCTGCGCTATGCAGGCTGCCAGGGCGTCGGCTTGTTCTTGAGTGAGCGTGCCATCCGCCGCGGCCTGCGTCAGGCTCGGCGATTTAGAAAGTGGCCGGTGACAGGCAGCAAGTGGCATAGAGGGCGCCTCTGCTCTCTATTTCTCCCCCTCGCTCGCCTGCGTCAGCCGGTGCGCCAACAAAATCGGGATGGTGGTGACGGCGATGACGAAGAAGGCGGTGACGTTGGTCACGGGCCGGTCGCGCGGGCGTGAGAGCTGCTCCAGAATCCAGATCGGCAGCGTGGATTGTTGGCCGGCAGTGAAGGTGGTGACGATCACCTCGTCGAACGAGAGCGCAAAGGCCAACATGCCGCCCGCCAGCAGCGCCGTCGCAATCGTCGGCAGCAGCACGTAGCGGAAGGTCTGCCAGCCGTTCGCGCCCAGGTCCATCGAAGCCTCGGTGAGGGAGTGGCTGGTGCGCCGCAGCCGGGCGATGACGTTGTTGTACACGGTGACGATGCAGAACGTGGCGTGGCCGATGACGATGGTCCAGAAGCTGAAGTTGAGATCCAGTAGGTTGAAGGCCGAACGCAGGGCGATGCCGGTGACGATGCCGGGCAGGGCGATGGGCAGGATGACTAGGAAGGTGATGAATTCCTTGCCGAAGAACTGGCGGTTGACGGCCAGCGCCGTCAACAGGCCGAGCGCCACGGCCAGCGCCATCGCCACAGTCGCTACCTGCACCGAGAGCCAGAGCGCCTGCCACAGATCGGCGCGCGCCCAGGCCGCCGGAAACCATTGCAGCGTCAGGCCGGGCGGCGGGAAGGTGAAGGCGGCCTCCTCGGTGGTGAAGGCATACAGAACGATCACCGCCATCGGGGCGTGCAGGAACAGCAGCACGCCGGCAGCGGCCAGCGTCAAGCCAAGCGGCGCGCGCTCACTTTTTGATTTCATAGAACTTTGACCGCGGGCGACAGACCGCCGACCGCTGCAAGCTGACCGCGGTCTGCCGTCGGTGGTCCGCCGTTATCATAACGCCTCGAACGCCCCCAGCCGCCGCGCCACGATCAGGTAGACGCTCATGATCAACATTGGCACCACCGTCATGGCGGCGGCCAGCGGGATGTTGCCCGCCGTGCCCTGATGGCGCAGCACCGCCATGCCGATGAAGAAACTCGAGTTGCCGATGATCTGCGGGATGATGAAATCGCCGAGCGTGAGCGAGAAGGTGAAGATGGAGCCGGCCACCACGCCGGGAAAGGCCAGCGGCAGGGTCACGTTCCAGAATGTTTGCAGGGGCCGCGCGCCCAGGTCGCCGGAGGCCTCCAGCAGGCTCGTGGGCACGCGCTCCAGCGCGGCCTGCACCGGCAGGATCATGTACGGCAGCCAGATGTAGACGAAGACCAGAAACATCCCCAGCGCCGAGGTCGAGAGCGACGGCCCACCGATGATGGGCAACTGCAACACGCTGTCGAGCAGGCCGCCCAGCCCCGCCTGCGTAAACGCCCAGGTCAGCACCCCCTCCTTCGCCAGGATCGTCTTCCAGGCGTACACGCGCACGATGTAGCTCGACCATAGCGGCAACACAACGGCCAGGTAAAGAATGGCTTTGAGCCGCCGGCCGGCGTAGCGCGCGATGTAGTAGGCCAGCGGGAAGGCCAGTGCGGCGCAGGCCACCGTCACGGCCGCCGCCATCGAGGTCGTGCGCACGAAGATATCCACATTGGCGGGCTGAAGCAGCTCGGCGTAGGTGCTCAGCGTGAACGCGCGCACCACACGTCCGGTGAAGGCATCAATCGCAAAGAAGCTCTGTACCAGCAGCGCGAACAGCGAACCGAGGTAGACCACGCCCAGCCACAACAGCGGCGGCGCGAGCAGGATGATCAGCCACAGACCGGGACGGTTGTAGAAAAACGTCGAGGCGCGGCTGAGCAGCGACGGCGCTGGGGCGCGGTGGGGCGAGGGAGCGGGGATCGTCGCCATACGCTATCCGCGCTCCGCCAGCGGTTGATTGTGGGCGCGCTCCCACACGAGACGCACGCGGCGACCCCGGGCCGCCAGCACGTCCATCGAGGTGGTGCGCAGGTTCTGCTCGACCACGGTCAAATCGCCGCCAGAGTCCAACTCCACCCGGTAGCGTGTGTTCATGCCCAAGTAGACCACCTCGCGGATGTAGCCCTCGGCCGCGCACTCGGCCTCGGTCACGGGCGCGCCCGGCTCACGCAGGTGGATCTTCTCCGGGCGCACGGTGAAGGTCTCGGCGCGGCCCGTGATGGCGCGAGCGACCTCCGCGCTGATGATGTTGGAGATGCCGACGAAGCCGGCGACGAAAGCGGTGGCCGGGCTTTCGTAGATCTCGGCGGGCGTGCCCACTTGCTCGATCCGGCCATGGTTGAAGACAGCCAGCCGGTCGCTCATCGTCAGCGCCTCTTCCTGGTCGTGCGTCACAAAGACGAAGGTGATGCCGACCTGTTGCTGGATGGCTTTCAGCTCGATCTGCATCTGCTGGCGCAGCTTGAGGTCGAGCGCGCCGAGCGGCTCGTCGAGCAGCAGCACGCGCGGGTGGTTGATGAGGGCGCGGGCTAGGGCGACGCGCTGGCGCTGCCCGCCGGAGAGCTGGGCGGGCCGGCGCCGGGCATAGCCGGGCAGGCGCACCAGCTCCAGCATCTCTTCCACGCGCTTCTCGCGCTCGGCCCTCGCCACTTTCCTGATCATCAACCCATAGCCGATGTTTTCACCTACGCTCATGTGCGGGAAGAGGGCGTAATCCTGAAAGACGGTGTTGACGTCGCGTTCGTAGGGCGGCAGGTGGGTCACGTCCCGCCCATACAGCTCGATCTTGCCCGCCGTCGGGTGATCGAAACCGGCGATCATGCGCAGGCAGGTCGTCTTGCCGGAGCCGGACGGGCCGAGCAGCGTGAAGAACTCGCCATTGTGGATGTCGAGGCTGATGCCGTCCACGGCGCGCACCTCGCCGAAGTGGCGCGACACGTCGGTGAAGCGCACGGCGGGGATGGAGTTGGTCATGTGGGCTTGGGGGAGGAGGGACGGCGGACGGCACGGAGCCGTCCGCCGTCAGTCGTCGGGTTTACCGTCCGCCGATCACGGCCACATACTGCGTGACCCACTCATAGTACGGCACGCATTCCTTGCGGCCGTCGCCGCAGTCGGCGGTGGGGGTCTTCCAGAACTTGATCTTGGCGAAGTCATCGAAGCCGTTGATGCGGCAGCCGTCGTCGGTGAGCAGGGCGT
>JBBIQY010000151.1:0-3698 GCA_037442085.1 Anaerolineae bacterium
AACTGGCGTACGACTTCATAGCATTTGGCATCGTCCACCAGATTCTGGATATGGATCAACATGGCACACCTCCCAACGAGCCGTTTGTACTATCTTATATCAACCTCCTTGAAACCAGTTAAGAGCGAAGAGGAAAACCGTCCTATCTCATCAGTTGTGTATGGTACGCGAACAGCGCCGGTTGCCCGCCGGTGTGCCAGAACAGCAGCGTTTCGTCCCGACCGATTACGCGGCGCCGAATCAGGTCGAGCATCCCGGCGGCGGCGCGGCCCGTGTACACCGGGTCGAGCAGAATGCCCTCCAGCTGCGCGAACAATCCAATCGCTTCACGCTCCCGCTCACCCAGCACCGCATAGCCCTCCCCCAGATAATCGGCGTTGACGTGGATGTCCGCTGCCGAGTAGGCGCGCGGCGCTGCCAGCAAGGCCGCCGTTTCCGTAGCCAGGCCGGCTACCAGCGCTTTCAACTCGGTTTCCGCCAGATCCACGCTGAGGCCCAACACCTCGCCGCCGCGAAGGGCGCTCAGCGCTGCGCCAACGACTATCCCTGCCTGCGTGCCGCCCGAACTCGAAGCGAAGAGGATGCGATCGAAGGACACAGACTGCTCCTCCAGTTGCTGCTCCAGCTCAGCCATCGCTGCGACATAGGCGGCTGCGCCCAGCGCCGTTGAGCCGCCAAGCGGGATGGCGTACACGCGCCAACCGGCAGCGCGCTCCGCTGCGACCACTTCGGCATACACCGCATCGCGTGGACGGTCACCCGTCCAGCGCAACTCCGCGCCCAGCAAATGGTCGAGCAGCAGGTTGCCGTTGATGTTGGCTGGCGGCTGGCCGCGCAGAACGAGGACACAGCGCAGACCGGCCCGTGCGGCGGCGGCGGCTGTCTGCCGGCAATGGTTGCTCTGCACCGCGCCGACGGTGACCAGGGTATTCGCCTTGTGGGCCAGCGCCTCGGCCAGCAGGTATTCGAGCTTGCGGGTCTTGTTGCCGCCGCCGGCCAGGCCGGTCAGATCGTCGCGCTTGATGAAAATGCGCGGGCCGAGTTCGCGGCTGAGGCGTGGCAGGAATTCCAGCGGCGTGGGCAGATGGGCGAGCGGGTAGCGAGGGAGTCTGGGGGACATCGGGGCTTCTCGAATTCAAGGCACCACGCGGAATGCGCACTGTCCCAAAGCCCGGCTATTTCGCGGACTCGGAAAGGCGCTGGCGGGTCGTTGCAACGGTTTTGGAGAGGATCTTCTTGATTTCGAGCGCCTCTTGAAGGAGAGGCTCAATACGTTTGATCGTTACCATTCCAGAGTCGCGGATCAACCGCAGCCAGTAGTGCGTCTCACGCGCCTCCTTTTGCGCGATCGCCATCTTGTGGGCGAAATCCTTTTTGGATGAAGCCCCAATGGCCTCCTCCACATTTGCGCCGATGCTGGTGCCCGAGCGCAACACCTGCCGCCCGATAGCCTGACCGGCATACCCTTTGGGCAAAGCTTGCACGAGCCGGATGATCCGCAACGAGAATTGGTAGGTGCGGTCCTCGATTTTTGGATGGGCGTTCATCAGCCCTCCTTTCTTGTGCATTGGGCATTGTGTATTGGGCATTGTATGTTGCCTATTCAATCCCGCAATGTGCTTTGGGTTTGCGCCCGCCCGCGCCGACGCAACACGTCCAGCACGCGGGGCAGGACGGTCGTGTACAGCTTGTACAGCCGGGCGGAGGGTGCGTAATCCCATGCCCCGCGACGACGCACGAATTCGCCGCCGAACCCCTCCTTGAATTTCCAGACCCCCCACAGCGGGTCGCTTTCGATCAGCTCATCCGGCGCGCCCCAGAAGTCGTAGGTCGTGCAGCCGTGGGCTTTGGCCCAGCGCATCGCCTCCCATTGCAGGAGGTGATTGGGCATCTTCTCGCGATGCGCGTCGCGGCTCATGCCATAGAAATACCAGGCGGTCTGCGCAAAGGTGAACAGCACCAGCGCGCTGATCGGTTCATCCGCCGCTGTGGCGATGAACGGCTGCGCAAACCCGGCGCGCATCAGAGTCCCCCATACATCCTTGTAGTACGCCGGCGGGCGGATGACGAAGCCGTCGCGCACCGAGGTCTCGGCATACATACGGTAGAGCAGGTCGAAGTCAGCCGATGTGCCGAGGCGCACGCGCACCCCCTTCTTCGCGGCCAGGCGGATGTTGTAGCGCGTCTTCTGCTTCATGCCGGCCAGCAGCTCGTCTTCGCTGCGGCGCAGGTCGAGGACGACGGTGTTGCGGAACTGGATTTGATTCGGTGAGAAGACCCAGCCGCGGGCAACGAGGTCGTCCTCCTCCCCGGCTCCCCTTGCGCTCGAAGCGGAGGGCGCGGCCACATCCGCATCTATCTTCAAAAGGAGGGCGCGTTCGCGACGGGCGAGCTGTTGCAAATCGTCGAGCACTGCGTCGCGCAGCGCGGCATCGTTCCAATCGAGCAGCGGGCCTTTAGGGACGTAGATCACCTTGAGCAGGCCGCGGCCCGCCGAACGCGTCAGGACTTGCGCGGCGGCGCGGCCCCCCTCCCAGGCCAGCCGTTGGGCGCGCCAGCCGTTACGGCTCTTGATCTCGCCCCATTCCCAGCTTTGCAAGATGTGCGCGCCCGGCAGCGCGGCGGCGAGGGCGTTCCACGCGGCGGCCTCACGGATGGGGATGGGCGGCATGTGAGTCAGGGCCACTCGATCGTCACGTCGAAATTCCAGTTGCCGTCGTTGTCGCCGTCGGCGTCGGGGGTGAGGGCCACTGCAACGACCTGCACGCTGTACGTGCCGGCGGTCACCGGTGTGCCGTCCGGCCAGAGCAACCGCTCGCCCTCCAGCCGCCACGGGTCGCAGCGCCCGTGGCCGTTGAAGACGCAATACGGCGCGGTACGCTCCTCTCTGAAGTAGTAAGTGTCAGGCCCAAAGACCTCGAATGTAACGCGCTCGATGCCGGCGCCATCGAGCCGGCCCACGCGCTCGTCATAGACCTTCAGTTGAAGGAAGGTCTCTTCGGTAACCAGCAACTCGCCGACCATGCCCTGCGACCGTGAGCCGAGCGGCACGGTGAAGCGCAACGCCGGGAAGCGGCGCGGCGTGGCGGAGGGCGGGATGGGAGATGCGGTCGGCGTCAGAATTGCTGTCGGCGCCGGGGTATGGGTATGAGTGGGTGCGACGGTCGGTGGTGGCGAGGTGGCTGGCAGCGGGGTCGCCGGCGGGGGTGCGGTTTCCGTCGCCGCCGGCACGCATGCGGCCGCGACCGACAGCCAAACGCCGATCAGCAGCCGCCGGCAGGAGAGGGTAAGGCGAGCCTTCATGGATTATCTCCGTAAAACAGCATTAACTGATCGCGTGATGGTGTGCACAGCTTGGCGATGATTTCGTCACGCAGAAAGGTATCCACCGGAAGCTGATCGCCCTGCGCCACACACTGCTCGTACGCGCCGATCGCCTGGCGATAAGCGTCAACACCGCCGCCGAGATAGCCAAAATATTCGTACGCCACGCCAAGCGTCTGGTAGGTCTGCGCCAACAGGCGGTAGTCCTTGGCCTCGGTCAGGGCGGGCACGGTCGCCTCGATGAGATGGAGGCTCATGTACAGCACAAGTGCTGGGCAACCATAACCGAGATGAAAGCTGGGGTGACGCGCTTGAGATTGATACCGAACTCGCAGATGGCGATGTAGCGGCCCAAGTAACGCTTATGGACGCCG
>JBBIQY010000152.1:0-3634 GCA_037442085.1 Anaerolineae bacterium
TCCCACAATATGGCCGGGCATGCCGGTTGCCGCCATCTTCATGATAATACTCATCGGGGCGGCTGGCTACCTATTCGGCCAAAATCGTGGCCTCAGCCGCCTCAGCGTTACACGTCCGGGCGCACCCTTCATCTGAAGGTCACAAAACCTTACGATAAGTCGTGCTGCGCCGGTAGGCGCGGAAGCCGCAGCTCTCGTACAACTGGAGCGCGCCGTTGGGGTTCTGCACGTCCACACCAAGCATCGCCTCGGTCATCCCCAGCTTCTTGAGCAGCTCAAGGCTGCGCAGGAGGAGGGCCTTGGCCAGGCCCAGCTTGCGCCACGGTCGCCGCACGCTGATCGGGTCCGTCCAGCCACGCTTTACGCCGAGCACGGCATTCTCATCGTGAGGGATGAAGTTGAGCACCATGCCCGCCACTTCATCGCCCCGGCCGCTTGCGCTCGGCGCCCAGGCCACCTGCCATAGGCTGGAGTCGAAGGTGGGCGAGGTCAGCCAGCCCTGGTACTCCTCCTCCGTCGCTTCGCGATAACCCCAATGGTCGCGGAAGGCCTCATGGAGGGCGTCCCAGATCGCCCGATAGTGCTCCGGCTTCACCGGGCGCACCTCCAGCCCGGCGGGCAGCGCGCGCGCTTCGATAGGCTCAGACAGGTCGCGGCGCATCAGGTAGCCCCAGCGCACTGCCTGGTAACCGGCGGCTTCCAGCAAGGCCACTCGCTGAGTGTCACGGTCGCTGCTGGGCACCCAGATTTGAAACACCTTCGGCGCGTCAGCCGGATGCGCGGCAGCGATGACGCGCAGGCGCGCCTCGGCCCAGGCCAGCACGGCGCGCTCGAGGTCGGGCGGCTCGCGAAAGGCGGGATGTACGCTAAGGTTGATGAGATAGCGGCGCGGGCCATCCACTTCCTGATCCCACCAGACGCGGCTGTAGGCCGCGTCGCGCCCGTCCACCGTCTCCACGAACACGAAATCCGTGCTCAGGTCGCAGTTCGTTAGGTGGGCGTAGTCGTTTGCCAGCTCGTCCACGCGCTGGATGAAGTCATACCCATACGCGCGCGAGATGGCATTGATGATCTCCGTCATGCGCGGAAAGTCGCTCTCGCCTCGGACGCGGCGGAAGACGAAGCCCGTGGGAGCGTTCGGAACGAGCACCGTATCGTCGAGCAAGGTTCGTTCGGTCATGGTGTTACCTCTGTGGGTTGGGAAACATGGGCTGAGGACTGATCACCCGTTACGGTGCAGCTTGCCGGTCCTCTTCGCGTACACCTCGGCCCAGTGGAAGCACTGTAAGCCGAAGGGGATGGTCACCGCGCCGGCCACCAGCAGCGGCCAGACGTAACGCCACAGGCTGAGCGTCGGGGCGCCGTTGAGCAGCGCCTCGCGCGATCCGTCGAGCACGTACGTGGCCGGCGAGATGTAGGAGAAGGCTTGCAGCCACTCCGGCAGCACGCTGACCGGGTAATACACGCCGCTGACCAGCAGCAGCCCGGCGATGATCAGGTGAGTCATCTGCGAGCCGCGCTCCGGGAAGAGCAGCGGCAGCAGGCTGCCGAAGATGCTGATGCCGATGAACGACAGGCTGCCGGCAATGAGCAGCACGCTGAAGCCGAACAGGTTGGCGTTGGCCAGCGAGATGTCGAAGAACAGCACGGTGACGACGAGCACGACGGCGGTATGCGCCAGGCTGTAGAGCACGGCGAAGGCCGTTTGCCCGAGCATATGCGTCAGCCGCGTGATGGGCGCCATGAGCGTGTACTCGATGGTGCCCTCCCAGCGCTCGAGGCCAACCACGTCCGTCACCCAATAAAAGATGACGGAGAGGTAGCGCCAAACCAGCGTGCCGACGGCCAGGTACAACACCAGATGCTTGCTATCAATGCCGGAGGCGCCGCTGACCTGGCCCGCACCCACGCCGATGTAGCTGATGCTCAGGCTGTTGGCGACGGTGTAGACGAGCCACACCAACTCCCAGGCCCAGTAGCGTTTGACGATGTAGTAATTGCGTTCGATGAAGGCGTACGACGCCTTGAGTTCTTGAGTCAGGATAGACATGGTAGAACCTCAAATCTCAAGCTTCACTCGAAACCCGATCACGATCGGGCCGCTCTCCAGAGTCAGGTACCAGCATTCTTGGCCCTGTTCTTCCTGTGTCGGCTCATCCGTAAGCCAGAGCAGGTGCTCGGTCTTTGTGTCGTCGGCCGGCCTCACCAGTTCGTGCGCCGGCTGTAATCGAATTCGCATGGCTTCAACTCCTTCTGCTCCGGCAGCTAATCCGCCTCATCTTCTTCGTTGACCAGATGCCTGCCGGTGAGTTCCAGGAAAACGTCCTCGAGGGTCACGGCGTGGCCGTTCTGGGGTAGGCGTTCCTTCAACCTCTCCGGCGTGTCCAGCGCGACGATGCGCCCGCCGTCAATGATGGCGATACGATCACAGAGCGCCTCGGCCTCATACATGTCGTGCGTGGTGAGCAGGATGGTAGCGTCGTGCGTATCGCGCAGCTCGCGGATGAAGGCCTGCACCTCGCGCTTGGAGCGCGGGTCGAGGCCGGTCGTCGGCTCGTCGAGCAGCAGCAGGATCGGCTGGCTGAGGAAGGCGCGCGCGATGGCGACCTTCTGCTGCATGCCGCGGCTCATCTCCTCCATCGGTTGCTGGATGGCCCGCGCCTCCAGGCCAAGCCGGCTGAGGATTTGCGCCGCGCGCCGGCGGGCTGCCCCGGCAGGCACGTTGTACAACCGCGCGCCATAGAGCAGATTCTCCATCGGCGAGAGCTTCTTGAAGAAGCTGGCCTCCACCGAGACGCGGTTGATGAGCGTCTGCACGCGCCGGGCCTCGCGCACCACGTCATAACCGAAGACGGTCACGCGCCCGCCATCGGGCAGCAACAGGGTGGCGATCAACCGGATCAACGTGGACTTACCGCTCCCGTTGGGTCCGAGCACACCGAAGATTTCCCCGCGCCGGATGTCGAATGAGACATGGTTGACGGCGACTTTTGGTGCGGGCTGTCGCATACCGCCGAGCAGCCCGCCCGGTCCGCCAAACGTCTTCAGGACATCTTTAACTTGAACAGCAAGATCTAAACTCATAGGGTCTCCAAAAACAAAAGGGCCGTTACGTCACATAAGGCGACGCCACGGCCCAATCCAGCTTTGGAAAACAAAAAGGCCGTAAGCGTCGCTGCGCCTACGGCCTGGAGTTGCTAGATTTCTGTCAACTCACCGGCAAAAGGCGCAATACGACAAGGAGCATCCCGCTGATCCCGGCGACGGTTCGCAGGCGGATGTTGCTGTTGAACTTGCTTGCCATGTGGGTTTGCGCCATTGCCTTTCTGAAGAGTCTGGGCCAAGCCAGCGCGAGCAGAATAGCACACTCGCCGGGGAGAAGTCAAGCGCGAGTTTTGTGAGGTGTGCACGCAAAGGTTGTCAGCCGCTCCTTCGACTGCGCGGGCAAAAGCAGCCCGCTCCGCTCAGGATGCGGCTGTCACTGACATCTTTGGCGTGCACACTTTTGTGAGAGGGTGCATTTCCATATATTTGGCCTGCGCCCTGATCCTTCGGCTTCGCTCAGGAGAGCGCCGCTCGTTGAGCGGCGTGCAGTCGAAGGGCGGCCAAAAATCTGGAATGCACCCTTGAGTCC
>JBBIQY010000153.1:0-3392 GCA_037442085.1 Anaerolineae bacterium
CTTTTTTTCTCGCCGCCGTAGCTGCAAATCAACCCTGGTGTACGCAGCGCCTTCAGCAGCCTCCGTGTTTCAACTCCCGCCGATCCGAAAGCCATCCCTCCGTTCCCAGGGATCGCCGTCCATGGGCACACTACTGTGAGCGACTTCGCCAGGCAAAGGCTGTGAACGCGAAACGTTCGACGGCCACAGCGAAAGGCGCTCACCGATAGCGCCGCTCTTCGGCTGCGCCGAAGCGGTCAAGAAATCGGTGAGGGCGACTGCTGCCAGGGCGAGGGCGGGCGGCGTTGCTGCGCCGGACCGCCACGCCGAAAAGTGCTGTTCGAGGAAGCGTGTCGTCATCTCGCCGGCAACGAACTCAGGATGGGCCAGCACCGCGCGCAAGAATTCGACGTTAGTGGTCAGGCCCAGCCAGATGTACCGGGACAGCGCGGCGTCCAGGCGCGCCAGCGCTTCGGCGCGCGTGGGGGCATGGGCAATGACCTTCGCCAGTAGCGAGTCGTAATGCGGCGAGACCTGATCGCCGGTGCGAAAGCCGGAATCTACGCGCAGGCCGGGGCCATGCGGCTCACGGGCCAGCAGCACCGGCCCGCTCTGTGGCAGGAAATTCTGCGCCGGGTCCTCGGCCAGGATTCGGCATTCGATAGCGTGCCCGCGCGCACTGATCCCGGACTGGACGAACGGCAACGGTTCTCCGGCGGCCACGCGCAATTGCAGGTGCACCAGGTCGAGGCCGGTGACGGCTTCGGTGACCGGGTGCTCCACTTGCAGCCGCGTGTTCATCTCCAGAAAATAAAAGTCGCGCGTATCGGGGTTGACGATGAACTCGACGGTGCCGGCGTTCTGATAAGCCACAGCGCGCGCGGCGGCGACGGCGGCCTGGGCCATACGCTCGCGCAAATCGGGGTGGGCGTCGAGCAGCGGCGAGGGCGACTCCTCGATGAGCTTCTGGTGCCGCCGCTGGATGGAGCACTCGCGTTCGAAGAGATGAACCACGTTGCCGTGCGCGTCGCCAAACACCTGGAATTCGATGTGCCGAGCCGGGTCGAGATACTTCTCCAAGAAGACGGTGTCATCGCCGAAAGCGCCGTGCGCCTCACGCCTCGCGCTTGCCAGCGCCTCGGGCAGATCGGCGGGGTCGCGCACCAGGCGCATCCCGCGCCCGCCGCCGCCGCCGGAGGCCTTGACCAGCACCGGATAGCCGAGGCGGGCAGCCGCTTCACCAAAAGCCGAGGACGCGCCCTCACCCCCAACCCCTTTCCCGGCGGGCGAGGGGAGTTGAAAACCCGGCACCACCGGCACGCCGGCCTGTTCCATCAAAGCGCGGGCACCGGTCTTGCTGCCCATCGCCCGGATCGAAGCGCCGCTCGGGCCGATGAAGACCAGGCCGGCAGCGCGCACCGCATCGGCGAAGTCGGCGTTTTCGGAGAGGAAGCCGTAACCGGGGTGAATGGCCTGGGCGCCGGTCGCCCGCGCGGCTTCGATCAGCTTGTCGGCGCGCAGGTAGGAGTCGCGCGGCGCGGGCGGGCCGATCGGCACCGCCTCATCTGCTTCGCGCACATGCAGCGCCTGAGCATCAGCCTCCGAGTACACGGCCACAGTGCGGATGTTCAGTTCGCGGCAGGCGTGCATCACGCGGACGGCGATCTCGCCGCGATTGGCAATCAGGATTTTTTGGAACACCGAGAGCATTTTAAATCAAATCGGTTAGCGAGACGTTGCCGGCAACAGCCACGGCAACGTCTACATTCTGAACACCCCGTACCGTGTCTCGACCTGCGGCGCCTGAGCGCACACGGCCAGCGCCAGCCCCAGCACGCGGCGCGTCTCAGCCGGATCGAGGATGCCGTCGTCCCACAGGCGGGCGGTGGAATAGTAGGGGCTGCCCTCGTGCTCGTATTTCTCCAACGTGGGGCGCATGAACTCCGCGGCCTCATTGGACGAGAGCGGCGGCTTGCCCTCGCGCGCCAGTTGCTCCTGCTTCACGGTCAGCAGCACGCTGGCGGCCTGCTCGCCGCCCATCACGCTGATGCGGGCGTTCGGCCACATCCACAGAAAACGCGGCTGGTAGGCGCGCCCGCACATGCCGTAGTTGCCCGCGCCAAAACTCCCGCCGATGATGACGGTGAGCTTGGGCACGCCGGCGTTGGCAACGGCATGCACCAGCTTCGCGCCGTCCTTGGCGATGCCGCCGGCTTCGTAGGCTTTGCCCACCATGAAGCCGGTGATGTTCTGTAGGAAGAGCAGCGGTATCCGGCGCGCGGTGCACAACTCCACAAAGTGCGCGCCCTTCAGCGCGCTCTCGCTGAACAGGACGCCGTTGTTGGCGACGATGCCGAGCGGGTAGCCTTCGAGATGGGCGAAGCCGGTCACGAGGGTCGTGCCGTAGTTGGCCTTGAACTCGCGGAAGCGGCTGCCATCCACCAGCCGCGCAATGATCTCGCGCACGTCGTACGTCTCGCGGAAGGTGCGCGGCAGGATGCCGTAGATCTCATCGGCAGGATAGAGCGGTTCTTCGGGGGGTTGCTGGCGGCCGGCGCCCGGCGGCCGGTGACCGAGCGTGGCCACGATGTGGCGACAGATCCCCAGCGCGTGTTCGTCGTCTTCGGCGAAGTGATCGGCGACGCCGGACTGGTGCGTGTGAACGTAGGCGCCGCCCAGCTCTTCGGCGGTCACATCTTCACCGGTGGCGGCCTTCACCAGCGGCGGCCCGCCCAGGAAGATCGTGCCGGTGCCCTTGACGATGACGGTTTCATCGCTCATCGCCGGCACGTACGCGCCGCCGGCCGTACAACTGCCCATCACCGCCGCAATCTGCGGGATGCCTTTGGCGCTCAGCCGGGCCTGGTTGTAGAAGATGCGCCCGAAGTGTTCGCGGTCCGGGAAAACTTCGGCCTGCAGCGGCAGGAACGCGCCGCCCGAATCCACCAGATACAGGCACGGCAGATGGTTCTCCTCGGCGATCTCCTGCGCGCGCAGATGTTTCTTCACCGTCAGCGGGTAGTAGGAGCCGCCCTTCACCGTGGCGTCATTGGCGACGATCATCACCTCGCGCCCGCTCACCCGTCCGATGCCGGTGACCAGGCCTGCGCCCGGCGCGTCGTCGGCATAGACCTCCCACGCCGCCAGCGGCGCGATCTCCAGGAAAGGCGCGCCGGGATCGAGCAGCTTGTCAATGCGCTCGCGCACGAACAGCTTGCCCTGCGCTTCGTGCCGCTGGCGATACCTTTCGCCGCCGCCTTGTCGGACGCGGGCCAGCCGCTCGCGCAATTCCGCCGCCAGCGCGCGATGGTGGGCCGCGTTTGCCTCGTACTGTGCGTCTTTGACAATTTGAGACTCGATCACATCCATTTCGGACTTCCTCAGCGGGATCGTGGTGAGTGAATGATACAATC
>JBBIQY010000154.1:0-3319 GCA_037442085.1 Anaerolineae bacterium
CACTTTGGACTTTGCCCGGTTGATTCGGCGGCAGGGTTACCGCCTGACCCCACAGCGTCAGTTGATCCTGGATGCGATTTGCGAGCTGGGCACGCACGTGACGCCCGAGGCCATCTACCGGCGCGTGGCAGAACGCGCGCCCGCCGTCAACCGCGCCACGGTATACCGCAACCTGGACTTTCTGTGCGAGCAGCGGCTGGTGGTGGCCGCTCATATCGGGCGCGAGACGGTGTATGAGATCGCCGGCGCTGAACCGCACCATCACCTCATCTGTCGCCGGTGCAACGAAATGATCACCTTGCCGAACGCTGCCGTGCAGGAATTCTTCCACGCCCTGCAACGCAACTATTCCTTCACGGTGGATATGGACCATCTCACCTTGTTCGGATTATGCCCGGGCTGTCGGAAAGGCAGCCGCACATGACGGGAGCCGGCCGCCGGGTTCTCTCGTTTCTTTCTCGTCGTTCATGACACAGGAGGCTTCGACATGTCAAGCAAATCACTCACCGCCAATATCAGGGCGGCTTTATCCAATCGCCTGCTCCAGTTCTACGGGCTGGCCGCGCTGTGGCTGACGACGACGGCGCTGCACATCCCGGACGGTTTCCTCTCCACGCCGGTATCCATCGTTGGCTGGGTGCTCCTGATCGCCGCCGTCGCCTACGCACTGCGGCAGACCAGGGGACAGCTGGGCGAGAAACAAATCCCGCTGATGGGCGTGCTGGCCGCTTTCGTCTTCGCGGCACAGGCCATTAATTTCCCGGTGGCGGGTGGCACATCCGGCCACCTCTTGGGTGGGGCGCTGGTCGCCATCATCATGGGCCCCTGGGCGGCGGCGCTCGTCATGACCTGCGTCATCGCCATTCAGGGCCTGCTCTTCCAGGATGGCGGCCTGCTGGTGATGGGCTGGAACATCCTGAACATGGGGGTGATCACGGCCTTCACCGGCCACCTGGTGTACCAGCTGATGCGCCGTGTGCTGGGCGAGGGCCGCAACGCGATCCTGGCTGCCGGGGCAGTTGGCGCTTGGCTGTCGGTGATGATGGGCGCCATCGCCACCGCCTTTCAACTGGTGATCTCCGGCACCTCGCCGCTGGGCGTGGCCCTGCCGGCGATGGCCGGCGTTCATGCACTCATCGGCATCGGCGAAGCGCTGATTACCGTCGGCGCATTGGCCTTCCTCTATGCCACCCGCCGCGACCTGCTCAACATCGGTGAGGCGGCGCCCGGCCGGGCCAGCGCCAACTGGGTCGTCGCCGGTCTGGTCATCGCGCTGGTCGTCGCGGCCTTCTCGTTTGCGGCCAGCCCCGATCCGGACGGGCTGGAGCGCGTGGCCGAGGATACCGGCTTCCTCGATAAGGCCCTGGAACCGGTCTACAACCTCTTCCCGGATTACACCCTGCCGTTCATCGCCGATCCGCTGATCTCGGGCATCCTGGCCGTAATGCTGGGCACCCTGATCGTGTTTGGCGTGGCCTGGGCCGTGGCCCGCGTTCAGGGTCGGCGCGCCGGCGCATAAGCCCTCGGTCGTGGTTCACTTCGATTTAGCCGATCACTATCAGCGCGGGTCCAGCCGTATCCACCGGTTGGACCCGCGCGTCAAAGTCATCGGCGCGTTCCTGTTCATCCTGGCGGCCACGCTGCTGCCGTTCGGGGCATGGCTGCCGTACCTGGTCCTCTTCACGGCGACGTTGTTCATCGCGCAGCTTTCCGGCCTCGGCCTGGGCTACGCGCTCAAGCGCTCGTTCGTCGCGCTGCCGTTCGCGCTGGCGGCCATCACCCTGCCCTTCACCGTCCCCGGCGAAACCCTAGCGCAAGCCGGCGCGCTGACCATCAGCCTGGAGGGCACGGTGCGCTTTGTCAGCATCCTGATCAAGTCCTGGGTCAGTGTGCAGATCGCCATCCTGCTGGGCGTGACAACAGCCTTCCCCGACCTGCTGTGGGCGTTGCGCGAGCTGCACATGCCGCGTCCACTGGTCGGCATCATCTCCTTCATGTACCGTTACCTGTTCGTGCTGGCGGACGAGGCGCTGCGGCTGCGGCGCGCGCGCGAAGCGCGCTCGGCGGCAGGTGCGGGCAAGGCGGGCGGCAGCCTGCTCTGGCGCGGGCGGGTGGCGGGCGGCCTGGTGGGCAACCTGACCGTGCGCGCCTTCGAGCGCAGCGAGCGCATCTACAACGCGATGCTGGCGCGCGGCTTTCAGGGGGAGTTGAAGACGCTGACGCCGCCGCAACTGACAAATGCCGACCGCTACGCGCTGGTCGGTTGGGTCACCTTCCTGGCCATGGTGACGCTGATTGGCTTTGTGTTTGGTTGAACATGCACCATACGATTGAAGTCACCGGCCTGACGTTCAGTTACCCCGATGGACACGTGGCGCTCAACGGCGTTGACCTGTACATCGAGCCGGGCGAAAAAGTCGCGCTGGTTGGGCCGAACGGCGCTGGCAAGTCCACCCTGATCCTCCACCTGAACGGGATCCTGAACGGCGGCACGGGCGAGGTACGCGTCGCCGGCCTGCCGGTAAAGGCGGAGAACCTGGGCCGGGTGCGCGCTGCCGTCGGCCTGGTGTTTCAGGACCCAGACGACCAGCTTTTCTCACCGACGGTGTACGAGGACGTGGCCTTCGGCCCGCTGCACATGGGCCTGCCGGAGGCCGAGGTGCGCCGGCGGGTGGACGCCGCGCTGGCCGCCGTCGGCATGAGCGCCTACGCGGCGCGCGTCTCCCACCATCTGAGCGTGGGCGAAAAGAAGCGCATCGCCATTGCCACCGTGCTGAGCATGGATCCGGAGATCCTGGTCCTGGATGAGCCGTCCGCCGGCCTGGACCCGCGCGCCCGCCGCACCCTCATCCGCCTGCTGCACGACCTACCACAGACCATGCTCGTCTCCAGCCACGACCTGCGCCTGGTAGCCGAGGTCTTCCCCCGCACCGTCATCATGGACCAGGGCCGCATCGTGGCCGACGGCCCCACCCCTGCCCTGCTGGCCGACGCCGCCCTGCTGGACGCACATGGGCTGGAGCCGATCTGACCTCCGTCGGACCAAACCACCGCCCGGCATAGTCCGAATCTCCCAGTTTTCTATCCGAACTCGAACGCACAACCGCCCACCGGGGCTGGTATTATTTTCGTGCCGAGGTCAGTCGGTATGGCACTAACCCGGTTGACTGAATTGTGACTTTACATCCGCGAGGTTGGATACGTTGATGTCAGCTTCCAGACGCTACCGCATCCCCGGCTATACCCTGCGGCGCCTGCTGGTCATTGCCACCGCGTTGCTCATCACTTACCTGTCGTAACTCAGAATCACCCAGACAGA
>JBBIQY010000155.1:0-3163 GCA_037442085.1 Anaerolineae bacterium
CACTAACGGGAAGGGAGTTTATCAGCCCGCAAAGGCAGGCGTCAAGCGCACATAAGGATTTTTGATTGCCGACAGAAGATTGGTGATTTAGAATGGGCCACTCGACCCCAGCCTCCAATCAGGAATCGGCAATCGAACATGGCCCTGAAAATCCTCTTCGTCAGTGCAGAAGTTGCGCCGTTTGCCAAAGTCGGCGGTTTGGCCGACGTGGTCGGCGCTTTGCCCAAGGCCCTGCGGGTGCTCGGTCACGATGTGCGCGTCGTGATGCCGGCTTACCAGAGCCTCGAACAGCGCGGGCGGGCCGGAGCGCTCAGCGCGCGCCCGGGCGGCATGATCGTGAACACCGGCATCGGGCCGATTGCGGCCGGCATATACGAGAGCTTCCTGTCGGGCAGCGACGTGCCCATCTATTTTGTGGCGCAGCAGGCGCTGTTCGATCGGCCCAATGTCTACGGCTATTGGGATGACCCTTACCGCTTTGCCTTCCTCAGCCGGGCCGCCTTCGAGATCTGCCATGTGCTCGACTGGCGGCCCGACGTACTGCATGCCCACGACTGGCACAGCGCGCCGGCCGTGACGTGGCTCGCCACGGCCGGTCAGGCCGATGATCGTTATCGCGGCATAGCCTCCGTCTTCACCATTCACAACCTCGCTCATCAGGGCCATTCGCCCTGGGACGTTTTCCGTTACCTGGGCCTCATCACCCACGGGCTGCGGGAGGAGAAATACGGCGAGGTCAACTTCATGGCGCGCGGCATCTATCATGCCACGATGATCAACACGGTCAGCCCCAACTACGCCCGTGAGATCATGACGCCCGAGGGCGGCGCCGGTTTGCACAACCTGCTCCAGTTCCGGCACTACGATGTGCACGGCATCCTCAACGGCGTGGACTATGAGGTGTGGAACCCTGCAACGGACCCCCACCTGGCCGCGCCTTTCGACGCCGACCGGATAGAGGCCCGGTTCGAAAACAAGCGCGCCCTGCAGCGCAAACTCGGCCTGCCGGTGCGCGACGAGGTGCCGCTGGTCGGCATGGTCACGCGCCTCGACTGGCAGAAGGGTATTGACATCCTCGGCCATGTACTGCACCTGTTGCTGAACGGCGGGGCGGGCGAAGCGCAGTTTGTGGTGGTAGGCACGGGCGCGAGCCATTACGAGGAGATGCTGCGCCATCTGGCCGGCTACCATGTGCAGAAGATGCGCGCAGTGCTGGCCTATGCGCCGGACGTGGCCCCGTTGGTTTACGGCGGCAGCGACTTGTTCCTGATGCCGTCGCTCTTCGAGCCGTGCGGGCTGGGACAGCTGATTGCGATGCGCTACGGCAGCGTGCCGGTGGTGCGCGCCGTTGGCGGCCTGGCCGATACGGTGCGCGACGGCGTCACCGGCTTCACCTTCAACTACTTCGCGGCCGATGACTTCTGGCGTGCGCTGCAACGCGCCATTTACATCTACAACGTGGATAAAGTGAGCTGGCGCGCCATCCAGCGCAACGGCCTGACGGCTGACTTCTCCTGGCGCCATTCGGCGCTGGGCTATCAACAACTGTACGAGTGGGCCATCGCACGGATGCGGGGTTGGTGATCGTCGTCGCAAGAGAGAACAGACAAAAGAACTCGGAGCTGCCTTCAGGCTCCGAGTTCTTGTTTGATATCTCCGTGTTTCTCTGTGCCGCCGCCGTCAATCTCGCCCCCGACTGTTCTTCCCCAGGGTCTCCAGGAATTCCATGTTGTTATCGGTCTGGCGCAGCTGCTCCAGCACCGCCTCGGTGGCGTTGGTCACGTCCATGCCGGCGCCGTTGGGCGGTGGGGCGATCATCTGGCCGAACATGCGGCGCAGCAACCAGACGCGCGGGGTGATGTCCGGCCCGAGCAGGAGCTCCTCGCGCCGGGTGGACGAGCGTTCGATGTCGAAGGCCGGGAAGATACGCCGTTCCTGCAGCTTGCGGCTGAGGTGCAATTCCATGTTGCCCGTGCCCTTGAACTCTTCGTAGACCATGTCGTCCATGCGCGAGCCGGTATCCACCAGGCAGGTGGCGACGATGGTCAGCGAGCCGCCCTCTTCCAGGTTGCGGGCCGCGCCGAAGATCTTCTTGGGCGGGTAGAGCGCTGCCGGGTCGAGGCCGCCGGAGAGCGTGCGGCCCGAGGGGTTGACGACCAGGTTGTAGGCGCGGGCCAGGCGGGTGAGCGAGTCCAGCAGGATGGCGACGTGCCGGCCGCCTTCCACCAGCCGCTTGGCGCGCTCCAGCGCAATCTCAGCCACGCGGCAGTGCGAGGTCACCGGTTCGTCGAAGGTCGAGGCGATGACCTCGGCCTCCACTGAGCGATCCATGTCCGTCACTTCTTCTGGACGCTCACCGATGAGGGCCACCATCAGGTGCACGTCCGGGTAGTTGCGGCTGATGGCGTTGGCGATGTCCTTGAGGATGGTGGTCTTGCCGGCTTTGGGCGGCGAGACGATCAGGCCGCGCTGGCCCATGCCGATGGGGGCGATCAGGTTGATGAAGCGCGTGCTGAGGATGTTCTTGCTCGTCTCCAGATCAAAGCGCGTTTCCGGGAAGATGGGCGTGAGCTGCTCGAAGGCCGGACGGCGTTTGGCGGTCTCCGGGTCGAGGCCGTTGACCGTCTCGACGCGCAGCAGGCCGTAATACTTCTCCGAGTCCTTGGGCGGCCGTACCTGGCCGATGACCATATCGCCGGTGCGCAGCCCAAAGCGCCGGATCTGCGATTGTGAGACGTAGATGTCTTCCGGGCCGGGCAGGTAATGCTCGGCGCGCAGGAAGCCGATGCCGTCTTCCACGATCTCCAGCACACCGCCGCGCAGCTCCAGACCCTGCTTTTCGGCGTTGGCGCGCAACAGCCGCAAAATCAGGTCTTCTTTCTTGAGCTTGCTGTAGGCCGGGATATCCCACTGCCGGGCGATGGTGCGCAGGTCGGAGAGATTCTGCTGTTGTAACTCTGCAATGTCCATGTTGACCATCTGGTGGAGAGTAATGGGCGTTGGGTGCCGCCCATTACAACGATGCGATTTGGTAAAAGCCAGGCTTAAGCCGGAATGGTATGCTGTATCGGGTTGAGGACGACGAGGTCGAACTCTTTGTGGGGCTTGTGCCCGAATTATAGCACCCCATTTTTCAGTCCGTCAATTAGGGAATGGCAAGAGT
>JBBIQY010000156.1:0-3129 GCA_037442085.1 Anaerolineae bacterium
CTCCCAAGAGAAGTTGCCGCTCTACCTAGGCTTCTTCGAGTTCGTCCACAATGTCCGGCGGCGCGGGAAGGCTTTGCTCTCATCCTTACTCGCTCTATTGTTAGCTCCTTGAAACCAGTTAAGAGCGAGAATGAAAAGGGAGTGATGCAGAACTGTTTTGAGGAGGAAAGAATTAGGTCGTCCGCAGGGCCGGTTCGCCGGGCGCAGGCCAGGCGGCGCTGAGCACGCGCATTGCGTGTGACTCCTCCAGTCGTTCACTTCGGTCTGTCGCTCACCCCTCCCTCCCGCGCGCCAGCCGGGCGGCCTGCCGCCGGTTGACGGCGTGCAGTTTGCTCAGAATACTGCGCACGTGCGTCTTGACGGTGTGCAGGCTCAACGAGAGTCTTTCCGCAATCTCTTTGTCGGTCGCGTCAGCGGCGATCAGGTTGAGGACGTCTCGCTCGCGCGGGGTGAGATCGGAAGCCGTGGAAGACGGGGAATCCGGCCTGGGCTGGTTCGCCAGGCGGGCAAATTCGTCCAGCAAACGCGCCGCCAGTTTGGGCGGCAGGGCGGCGTCACCTGCCAGCGCCGCGCGCAGGCCGCGCAGAAAGTCGGCCGAATGCGTGTCTTTGAGCAGATAACTGCTCGCGCCGGACTTGATCGCCTCAAACAGCTTTTCGTCTTCGTCGTGCACGGTGAGGATGAAGATACGGGCCTGGGGCCATTCGGCTCGAATCAGGCGGGTGGCTTCGAGGCCGTCGCACACCGGCATTTGGATGTCCATGACGATCAGATCGGGGCGCAAATCGAGGGCGAGGCGGAGCGCCTCGAGCCCATCCGCCGCCTGCCCCACCACTTGCATATCCGGCTGGGCATTGACCAGCCTGGCCAGCCCTTCGCGGAAGAGCTCGTGATCATCGGCAAGCAAGATGCGGGCGCGCGTCATCGTCGTTTCTCCGGCGGCGCGTCCGCTGCCGAAGGTTCGGCCAACGGAAAGGTCACTGCCACTTTTGTTCCGGCCCCCGGCGCAGACTCGATTGTGAACTGCCCGCCGCTCCGCTCGGCGCGGGCGCGCATGATGGCCAGCCCCAGATGATCGCGCCCGTCAACCCACTGCGGATCGAAACCACAGCCGTCGTCGGCGACGACGAAACGAGCGCACCCGTTGTCGCGCTCGACGGACAACACCACCCGCTGTGCGCGGGCGTGCTGCCGGACGTTGGCCAGCGCCTCGCGGACGATGTGCAAGGCCTGCGTCTGTGTCAGGTGCGGCAGGGCCAGGGCCGATGAATCGGCGATGGTGAGATCGGCAAGCAGGCCGGAGGCCTGGCGGAAGTCGGCGACACAGGCAGCCAGCTTTTGCGCAAGATCGTCGGAGGCGAGCAGCGGCTCACGGAGGCCGACGAGCGCGGCGCGCACCTGACCATAGGCTTCGCCGATGGCCGGCTTCATCCGTTCGAGTTCGGCTCCGGCGTCGGCCGCCTGCCCGGCCCCGAGCATCTCCGTCGCCCGGTCAACCTTGAGCCTGAGAAAATTCAACGTTTGCGCCAGATGATCGTGCAGGTCGGCGGCCAGATGCTCGCGCTCGGCAAGGGCGGCGGCGTGTTCGGCCTGGCGCCGTCCGGCCTCGACCAGCCGGGCGTTGGCGATGGCGATGGCCGCCGAGTTGGCCAGCAGGGTAAAGGCGCGAGTCTCGTCGGCGTCGAATTGCGCGCCCGACGGGTTGCGGACGGCGCACAACGCCCCGAGCGTGCGCTGGCCGACGCGAAGCGGCGCGGCGGCGCACTGGCCCGGCGCGTGCGCCAACAGGAAGCCGCAGGCCGAACACTCGGCCCCGACCACCACCGTTTCGCCCGCGCCCACCACCCGCGCCGCCAACCCGCGTCGGGCGGGTTGCCGCAATCCAGCGTGACCGCCGGCCTCGCTGCTGCTGGCCGTCAGTTCCAGGGTTTCCCCGTTCTCGGCCAGCAGGCACAGCGAAACGGCCTCCGCCCGCATCAGCGCGCGCGCCCGCTCGGTGACCGAGCGCAACAGGTCATCGAGTTCCAATTGGGAGACGATTTCCCGGCTGAACTCGAACGCCGACGTCAGTTCACGCGTGCGTTGAGACACGCGCGATCCCAGTTGTTCACGGGCGGCGGCGATCTCACGGCGCATGGCTTCAAATGCGCGGGCCAAATCTCCGAGTTCGTCATCGGCAGGCGACAGCGCCGAAGGGGAAAGCTGACCGGAGGCGATGCGCCGGGCCGCCGCGTCGAGGGCGGCAATCGGATGAGCGATTCGCCGCCGGGCAAAGAAATAGCCCCACCCCAGAAGCAGGAACGCGGCGGCCAGAAAGATGACTTGAATGAATTGTAGGCGGATGACTTTGGCGCGCGCGCGCGCCTCGAAGGCGCCGACGACTGAATCGAGTTGGGCTAGGATGGCGGGCGACTCGGTTTGAAGCGCAGCCGAGTCACTCGGCTGGAGATGGGCGCGGAAGGTTGCCCACATGCGGCTCACCTCGTCGAGTTGGGCGCGGAGGGGTGCATCGGGGGCCGGCGGGAGCAGGACGGTCTGGCCGCGCGCGTCGAGCGTCGCGCCGCCGTCGCGCAGGGCGCGCAAGGTTTGGTCGAAGAGTTGAATGTTCGCGGCGAGGTCGGGGCTGTCGGGTTGGGTGAGGGCCAGCCACGTCATCTTCTGCGTCAACATGCGCTGGCGGCCGGCGATGTTGATCACGGTGGCATCGGCGGCTTGAGCCTGCGCGGCCAGAACGGTAGCGACGACCGAGGCGGCGACCAGCAGCAAGAAGCCGAGGAAAATCGCACCGAGTTGGGCGCCCAGGGATCGGCGCATCAATGCCTCTGCTGGCACACAAGAGGAGAAGGTATGCTGAATTGTAGCCCATCACCCCTGATAGGCCAGTGACGATTATCCACATTGGCGAGGATGATTATCAGGTTTGGCGCTGGAACAGTTGAAGACCCGCGCCTACGAAATGACACACAAATCGGCAAACCGCCTTCGGCAGGCTCAGGGCGCGGCCTGAGCGGAGCGAAGTCTCCATGCGCGCCGGCGCACAACGGGCGATGAAAATGAGAGGCTGCGCCGATTCAGAACTTCTGCTAAAGTGAATGTGTCGGCAAGCCACACGTTGCACTCCGCAGTGCT
>JBBIQY010000157.1:0-3077 GCA_037442085.1 Anaerolineae bacterium
CGCGGCGTCCATAAGCGTTACTTGGGCCGCTACATCGCCATCTGCGAGTTCGGTATCAATCTCAAGCGCGTCACCCCAGCTTTCATCTCGGTTATGGTTGCCCAGCACTTGTGCTGTACATGAGCCACAAGGATCCGCCCTGTGCTTCCATGAAGAAAGCCGCGAAAGGCGCGAGCGCCGTGGTGAGTGCGGTGATGGCCATGCCCGCCAGAATGTAAGGCGTACGGTGTAGAGAGGCCCCATCGGGGCGTCGGTACGGGCGCGTGTCGGAGCGGTGGCCCAGCGGCACAGCGAGCGGCGCGACGAAGTAGTGCGCGCTGATCACCACGCTCACCAGCGTCAGGTCCAGTCCCATTTCGACTCTCATCACGCGGTTCAGGATGCCCAGCGCCAGCACGCTGAGCAGCCCGACCGCAAACTGGCGCAGGCCAAGGCGAAGAATGGTCAACAATGGCATACGTTTCTCCTTGCGGGTCGCTGATCGCCCATCGCAAATCGCGACGATGCGCGGCATGCGGTCGGCGTTTAGCGCAATGCGTGCAAATCGGCGTAGTGCGATGCCACACGCTGCAAGAGCGCCTCGCGCAGGGCCTCGCCCTCTAGTGAGCGATGGCCGAGTTTGTGGAGGTGTCCCGCGAGGAGGCTGTCTCCCAGCGCGCCCGCCGCCCACGCGGCGAAATCGCCCCGCGACTGATGGTAGGCCAGGCTTTCGATGGGCAGCTTCGGGAGCAACTGAAGGAACTCGAACAGGCTGGCCGCGTCCAGTCCCAGGAAGCCGTTCTCGTCCCGAAAGCGAAAACGCTTGTGCGCGGGCAAGGGCGTATCAAGATATTTGTACAGGTGCCGGATGTGCGGTACCCGGCGGGCATTCGAGCGCAGGCGCACCCGGCTCGGGCCGCACAGCCAGGCGTAACCGCGCGGGATGTCCGCCGGGGACTCTTCCATGTTGAATTTCTGGCGCACCGCCTGCACGGCCTCCGGTTCGCTCAGGCGCGTAAGCAGGCAACGTTCCAGCGCGGCCAGCACCGGCGCGGCCAATCGGTCCGGGCGATACGAAACCATGGCCCATCCGCCGCCGGGCAGCATGGGCAACAGCACCTCCGAAACCGCGTTGCCGTTGGGCGGCAGGAAATGCTGGGCCTCCTCCAGCACGATCCAATGGGGCCGGAACTTGCGCTCCCTCAGCGAACGCAGCCCGCGCAGCAAATCGGCCACATATAGGTCGCGGTGGGTCACCGGATAAGCTGCCATGTCCAGCACCACCGATACGGTCACCGTCTCCAGCAACGCGACGACCAGCGAGGGGGAGGGCAGCGTTCTCAAGTTCCCCTCAAACGCCACCATTTCAGGCAGCGCGCGCAACCCTCTGAAATCGCCCTCGGGGTCTATCAGGAGAACCTGATAGCCGGCGTGATGCATGCCCTCGGCCAGCAGACCGGTCACCCACGATTTGCCGCTGTTCGAATCACCGAACACGCCCAGATTGCCGCCGGCCAGAGCCGTGCCCGACAGGGAAACCGGGTTGCCGGCTTCATCCTCACCAACCGGGATCTGGCGCTCGCGCAACTGGCCGCTGGGCAGGCCGTGTGTGGTGCCGGCCAGCCAATAGGTTTCTAGCGCTTCCAACACGCCGCTTGGGCCGGGTTGGGTCGTCACCAGGTCGGCGATGGCCTTCAAGGCAGGCACCGCATCGGCCACGGCCACGCCCACTTCGCCCAGCCGCAGGAGGGGCAGGTCATTCTCGCCGTCGCCAAAGCTGACCAGGTTGCGCGGCGATAAGCCGCACAGCGCCAGCAACCGTTCCAGGCCGGCGCCCTTCGTCGCGCCTGGGGGGAGTATCATCACCGCTCCTTTGTTACGCGCGATGACCGGGTCGCCGCCCCATTCTTTGAGCACCTGCCACACCGTTTCTTCGTGAGGCTGCCAGGTCGAGACAATCGCCCGTCCACGCTCCAGAGGCACGCCCGCCGCCCCCATGGCCTCTATCAGGTGGGGGCCCAGATGGCCGAAGGGCAGGTAGACTTCCTCGGCTGCGGTGTGATAGAGCACTGCGCCGTTTTCCCAGACAATACCGGTGAAGAGGTCTTGTAACGCCCCCAGTTCAATGCTCTCGAACCGCCGCCCGGTGACCAGGAACAAAACGTAGCCGGCAGCGCGCACTCGCTCAAGGGCGGTGTGCAGCGCGGGCGGCACGCGGCCATCCTCGGCCAGCGTGCCGTCGAAGTCAAAGGCCAGGATTCGCCGGTGCATTTCAAATTCCTTCAGTTTTTCGATTCGAGCGCGGTTTAGCCGTGCGCTCTTTGGAAGTCGTTCGCGGAGTGCGGCGGACGGTCGCAGTGGACACGGGGGAGTTGTCCGATCCGAACGGATTGCGCACGTAGCCGTCGGCGGACGGGTCGTTGCGCCAGGCCAGTCCGTTCACCAGGTAGCGGTATTGATATTCGCTGTCAGGCTCAAGGTCGAGCTTCACTTCCCACGCCCCTCGGCGTTCCGCGTCATCGGCGTCGCTTCCCGGTTCCAGTGGTTGAACTCGCCCACCAGATGAACAGACTCCTCACCCTCAAGGGCAGATAAGGTGAACGTCACCCGGATTTTGTTCTTGATCTTGCGTTTGCTAAGCATGTCCTTTTCTCCTTGTTCGCATCGGACGGCAATATCAGACTGCCGTTCAAGTCATTGCCGTGCTTCGGTATCGTCCTCCTCGGCGTGTGGGGCTAATCGCGCTTGAGAGCGATGCTCTGCAATGCGACGGCCACCTCTTCTGCCTTATCCGTCGCATCTTCCAGTATCGGCATTGGTGGGTAGTTTGTCAAGTTCTGTGTAAAAGGGCGGGCCGGCTCACGTGGTCGGCATGCTGATACAGCGGAACTTGAGCGAACGGACGACGGCGAAGAACATCAATAGGCAGCTCCCTTCGTTACGGAACGCGGCGGCCATCTTGTGACTGCGGCGCTTGACCTCATTGAACAATCGCTCAATGACGTTGGTCGTTCGGATGGTCTTCCAGTGGGCCTTGGGGAAGGCATAAAAGGTCAGGCAGGCTTCCAGATCACGTTTCAAGCAGGCGACGGCGCTGG
>JBBIQY010000158.1:0-2964 GCA_037442085.1 Anaerolineae bacterium
GACTGACGATAAGCTTTCTCAAAAGCAGGCAACAATAATTTGAATTCGTTGAGGGTTAATCCAGTGAGGGCCAGAAATTTCCGTCCATCTCGTTTCAAGTCTGTGTAGTTGAGCATCCATACAGTCTAATTCTTATTTCTTATAACGTCTAGTGTGAATGAGCCAAAAAGGAGCATGCAGTAAAAGAAGCTTGCAAGAAACAATCTGCGGACGGGCGAATCCGCGCGAACGCTAAGCACCGTTCATATCCCGCTGGGTCAACATCTCGCGCTGGCTCAACTCCTCCAGCACGCGGATCAAAATCCAGTAGATGACCAGTTGCACACCGACGAGCGTGACCATCGCGCTGCCCAGCAGATACAGCCACAGGCGCGCGATTTCCCACCCGTTCAGGCTGAGCGCCAGTGAGATCACGCCAATGACAAAGCCGAGCGCCGTCGCCAGCAGCCCGGCCCAGCCAAAGTGCCGATCCAGCGGCGTCTTGAAAATCGGCTTGCCGAACAGGCCCTGCCGCACCGGCTGCTTGTAGAACAGGCTGACCAGATAATTGAAGGCCACACCCAGCGAAAAGATGCTGACGCCGACGACGGCGGCGATCAGCGCCGTGAACAGGCCGGCTACTTCCAGCGGCCCCAGCTCGGTGTCGCCCATCAGGCGGGCAACCACCAGCCACAGGCCGGCCAGCGCCGCAAGCCCCACGCCGGCCAGGCCGATCTTGCCGAGGATGCTGACCGGGTTGTAGCTCAGCGCCGTCCACACGATGGATTGCAGGAAGCGCACGCCGTCCTTCACGACGCTGAGCTTGCTGCGCCCGACGCGCTCGCTGTAGGGGATGGCGACCTCGGCGACGCGGATGCCCTCGTGCAGGGCGCGTGTGCTCATCACCGGCGTCAGGTTGAGGCCATCCGGCAGCGGGTACATGCGCTCGAGCACTTCGCGTTTGAAGACACGCATGCCGCTGGCGCTGTCCGTCACGCGCTGGTTGCTGATGAGGGTAAGCAGGTTGGCGAACAGGAAGTTGCCCAGCCGGCGCATCGGCGGCATCTCGCTCTTGGCGCCTGCCATGCGCGAGCCGATCACCAGGTCGGTGCCGTTCATTGCCTTGAGGCACAATTGCGGAAAGTATTCCGGTGGGTAGGTGCCATCGGCGTCCAGAAAGCCGACCAGGTCGCCCTTGGCCGCGCTGAAGCCGGTCTTGAGCGCACCCCCGTAGCCTTTGTTTTGCGGGTGTTGAATCAGGGTCACGCCGGGGATGCTGCGGGCGATCTCGGCGGTGCGGTCTTTAGAGCCGTCGTCCACCACCAACAATTCGGCCAGCTCCACGCCGACCTTGTTGAGCTCCGGCTCGATGGCCAGCACGCGCCGGGCGATGGCCTCGATGCCGCCCTCTTCATTGTAGGCCGGGATAACGATGGTGAGTGCTGTCATGGTTTCATCTTCCTTCTCAGAAGGCGGTCGAGCGCAGTCGAACGCTATGCGTTCTCGCGTCCGCGTCTTCCGCGTTCGCCCTTGGCCCCGGCGGGGCTGAGGTCTATGGCTTAAAGTAAACGACACGCTCAGGCCGCGCCTGGCCGTCCTCGACGATGGATCGAATGGGTTTAGCCGGCACGCCGCCCACGACGGTGTAAGGCGGCACATCCTTCGTCACCACCGCCCCGGCGGCCACAATCGCGCCGCGGCCCACGCGCACGCCGTCTGTAATCACTGCGCTCGCGCCCAGCCAGACATCGTCCTCGATCACGATGCCCTCGGCGGTGATGCCCTGCTCGACGAACGAACGCTTCGGATCGTCGAAGACGTGGTTGACGGCGATGATCTGCGTAAAGGGTGAGGTGTAGACGCGGCTGCCGATATGTACGCCGCCCTGTCCGCGAATGACCGTGTACTCGCCGATCAGGCTGTTCTCGCCGATGGTGATGCCCGCGTGCGGCAACCCGCGGAAGTTGTAGACGTGGAGCACGGCGCCGTGCATGACGATTGTGTCTGCGCCGATGGTGATGCCGCCCGGCGTGGCATGCAGGTAGACGCCCTGATCCAGATACACGCCGTTGCCCAGCCGGATGTGGTCGGCGAAACGCAGGCGGACGTTGTGCTCAATCGCTGCCAGCCCATCCATGCGCAGGATCAGCCGATACAACACGCCGCGCAGGGCGATGCCGGCAATCGTCGGGACCCAACCAACCGTGGCGTAGAGCAACTGCTCCAGCACGTAGCGGGCCGGGCTGGAGGCCTGACGGCCGAGGTACAAACGCACCCCGTCTAGGGCAGACGTTTTGGGACGAGCGGTTGGGCCGGACATGGAGCGACGAGCGAATGAGTGAGGCAGGTTATGGCTGTGGTTGACAACACCAGCCATCGTCGTTTGGAGTCTAGCAAAATACGACAGCGGCCCTCATAGTACGATTGCACTAACGGCCGCTGTTCGAGGAGGCGCGGAGCAGCTTATTTCCGGGGCTTTTCCGCAGCCCGCCCCCTTTCACCCACCAAAGTCCTACGGCGCGTGAATGGCGGCCACCAGCTTCTGCAGCGAGTAGAGGTCGCCCGTTGTCCAGGGCCGATCCAGCCAGCGGATGAGCGTTGCCTGCGGGTCGCCGACGACGTAAGCGCGCCCGAGGAAGTGCGACCAGCCGGTCAAGGGAGAGAGATAAGACGACTCGCCTTCCTCTGCGTGTACGCCGACGCGCGTGAGATACCACCACTGCACGCCGTTGCCAGACTCAGTAGATCCAATCTTCATGGTCTCGGGGTGGCTGGCGCAGTGATCTCATGGACGCAACCGTAATGTTGTTCCAGCGCCCGAATAATGAACTTGACCAAGCGGCTGAGCTCAAAGAGCTTAGTCTCAGTAGATCGCAGAATGGCCTGATGCGGCCCACAACATGAGGGGCCTGTTCAGCCGGTAAGATTGTCGGTACCACCAAAACAATCGCCGGAGAACAAGCCCATGTCCGATGATAAGCTGAG